>SECN01000214.1 GCA_004173515.1 Myxococcaceae bacterium | reverse complement strand
GCAGCGTGTTCCTCTTCTCCGCGCCGCCGGTGCCGGAGGGGGAGCAGGACGACATGCCGGTGCGGGGCTTCTTCGGCGCGCTGGCGGTGCAGGCGGATCAGGCGGAGCTGGACGGCTTCCTGTCCTCGTCCCGGCCGCTGCTGGGCGCGACGCGGGGCCCGGCCTCGGCGCTGCTCGGGCGCGCGGCGGCGGGGCCGGTGGCGGCCGCGCAGCTGTCCGTGCCGCCGGAGGAGCTGGCGCGGCTGGTGTTCGGCTCGCCCGGTTCGCCCCGACGGCAGCGCACGCTGGAGCGCTGGCGCACGCAGGGGCTGGACGCGGAGGCGCTGCTGAAGGCGCTGCGCGGGGACGTGGCGATGCTCGTCTACTTCGACGCGGCGGCCTTCTTCCAGGGCTTCATCCGCGACCAGCGCCCGGCGCCCAAGGGCACCGTGGTGATGGAGGCGGGGCTCACGTCGCTGCCGCCGGTGCTCCAACTGGTGCAGAAGCAGCTCCAGGACAACGGGCTCGTCTTCCAGAAGGAGACGCAAGGGGACACCACGCGCTTCCGCACGCGGCTGCTGGAGCAGCCGGTGTCGCTGTCGCTCAGCCCGGAGCGCGCCACGCTGGAGGCGGGCGAGGTGCTGGCCGGCCGTGAGCGGGGCGACGTGGGCGCGACGCTGCGCACGCGCTTCGGCGGGGAGGCGTTCGGTCCGGGCCACCTGTCGCTGATGGTGGACCTGGGGCGGCTGCGCGCGGACCTCGCGGGCGCGCGCTCGGTGCCGGGCGTGGGGCAGGGGCAGCTGCTGGCCAGCCAGGTCTTCGTCGGCGCGCTGCTGGAGCGCCTCACCCCGCTGGAGTACGGGTTCCTCGACTTCGCCCCCACCGAGGGGGGAGGTCGGCTCCGGGGCCGCGTCGTGTTGCGCGAGCGCTAGGTCGGTCGCCGCAGGGCGCACCCCTGCCTTGGGTCCTGTCACTTGTCGCTCCCGACGCGGGAGCGCTGGAGGGCGTTCAGGTCATGTCCGTCACGGTGCTGTACTTCGCCGCGGCCCGCGAGCGCGCGGGCCTGGCGAGGGAGTCCCTGGAGGTGCCCGACGGCGCGCGCGTGTCGGACGTGCTGGCGCTGCTCGCCGCGCGGCACCCGGCGCTGACGCCGCTGCTGCCGCACCTGCGCGTGGCGGTGCAGCAGCAGTTCGTGGAGGCGGACGCCCCGGTGCCCCAGGGCGCGGAGCTGGCGCTGATTCCGCCCGTGGCCGGAGGCGCTCCGGGCCTCTTCGCGGTGGTGGACCGGCCGCTCGTCCTGGCGGAGGTCGTGGACGCGGTGGCCGCGGAGTCCGCCGGCGGGCTGGTGACGTTCTCCGGCGAGGCGAAGCTCGCGGAGATTGGCGAGGAGGTCGCGAACCAGTGGCCGGGCACGCGGCTGGCCATCGTGCACCGCGTGGGCACGCTGGTGCCGGGGGAGCTGGCCGTCGTCATCGCCGCCGGCTCCGCGCACCGCAAGGAGGCCTTCCGGGGCTGCGAGCACGCCATCGAGCGGCTCAAGCAGGACGTGCCCATCTGGAAGAAGGAGTTCTTCGAGGACGGCGAGGTGTGGGTGGGGCTGGGGCCCTGACGCGGCCCCCAGGCTCCGCATCGGCTCCGGAGTTGCTCCGGAGCGGGTGGGCTACCGCACGCCGAAGCTCGCGGGGACGTTGACGCGCGCGCCGCCGTCCAACTGGCGCGAGGCCTTCTCCTCGGCGGACATCGGCTTCAGCGGTTGATCCAACCCGAGCGCCTTGCGCCGTGCCTCCTCCTTGTCATGGGCGGACTGGAGCGCGCGCGCGTTGCTCGCGGCGATGCGCTGCGGATCCGGCCCCATGGCGAGGAAGGCGACGGGGACGCTCAGGAAGAGGATGGCCACAGTGATGATCCACGCCACGTCGCGCACGCGGAAGCGGCCCGCGCGGTCCTTCACCACCGAGGGCTGCACGAGCAGCCGCAGCTCTCCCTCCACCAGCCGCAGCGTCATGCCCTCGTGCAGCTCCAGCGACACGCGGCCGGGCGCGCCCGTGAGGTCCTCCGGGGCCACCGCGTGGAAGTCGTCGCCCTTGAGGCTCTTCTCCACGCGGGCCGAAGGCGGCACGTGGATGCGCCAGCCCTTCTCGGTGCGCTCGGCGAGCAGGAAGGGCTCCTCCGGCAGGGTGAAGCCGTAGAGGGGCAGGGGGGCCGTCTCGTCGGGCGCGGCGTGGACCTGGCGCAGCTCGGGGCCATAGCTCCAGGCCTCCGCCAGGGAGGTGCCCCAATACAGCTCGCAGAAGAGTCCGCCGTCCGCCACGTTGGCGGAGGGCGCGGGAACGGTGGCCATGTCGGGCCGGAGCATAAGGCCTTCGCTGGCTCCGGGCCCGGCTTCCTGCTCCACGGCGTCCCCTGGAGGACGCCGCGTGCGCCCGGTCGCCCGCCAGGGGGACGACCCTGGCTCGCTCAGGTCCCCGTCAGGTCCTTGAGCAGTGTCTCCAGCGTCTCGAAGTGCAGCGGCTTCACCAGGTGCGCGTCGAAGCCCGCGGCCCTGGAGCGCTGGCGGTCGGACTCCTGGCCGTAGCCTGTCACCGCCACCAGCTTCATCACGCGGGGCTCCTCCTGTTGCCGCAACAGCCGCGCCAGCTCGTAGCCGTCCATCACGGGCAGGCCGATGTCCAGCAGGGCGATTTCGGGGCGGAAGCCCTTCGCGGCCTCCAGGCCACTGGGGCCGTCGTAGGCCACGCGCGTGTCGCAGCCGAGGAACGTCAGCGATTCGGAGAGCACGTCCGCCGCGTCCTTGTTGTCATCCACGATGAGCACGCGCGCGCTCACGGTGGTGGGCTCCGAGGACACCAGCGCCCCGGGCTGCGGCACGGGCAGGGGGGCGGGGAGCTCCGCCTCCAGCGCGGGCAGCCGCACGGTGAAGGTGCTGCCGCGCCCCCGGCCCGTGCTCTGGGCGCTGATGGAGCCCTCATGCAGTGACACCAGGCTCTTCGCGATGGCGAGCCCCAGCCCGAGTCCGCCCTGCGAGCGATCCAACGCCTGATGCTCCTGCACGAAGAGGTCGAACACGCGCGGCATCATCTCCGGCGCGATGCCCACGCCGGTGTCGCGCACGCTGATGACCAGCTCCCGGCCTTCGCGCGAGCCCGTCACCGCGATGAAGCCGCCCGGTTCGGTGTACTTCGCGGCGTTGGTGATCAGGTTGGCGAACACCTGCGCCAGCCGCGTGGGGTCGCCGTCCAGGTCCGTGCCGTGCTCCGGCAGGTCCACCTCCAGCGTGTGCTGGCGCTGCTCGATGAGGGGGCTGGTCTGCTCTATCGCCTTGGCCAGCACGTCGGTGAGCGTGGTGCGCTCGCGCTTCAGGGTGACCTTGCCCCGGGTGACGCGGCTGACGTCCAGCAGGTCGTCCACCATCCGCACCAGGTGCGTCACCTGCCGCTCGATGAGCGTGCGCTCGCGCTCCGCGGCGGTGTCGCCCCGCAGGCGCATGAGCTGGAGCGCGGTGAGGATGGGGGCCAGGGGGTTGCGCAGCTCGTGGCCGAGCATCGCCAGGAACTCGTCCTTGGCGCGGTTGGCGGACTCCGCCTCGCGCCGCGCGGTGGCCAGCTCTGTCACGTCGAAGACGACGACGACGATGGCCTCCACCCGCCCCTGGGCGTCCGTCATCGGCTGGTAGACGAAGTCGAAGAAGATCTCCTGGGCGTGATCCGGGGCGTGGTTGAAGACGACGCGCACGGAGCGGCCGATGAAGGGCTCGCCCGTGGAGTAGACGCCGTCCAGCAACTCATAGATGCCCTGGTGGGCCAGGTCCGGCAGGGCCTCGCGGATGCCCTTGCCCATCACGTCGCGGTGGGCGATGAGCCGCAGGTAGTTCTGGTTGGCGAACTCGTAGATGTGCGTGGGGCCGCGCAGGATGGCGATGCCCACGGGGGCGTGCTGGAAGATGCGCGCCAGCCGCTCGCCGTGCGCGGCCTCCAGCGCGCGCAGCCGCGAACGGGTGAGCTGCGCGGTGACGCGCGAGAGCAGCTCCCGGGTGGAGAACGGCTTCACCAGGTAGTCGTCCGCGCCCGCCTTCAGGCCCTCCTCCTGCGCCTCCTCGCCCGCGCGCGCGGACAGCAGGATGACGGGCACGTGCCGGGTACGCTCGTCGGCGCGCAGGGCCTGGAGCAGTCCGAAGCCGTCCAGGCGCGGCATCATCACGTCGGTGAGGACGAGGTCCGGGGGACGGGCGAGCGCGGACTGGAGCGCGGTCTCTCCATCCGCCACCGCCTCCACCGTCCCACTGGCGCCGAGCAGCCGCCCCACGTAGTCGCGCATGTCCGCGTTGTCGTCCGCGAGCAGGATGCGCGAGCGTCCCACCGGTCCCAGCGCGGCGGTGTCGACGCGCGTCGTGGGCGCGCCGTCCTCTCTCAGCGCGGGGGGACTTCCGGGCAGCCAGCCCAGGGCGTCGCGCACGTAGGGATCCGCGCCGGCCAGGGGCGCGCGGTGGTGCCGGGCGGACGTCACCTGCTCCCGGGGCAGGTGGGCGAAGCCCGCGGGCAGGCGCACGGTGAACGTCGTGCCCTGGTCCACTTCGCTGCGCACGGAGAGGGTGCCCCCGTGCAGCCGCACCAACTCGTGCACCAGCGCCAGCCCGATGCCGGAGCCTTCGTGCGAGCGCGCGCGGGCGTTCTGGATGCGGTGGAAGCGCTCGAAGAGGCGGGGCAGCTCGTGCGCGGGGATGCCGGTGCCGGTGTCGGTGACGCGCAGCTCGACGTGTCCGTCGTGCCAGCCCTGCGCCACGCGGATGCTGCCGGTGAAGGTGAACTTCAGCGCGTTGGACAGCAGGTTGAGGACGATCTTCTCCCACATCTCGTGGTCCACCCACGCCGGCTCCGGCAGGGCAGGACAGTCGACGTCGAGCACCAGCCCTGCGCGCTCGATGGCGGAGCGGAACGCGCTGGCGAGGCCCGCGGTCAGCGTCGCCAGGTCGGTGGGCTCATACGCGGCCTGCATGCGTCCGGCTTCGATGCGCGCGAAGTCCAGCAGCATGTTGACCAGCTTGCGCAGGCGCACGGCGTTGCGGTGCACCGTCTCCAGCGCGTCGCCCTGGAGCGCGCGCTCGGGGGTGGCGAGCGCGTCCTCGGTGGGGCCCAGCAGGAGCGTGAGCGGGGTGCGCAGCTCGTGGCTGATGTTGCTGAAGAAGGTCGTCTTCGCGCGGTCGAGCGCGGCGAGCGCCTCCGCGCGCTGGCGCTCCTCCTCGTAGGCGCGCGCGTTGGCGAGCGTGGATGCGACCTGTTCGGCGGTGAGCTGGAAGAACGTGTGGTAGCGCGCGTCGAGCAGGCGCCGGGGGCTCACGCCGCTGACGAGGAAGCCCTGGGGCCGCGTCTGCCCCGGCCGCGCCAGCGCGCGCACCACCGCGAGCGTGGGAGGGCTGTTCCAGCGGCCTCCGGGCAAATCCCCCGTGCGTCGCGGCAGGTCCTTCACGACGACCGCTTCGCCGGTGTGGGCGGCCTGGGCGAAGGGCCAGTCGGTGTCGCGCTCATCGGTCAGGAGCTGCTGGAGGGGCAACGCGGCCAGGGCAGCGTCAGGCAGCGCGGTGCTGCCCACGCGGTGGGCGGTGTTGCCGTCATCGTTCAGCAGGTAGAGCAGGGTGAAGGGCAGGTCCAGGTCGTTGCCCCCGAGCACGTCCATCGCGATGCGGCAGGCCTGCTCGGAGGACTTGGCGTCGGCGGTACGGGCGGCCAGGTCGCGCAGCGTGCGCAACTGCCGGTCGTGCTGCACCTCCTCGGTCGTCTCGCGCACGGTGTTGAGCACGCCGCCCACGCCTCCCCCTTCATCGGGGATGGGGCTGTACGAGAACGTGTGGAACGTCTCCTGGATGAAGCCGCGGCTGTTGATGAAGAGCGGGAGGTTCTCGTTCCAGGTCGCGGGAGCGCCTTCGAG
This sequence comes from Myxococcaceae bacterium, assembly GCA_004173515.1. Lineage (GTDB taxonomy): Bacteria > Myxococcota > Myxococcia > Myxococcales > Myxococcaceae > Corallococcus. The sequence continues at coordinate 6,630 of SECN01000214.1, read as the reverse complement.
CACGCCCCGGGCCATGGGCCCGACGACGTCCCAGATCTCCTCCCAGACCTGCTCACCGGGGGCGCCGAGCGAGCCGGGGTGCTTGTGTCCGAGCACCGGCCGGTAGGCATCGTTGTAGATCTGGATCATCTCCGGGCCCCACCACATGAGCATGGGGAAGCGGTTGTTGAGCACCACGCCCACGATGGTCTTCAAGCTGATGGGCCAGTCGCGCGACGGACCGAGCGGCGTCTGGGACCAGTCCAGTGAGCGCACCAGCGCCCCCATCTCACCGCCGCCCGCGAAGTGGCGCTCTTCGGAAGGAGTGGGCGTCAGGGGAAGAGGCAGGGGCATGCGGGTCTCTGGGATGGCGTGGAGCGGTGAGGAGTGCCCCGGCTTCTAGTGGTGTGCACGGGGCACTGCAATCGACCTGGGCGTCCGCAGCGCGGGCTGCCCCGCCATCAGGGGCTCCGTGCGCTGGATGCAGGACGGAGGAGCAGACGTGTCGCTCCGTTCAGGGAGGGGACGGGGTGACGACGCGCTGCGGCTCGGGCGAGGAGGCGGAGGTGCCCGCGTCCTTCGTCACCCCAGGAGTCGCGGTCGCGGGAGCAGGGGGCGTCACGGCCAGCGGAGCCGGGGTGGATGCGGTCGATCCGACCGGAGCGGGCGGGGGCGTCCCGGCCAGTGGCGTTGACGCAGGGGCCGGGGAGCCAGCCGGTGCCGGTGCCGGTGTCGCGGTCGGTGTCGCGGGAGCAGGGGCCGGGGAGCCAGCCATGGCCGGTGCGGGCGTCGCGGTCAGCGGCGCGGGAGCAGGGGCCGGGGAGCCCGGGAGTGCTGTCGCGGGTGTCGTCGTCGGGGGGAGCGATGCGGGCGCCAGCGTGACACCGGCCACTGGCGAAGGCGCCCCAGGTGGAGGTGCCGCATGCGCGGTGACGCCCGTGGGCGCGGCCCCGTGCGCCGTGCCTGCGTCCAGCGTCGGCGTCACGGCATTCGCGGCCGCCGAGCCCCCCGACATCACCGGAGCGCCCGCCGCCGCACGCGGTGCGACAGGAGACGACGGCAGCGCGCGACGGATCTCCGCGCCCGCCGTGGCCACGATGCCAATCGACAGGAAGAGGAACCCGGCCGTCTGCGCCACCGTCTCCACGCGCGGAGGGATGCGCCGGCCGCTCACCGCCTCCACGGCGAGCAGCAGCACCCGGCCCCCATCCAACCCCGGCACCGGCACCATCGTCAGCAGCGCCAGCGCCACCGACGCCGCCACCAGCGCGCGCACCAGCGCATCCACCCCCGACGCGGTGGACGACGCGACGTCGGAGGACTCCTGGCGCATCAGCGCCCCCGGCCCACCCCGTCCCGTGACGCCCGGTCCCCGCACCAGCGCCACCAGCGTGGACAGCGCTTCGGACGCCACGCGTCCCGTGTGCACGAGCGACTGGGTGAAGGCCTCGCCGGGCGCGTGCGTGCGGAACACGTACTGCTGGCTCACGCCGATGCGCCCCGCGCCCCGCTCATCCGCGCGGGGCTTCACCTTCACCAGGCGCGGCTCCCCGTGGCGATCCACCGCCAGGTCCAGCTCCCGCCCCGCGCCCTCCGCCACCCGCGTGACGAAGTCCGACCAGTTCTCCAACCACTTGCCGTCCACGCGCACCAGCCGGTCTCCCGGCAGCAACTGCGCGCGCGCCGCCTCCGAACCGGGCAGCACCGTGCCCACCGTCAGCGGCACCACCACGTGCGTGCCCGACGAATACAGGGCGAACAACAGGCCCACCGCCACCGCGTAGTTCGCGGCCGGCCCCGCCAGGATGATGGCCATCCGCTTGAGCGGCCCCAGCGTGCCGAACCCCGTCGTGTCCTCTTCCCCGGAGCGGTGCGGGTTCATCCCCTGCAGGTTCGCGGAAGCGCCCAGCGGAATCGCGCCCAGCACGAACTGCGTGCCGCCCAGCCGGAACGACAGGAGCGGCGGCCCGAAGCCCACGGTGAAGCGCGGCACCCGCACGCCCAGGAGGCGCGCGGCCACCAGGTGCCCCAGCTCATGCACGATGAGCAGCGCCCCGAGGGCGAGCAGGACGAACAGGTAGTGCATCCGGACCCTTGCCGCCTACAGCTTGCGGCGCTTCCCGGTGCGCTTGTACGTCAGGTAGTCGGACAGGATGGTGCCGTGGTCGAAGCAGAGGTCCTTCGGCAGCGCGTCCAGCGTGAACGTCTTCGCCTCCGCCGCGTCGTCCGCCCCCACCGGCTCACCCTTCGCCTGCGCGATGAAGACCGTGGAGATGGTGTGCAGCCGGGGGTCGCGCTTCGGATCCGAATAGCTGAAGAACTGCTCCTCCAGCGTCACGTCCAGCCCCGTCTCCTCCTTCGCCTCGCGGATGGCCGCGTGGTCCAGCGGCTCGCCCTCGTCCACGAAGCCGCCCGGCAGCGCCCAGCCCACGGGGGGATTCGCGCGACGGATGAGCACGATGCGCTCGCCGGACAACTCGATGATGCAGTCCACGGTGGGTTTGGGGTTGCGGTATTCAGGCATGGCGTCGCACTCTACCCTCGCCCCCACCCGAGCGCCCGCTTCGGATGCCTCCCGTGGGCGATGGTGCGTGCCGTGTCTACCCTCCGACGTCTCTGCTTCGCTGTCCTCGCGCTCGCGGCCCCTTCCCTGGCGGGGTGCCTGCCGTACAGCCAGAACGAGGGCGAATACGAAATGACCCCCGTGGAGGTGCTGCGGGACGACTGCGGGCTGCTGCCGCAGGTGGTCGGCAACTTCCAGCTCGCCCTTCAAATCTCCGGACGCGTGGTGCGCGCGGACTTCGGCGTGCAGAACATGCAGTTGCTCGGCTACTTCCTGGAGGACGGTGAAGCCTTCACCGCCGACGGCAGCGTGGCCAACGTGAGCACCACCATCAACGGGCAGGAGTGCCTGCTCGATCAGATCCGCGTGCACCTGGACGCCACGACCCAGTGCTCGACGCAGTTCAATGGTCAACTGCGGCTCGCCTACGATTCCAACGGCGTCACCAGCTGTACCTGCGAGCTGTGGGTCCGCTTCGAAGGCGTTCAGGGCAACACCCGCTGCGAACGGGAGCCTTGAGACTCGGGGGTTAGGCCCCTACAACAGGAGGGCTGTTCCCACGCGCAAGGAGGGACGCCCATGGCTGACACGCAGGCAATCGACTCGTTCCAGACCGAGTCCCGCGTCTTCCCCCCGCCCGAGGACTTCTCCCGGCGGGCCCACATCCGCAGCATGCAGGACTACCAGCGGCTGTGGGACGAGGCGGAGAAGGACCCCCAGAAGTACTGGGGCGACCGCGCCCGCGAGGAGCTCTACTGGAAGGAGCCCTTCAAGACGGTCCTGGAGTGGAAGCCGCCGCACGCGCGCTGGTTCATCGAGGGCCGCACCAACCTTTCCTACAACTGTCTGGACCGGCACCTGCCGAAGCTCCAGGACAAGCCCGCCATCCTCTTCGAGGGGGAGCCCGGCGACCGCCGCGGCATCACCTACGGTGAGCTGTCCCGGCAGGTGAACCGGCTGGCCAACGGCCTCAAGTCCCTGGGCGTGAAGAAGGGCGACCGCGTGGGCATCTACCTGCCCATGGTGCCGGAGGCGGCCGTCGCGATGCTGGCGTGCGCGCGCGTGGGCGCGGTGCACTCCGTGGTGTTCGGCGGCTTCTCCGCGGAAGCGCTCCAGGAGCGCATGAAGGACATGGGCGCGAAGGTGCTGCTCACCGCGGACGGCGGCTGGCGCAAGGGCGCCGTGGTGCCGCTGATGAAGAACGTGGAGGCCGCGCTCCCCAACGCCCCCAGCCTGGAGAAGGTCGTCGTGCTCACGCGCACCGGCGACGGCAAGCTGCCGGAAGGCCCGAAGTTCATCGCGTGGGACGCGCTGGTGAAGGACCAGTCCGACGCCTGCGAGCCGGAGTGGGTGGAGAGCGAACACCCGCTGTTCATCCTCTACACGTCCGGCTCCACCGGGAAGCCCAAGGGCGTGCTGCACACCACGGCGGGCTACGCGATGAACGCGTCGCTCACCACGCGCTGGGTGTTCGACCTGCGCGAGGACGACATCTACTGGTGCACCGCGGACGTGGGCTGGGTGACGGGCCACACGTACGTCGTCTACGGCCCGCTGATGAACGGCGTCACCACGGTGCTCTACGAGGGAGCGCCCACGCAGCCGGGGCCGGACCGCTTCTGGGACATCATCGAGCGCTACAAGGCCACCATCCTCTACACCGCGCCCACCGCCATCCGCGCCTTCATGCGCCTAGGGGACGGGCCGGTGAAGCAGCACGACCTGTCCTCGCTGCGCCTGCTGGGCAGCGTGGGCGAGCCCATCAACCCCGAGGCGTGGATGTGGTACCGCGACGTCATCGGCGGGGGCCGCTGCCCCATCGTGGACACGTGGTGGCAGACGGAGACGGGCGGCATCATGATCTCCCCCCTGCCCGGCGCCACGCCCACCAAGCCGGGCTCCGCCACCTTCCCGCTGCCCGGCATCCACGCGGAGATACTGGACCGCGACGGCAAGCGGGTGCCGAAGGGGCAGGGCGGCCTGCTGTTCGTGACGAAGCCCTGGCCGTCCATGCTGCGCACCGTGTACGGCGACCCGGAGCGGTACAAGAACACGTACTTCAGCGAGCTGCCCGGCATGTACTTCACCGGCGACGGCGCGCGCACGGACGCGGACGGCTACATCTGGCTGATGGGCCGCGTGGACGACGTGGTGAACGTGGCCGGCCACCGCCTGGGCACCGCGGAGGTGGAGAGCGCGCTCGTGTCACACCCGAAGGTGTCCGAGGCCGCCGTGGTGGGACGCCCGGACGACCTGAAGGGCACCGCGCTGGTCGCCTTCGTGACGCTCAAGCAGGGCCATGCCCCGTCGGATGCGCTCAAGAAGGAGCTGGCCACGCACGTGGGCAAGGAGATTGGCGCCATCGCCCGGCCGGATGACATCCGCTTCGCGGAGGGGCTCCCCAAGACGCGCTCGGGGAAGATCATGCGCCGGCTCTTGCGCGACGTGGCCGCGGGCAACAAGTCCACGCAGGACACCACCACGCTGGAGGACCTCAACGTGCTGGCCGCCCTCAGTCAGAAAGACGAGTAGGCGCCGCGGGGGCTCAGGGTCGGCCGTCCTCCGCGTCCTTGCGGGGGCGGCCGTGCTTGTCCTTCACGTTCTCCCGGTCCTCCTTGCTCCACCAGATGCGGGAGCTCCACAGGGCGGGGCCCAGGACGACCGTGAGGACGAAGAACACCACCAGGCCCACCACGATCTCCGTCAAGGCTTCCTCCAGGAGGCCCGTGGCATGGGTGCGCACGGGCCCGAAAAGCCAACCCTAGCGTCCCCCTCCCGTGGGTGCCATGCGGCGGGAGGCGGGGGGAAGTAGCCCGGCGCTCGGCGCCCATTGCCTGCGTGCATGCCGCGGGGCGGCGAGCCTCCTGCCCCTGGCTGGCCCTTGGATTCCCCGGAGCCCTGCCGGCATCGAGGGCCTGGGCGCTTTGGGGTCGGGCAACCTGCCTGGGCGGGCAGCGGGCGGCAGTCCTGCTAGATTGCGCCGCCATGAACCGATTCTCATCGACCCTGTTCACCGCGCTGCCGCTGACGGCGGTGCTGGTCGCCCCCGTCGCGGACGCATGCACCAGCATGCTGGTGACGAAGGGCGCCACGACGGACGGCTCCACGTTCATCACCTACTCGGCGGACTCGCACGAGCTGTACGGTGAGCTGTACCACACGCCCGCGCGCCGCCACGCGGCCGGGGCGCAGCGCGACATCGTCGAGTGGGACACCGGCAAGTTCCTGGGCCGCATCAAGGAGCTGCCCGTCACGTACTCCGTGGTGGGCAACATGAACGAGCACCAGCTCTCCATCAGCGAGTCCACCTTCACGGGCCGCAAGGAGCTGGAGGGGCCCTCGGGCCTCATCGACTACGGCTCGCTCATCTACGTGGCGCTGGAGCGCTCGAAGACGGCGCGCGAGGCCATCCAGGTGATGACGGACCTGGTCGCGGAATACGGCTACGCCTCCACCGGTGAGACGTTCTCCATCGCCGACCCGAAGGAGGCGTGGCTGCTGGAGATGATTGGCAAGGGCGCCGGCCAGAAGGGCGCGGTGTGGGTGGCCCGGAAGCTCCCCGACGGCTTCATCTCCGCGCACGCCAACCAGTCGCGCATCCGCCAGTTCCCGCTCAGCGACTCGGCCACCACGCTGTACTCGCCGGACGTCATCACCTTCGCGCGCGGCAAGGGCTGGTACACGGGCGCCGACAAGGACTTCAGCTTCGCGGACACGTACCACCCGCTGGACTTCGGCGGGCAGCGCTTCGCCGAAGGGCGCGTGTGGAGCATCTTCCGCCGCGCGGCCCCGTCCTTGAAGCTGGGCCTGGAGTACGCGGACGGCGCGGACCTGAACAAGCGCCTGCCGCTGTGGGTGAAGCCGGACAAGAAGGTGTCCGTGCAGGACGCCATGGCGCTCATGCGCGACCACTTCGAGGGCACCGCGCTGGACATGTCCAAGGACGTGGGCGCGGGGCCCTACGCGGCGCCCTACCGCTGGCGCCCGATGACGTGGGACGTGGACGGCAAGAACTACGTCCACGAGCGCGCCATCTCCACGCAGCAGACGGGCTTCTCCTTCGTCGCGCAGATGCGCGCGTCGCTGCC
>SECN01000213.1 GCA_004173515.1 Myxococcaceae bacterium | reverse complement strand
GGGGCCGGCGGATGTGGATGCGCGCGGCCATCCGCTCCAGCGGGCGGTTGCTCATGAACATCAGGTGCGGCCGGAAGCGCGACGTCGAGGCGAGCCCACCGGGGGTGTAGTCCCCGCGCTCCTTGCAGCAGACGAACTCCGCGCAGACCAGCACGCGCAGGGGTGACAACTGGAGCGTGCCCGTCTCCGTGCGCTTCACCTTCATGGGCTTGGGGGAGGCGGCAGGGGGCTTCTTGCCGGGCATGAAGTCGTCGCGGCCCAGCACGTCGCGCGGGATGGGCTCCAGCGCGAGCGTTCCTTCGGGGGCGCGCAGGTTCACCTGGAAGCCGAACACCAGCATCAGGCTGCGGTCCAGCTCCGTCGGGATCCAGAACGGCGTCCCCTTCGTGATGGAGCCTCCGGGCGTCTCATAGCGGCGCAGGAGGAACTCACGGTCCAGCTCCAGCTTCAGCGCCGTGCCCTGGCAGGTGATTTCAATCGGGTCCCAGACGAGTTCATCCAGCACGGTGAGCGTCTGCGCGGGGAACCACGGCGTCTCACGCAGCCGGTGGGTGACGTTGCTCACGCGGCCCGGGGTGCGGAGGTTGTGCTTCCAGCTCCAGACGGAGCCCGCGCTCGGGCCAGCGGCTCCCTGTGCCTGGGCACCCCCGCCCCCCTCGAAGGATTGGCAGGCCGCTCCGGGGGCCGCGGTGAGCAGCAGGGTGTCCTTCAACAGCGTGTCGAGATCGGGCATGGGCGTCGTTCGAAGAAGAGGGTTTCAGGCGGCCACGTCGGGACCGGCATCCACGGTCCACGGCCCCTGCTCGGCCAGATTGAAGGGCGCGCCGCCGCGGAGCACTTCCAACAGCGTGTAGACGTCCTTGCCCGTGCGCGGCAGGAAGACCTCGCCCTCTTCATCCGTGACGCATTCGCGCTCCGCGCCGTCCGGGCACAGCACGCGCAGCCGGCAGTGGGGAATGGGGTTCTGGTCCACCGTGTCGTCCACGATGCGGAAGGTGGGCAGGCCGGGCGTCAGGCGGATGGAGCCGGAGACCACCGGCTCCTCGCAGGCCGAGACGCCAAGACAGAACGGCGTGCTCAACGAGAGGTGCTTGGGCTTCGCCGCGAGCCGCACCGGGCCCGGCTCTGTCGGGAAGGGTTGTTGCAGCAGCAGTCCGATGACGCCCTCCTCCTTCGAGGCCTTGCCTCCCGCGCCGCCGAGCCAGTTCTGCTCAGTGTACTTGAGGGGCAGGCCGCTGCTGCCGTTGATGAGCTCTCCGACGCTGAGGCTGGCGACATGGCCCTCGTCGACATAGAGCGTCAAGGTGGCGGGGCCCACCCCGGTGCTCCCGGAGAAGGTGCGGCGGCCTCGCGACCACAGGGGGCCCTGATTGCCCTCGCTCATCCCCCACTCGGCCCACCCCGTGACGCGGAAGGTGACCTTGGGGTGGTGGAACGTGGGGCGCATCCAGTCGTCCTTTCTGAGCTGGAGCCGGAACGTGGCGGCGACGGTGTAGTTCGCGCTGTGATGCCAGACGTTCGCCTTGGGGCCCTCCTTGGGGTCCGACCTGCGCCACGCGTGCGCGACGTCGAAGCGCATGCGGCAATGAAGAAAGGGGACGTTGAACCAGGGGCTGGACATGGTGACGGCCTCGCGCGGAAGCGGCGGTGAGAAATGTATCACGCGTGCGACACCCCCTGAGCCCAGCATCCACGCGCGTCCACGCCGGGGACAGGGTTTCAGGGACCGGCTTCGAACACCTTGGCGTCCACGGTGGGGGGCAGCGGATCCGTGCTCATGCTGGCACGCGCGAGCGCATCGATGGGCTGCCAGCGCAGCGCGGGGAACGACTCGACGGTGCCATCCGCACGCAGCGCGGGCATGACGCTGCTGACCCCGAGCTGGTCCGGCCCGTCCGCCGGGTCTCCGGTGTAGCGCCCGCCGATGATTTCTCCGGAGGCGTCCAGCGCCAGCGTCAGCGGGTAGTGCAGCACGACGGTCCTGGCGCCAACCTTCTCGTACCCGCTGCCTTCGGCCCACTCCGAATCGAGGACGTCCGCCACCCTGGCGGGAAGCATCGTGGAGCTGAGCCGCAGCTCGATGTCGACGTCCACCAGCTTCGCCACCCGGTCCGCGAGGCCGGACTCCAGGGGCTCACCGGACGGCGGATACGGCTCGCGCGTCAGCCGCACCGTCGCCCCGGCGACCGCGTAGTACTGCGCCTGCACCGTGGGATGGATCTCCACCAGGAAGGACTGCCCGCTGATGCCCAGGCGATTCAACACGGCCAGCGCGAAGGCCGCGGGGTGGACGCTGCAACGCGCGCCCACATCGAAGCCCGACTCCCGGCAGAGGTCGCTGAGCGTGTGGATCTCCGCTGGCTGGTAGTACGCGGCCGCGAGCAGCGCCTTCACGTCGTTGGGATGGAACCGGATCCGACGTCCATCGCGGGCCACGACATCGACCGTCCGGAACGGCTCTCCGACCGCGAGCGCCGCCGCCGCCGCGCCATTGCAGAGACCGAACCAGAATCGCGGACGGGGCCGGCGGTTGTGCGTCTCCGCGAGCACCGCGTTCGTCACGTGGAAACCCGCGTCCCCGGAGGCCAGGTCGTACTTCTCCGTGGGAGACAGCGCGAAGAGCCCGTCCGAGGGGATTGGGGCGGAAGGCGGCTCCGCGCCGAACAGCGTCCTGCCGACCAGCGTCGGCACGGGATCCCTCCAGCGCCCGGCCTGCCCTCCGAACCAGAACGGATAGAACTCGGAGGACCACGGCACCTGGGCCGGGAGGAGCGGGCGGTTGAACAGCCCGCGCGCCTGGAGCGCGTCGAACCGGGTGACGAGCGCGGCGCCCGGAAGCGCCTCGGGCCGCTCGTCCGGATTCGACGGCATGCTGGAGACCGCCCGCTCCGGTGGAAGCGAGAAGCCCGTGGGCCCGAACACCCGGAGGGCCGCCGCCAGCACCGCCCACGTACCGAAGAGGACGCCCCACTTCTTGCGCGCGGAGGGGCCGGGGGTCAGCGCGGCGCCACGCACCAGGAGCAGCGTCGGCAGGAGGATGAAGAGCGCCTCGATGGCGAGCACCTGCACACCCAGCCGCCCCAACCACTCGTCCATCCCCACCGGGACGACGGGAACGAGCCGCAGCGGACGCGGCAGCAGGAAGCGCTGCTCGGAGAACGGAGCGAGGAGCGCCGCGCCCGGCCCGCCCCAGGTGAGCAGATCCAACAGCACATGACCGAAGCCCGCGAGCCACAGCACGAGCACATGACGCGGAAGGCTCCGGCGCCACTCCACCGGTGGCGTCACCAGCGCCGCGCCCACGACGGCGAGCAGCAGCAGGAACAGCGGCGAATGCAAGAGCCCCCGGTGCGCGAAGAGGTCGCCCGGAGCCTGGCTGAAAGGCGCCAGCATGAAGTCCAGGTCCGGCACACAGGCGCAGAACACCGCCGCGATCAGCACACGTCGCGCGGGCACCGCTCCGGGCCGCGCCCGGACGACGAGCGCCGTCCAGGCCGCATGGGCGAACACGGAGGCCATGCCTAGCGGGTGCTTTCGACCGGGTGCTTCTTCCTCGGGAACGTCGCGTAGAGGAAGAACGGCGCGAAGAGCAGCAACTCGACCATCACCACGTAGAGTCCGCGCCCGGAGAACATGTACAGCCCGATGGGCGCGACCGGAATGGGGGTGAGCGGCGCGAAGAGGCGCGCATTCGAGAACGGCCAGAGCAGCGCGCACCCCAGCCCGCCGTCCGTCAGCGTGTCCAGCAGCCCGTGGCTCAGGGCAACGAGCGCGACGCAGACGAAGGTGCGCAGGGGCGGTGCACCCGCGCGCCGGGCGATGGCCACGATGACCGCGGTGAGCCACAGCGCGAAGACGAACGAGTGCGACGCGCCGCGATGCCCCCAGGGTGCCTCGTACGGGATGCCAAACGCGAAGGCGATGACATCCGCGTCCGGCAGCAGCGACAGCGCCGAGAAGGCGAGCATCGCGCGCACCAGCCTTCCACGCGACGCATCGTTTCCGACCCAGGCCCTCGCCGCGGCAATACCGATTGCTACGTGTCCAATGCTCGCCATCGACCGTGGAGCATACCCGCCGCGGCGGGCGTTGGCCCAGGAGGAAAGTCCGCCTGCTCGCTCCCTCTCACGGGCCAGCGCCCCCAAGCGCTCGACGCAGGCCTCGAACGCCTTGGGATCCGCCGTGTGCTTCTTGAACGCGGCTTCGATCGGAGAGCCGGCGAAGGCCTCGGCGCGCAGACCCTCAGTCGCCTCGAGCACCACGGGATACCCACCCTCCTGACGATGGAGGTGTCTTCGATTCAGGGCACTCCACGTCATGAAGAATGCAAAAGTATTCCCGGGGGTCCGTCCCTGGAGGAACAGCGGTCCGCGCTGCCGCGACCCGCTTCCGCCAGGAGCCTTCATGTTCCGGATTCCGTCCGTGTGTCTCTGCCTGTTCGCCTCACTCGCCATCGCTGACGAATCCTCCTCGAAGCCCGCCCGGCTCACCGTGGCCCAGAAGAACGGTTGGGTCGTCTACGACAAGGCGCTGAAGGAGAAGGAGGCGGCGGTCAACAAGGCCTGTGGTGGGGCCTTGAAGAGCAGCTATGACAAGACGAGCTACCCCGCCTTCGACCCGATGAAGGACCGGACCCAGAGCGCATGCCAGGAGGCCGTGGGCACCCTGGTCGCGGTCTGCGGCACCGAGGATGGCAAGGCGGCGGTGAAGGAGGCACTCACCCAGACGGTCTGCCGGCTGTCGACGGACGGAACCAAGGTCTCGCTCGACAAGGGCGTGCTGACCATCCACATCGATCCGGCGAAGAGTTCCATCGCAGGCAAGGAGCCAGGAAACTACAGCTGGAAGGGCGCCCTCGAAGAAGTGCTGTAGCCACGGCATACCCCCAGCGCGGCATGACGCGCTGGGGACACACCTCACGGGTGCGCTAGTACGTGCAGCGCAGGACCTGGCGGTAGGTGCCGCACTGGCCGAAGTCCGTCGTGCCCGCAGGCTGCGATTGATAGCAGGCTTGGACGGCCGGGTCGCAGTCCGGGCTGGGCCAGACGTCGTAGGCATCGCCAGCGGTGAGCGCGAGCTCCGTCACGCGCGCCACCAGACGCGCCGTCTTCTGCATCGTCGGACCGTTGTCGCCGCCAGCGCTGAAGGCGAGCGGGTCCGTGTGCGGATCGATGGCCTGGTGCAGCGACGGGTACGTCCAGTCGAGGCGGTAGTTGGGACGGCCGTAGACCTGCGGGATGCCGTCGGTCGCCGTGACCTGGAGCCAGTCGGTGTATCCGGACACCGAGGCGCGGCCACGGTAGAGCAGGTTGGTGTTGCCCTGGACGACGTAGATGGGGTTCACCGCCTCGCCGATCCAGATGCCCGAGGAGCCTCGGAAGTCGTAGAACCGCGGGGCGACCACGATGCGCGCGGTGTACGAGCGCGGCGTGCCGGTATGGGTGCCGACGCGGACGAAGAGCGGCAGACCGGAGAGCACCGTGTTGAGCTCGTAGCCCTCGTGGAGGACGATCTCCAGCCGACGCTCGCTGATGATGTGCGCGTCCCCGAAGGCGTCGTCCGGGACGAAGCTGAGGACGTCCGAGATGTAGCGGTTCGCGGTGGCGCGGAGGATGAGGGCGCGGACACCGTCACGCTGCTCGAAGGTGCCGAGCGTCTCGAAGCTGAGCTCGTTGTCGCCCACCGAAGCGTAGAGGCGGGTCACCGCTGTCGCCTCGGCGGTGCTGACGCCCAGTTCTTCCGTGGGCTCGGAGGGGGCGTTGTCACAGGCCGCGAGCGCGGCGAGGCAGGTCAAGGCAAGGGCACGCAATTGCATGGGGGAGTCTCCGGGTGAGACACCCCGCGTATCACGAACCTGTGTCACGGCGCTGGCGGGGACCGTGTCGTTCCCGTGACGTCGACATCCGGAGGTTCAGCTCGCGGGCGCGCGCCCCAGGCCCAGGAAGGCGCGGGTCCGCTCCTGCTGGGGGTGGGCCAGCACCTGGTCCGGCGTCCCCTCCTCGATGATGCGCCCGCCGTGCAGCACCAACACCCGGGAGGCCAGCGCCTGCGCGAAGCGCATCTCGTGCGTCACCGTCACCAGCGTCAGGCCCTCGTCGCGCAGCCGCTCCAGCAGGGACACCAGGGCCCCCACCCGCTCCGGATCCAACGCGCTCGTGGGCTCGTCCATCAGCAGCGCCTCGGGCTCCATCGCCAGGGCCCGGGCAATGGCCACCCGCTGCTGCTCGCCTCCGGACAGCTCCGAGGGGTACGCGCCCTCGCGGTCCGCCATGCCCACCTTCGCCAGCAGCGCCCGGGCCCGCTGCGTCGCCTCCTTCACGCCCTGCCCCTTCACATGGACCGGCGCTTCGATGACGTTGCCCAGCGCCGTGCGGTGCGCGAACAGGTGCCACTGCTGGAACACGAAGCCCACCCGCCGCCGGATGTCCCACAGCCGCGAGGCCCGCACCCTCCCCTGCCCGGGCTCGAGCGCGCAGTCCCCCACGCGCACCGAGCCCCCCTCGAAGCACTCCAGCCCGTTGAGGCAGCGCAGCAGCGTGCTCTTGCCGCCGCCCGAGGGCCCCACCAAAGCCACCACCTCGCCCCTGGCGAAGGTGGCGTTGATGCCATCCAGCACCGTGCGGCCCGCGTAAAGCTTGGTCAGTCCTCGGACCTCGATCATGCCCGCTCCAGCTTCGCCTCGAGCGCTCGCGCGAGGCGGGACAAGGGATGGCTCATCGCCAGATACAGCACCGCGCACAGGGCTCCTGGCAACAACCAACTGCGCACGTCCACCGCGGTGATGGTCATGCGCTTGGTCAGCTCCACCACGGAGATGACCGACACCAATGAGCTGTCCTTGAGCAAGGCGATGAAGTCGTTGGTGACGCCGGGCAGCGCCACGCGGAACGCCTGGGGAATCACCACCCGCCTGAGCGCGAGCCGCGTGGGCATGCCCAGGGCCAGCGCCGCCTCGAGCTGCCCCTTGGGCACCGCGAGCATGCCCGCGCGATACACCTCCGCCTCGTAGGCCGCGTAGTTGAGCCCCAGTCCCAGGATGGCCGCGCTCAGCGGGCCCAGCCGCAGCACCCCCGCAAGCCCGTAATAGAGGACGTAGAGCTGCAGGATGACCGGCGTGCCCCGGAGCAGCTCCACGTAGACGCTGGCGAGCGCGCCCACCCACTTCGGCCCATGCAACCGCCCCAGCGCCAGCATCAGGCCCAGCGGGATGGCCAGGAGCATGGCCCCCACCGACACCCCCAGCGTCACCAGCGACGCCTGGAGGAAGAGCCGCACCTGGTTCCAGTCCAGGCGCGACGTGCTCGTATGGGACAGCACCTCGCGCGTCTGCGCCTGGGTCCACTCCACCATGCGCTGCTCGGCGGCGTTGTCGACGTCCCAGCGGCGGAAGATGGCCCGCAGCTCCCCGGAGCGCGCGATGCGATCCAGCGCGTCATCGAGCGCCTGGCGCAGGTCCTCCTCTCCAGGCCTCACGGCGATGGCGTAGTAGCCCTCGCCCACGTCACCGACGACGCGCAGGCCGGGGCGGGGCATGCCGTAGCGCTGCGCGATGATGTCGTCCATCAGCACGGCGTCCAGCCGGCCCTGCTCCAGGTCGATGTACGGCTCCTGGACGCCCTCGTAGGGAATGGCCTGCGCCCCGCTGCCGTGCAGCAGCGCCCATGCCTGGGAGTTGGCGAGCGTGCCCACGCGGCGCCCGCGCAGCGACTCCAGACCGGTGAGGGAGGTGTCGTCCTGCCGTGCCATCAACCGGAGGTGGAAGAGGTAGTAGGGGCGCGTGAAGAGCACCCGCATCGCGCGCGAGGGGAGGATCTCCATGCCGTTCATCGCCACGTCGAAGGAGCCGCCCCGCTCCAGCGAGGGGATGAGGCTGGACCAGTCGTTCTGGACGCACTCGGCGCGCACGCCCAACTCGCGGCCCAGGGCGTCCGCGAGCTCCACCTCGAAGCCCCGGTACCTGCCGGGGTGCTCGGGGTCCTCCATCACGTAGGGCTCTCCGCCCTGCGCATCCGCGCCCCAGCGGAGCACGCCCTCGCGCCGCACGCGCTCGAGCCCCGCCCCCTCCTTCGGGCCGCAGGCCGTCGCCCCCAGCAGCCACACACCCATCACCAGGCAGGCACGAAAGAACTGGCGGGCGCATCGCGGTCGGCGAGGAGGTGTGTCGGTCATGTCATGCAGGGAGCAGCAGCCTCACGCAGTCCACCGAGGCGTTTGGCCACGGCATAGCAGAAACGCCCGCCGTCAGGACCACCCCCTGCCTCCAGGGCTGCTCCCTGTCTGGCATTGAATCCCCCCGGACTTCTTCCGGCGGCTCAGCGCCCGTGCACCCCGCCCGAGGCCGCCCCTCGCGCGGACGCCACCGACGCCAGCAGCTCGGGCCCGGGCCAGGCGTTGCTCGGGCGGCCTTCCACCAGGAAGTCCACCGCGGGCGACAGCACCTCCGGCGCATACAGGATGCGGAAGTGCCCCAACCCTTGCGTGCGCGTGAGCTTCGCGCCAGGCCACGCGCGCGCCACCGCTTCGCCCGCTCGCAGGGGCACCTCGCGGTCCCCCTGGTCGTGGAAGATGCGCAGCGGCACGTCCAGCCTGGGCGCGAAGGCGGGCAGCGCCAGGTCCTCCAGGCGCATGTCGAAGCGCGCTTCGATGCGCGCCGTCATCCGCCGCCACGCCTCCTGCGACAACCCCAGCGTGTCCGCGAAGGCCCGGATGGCCGCCACGGGATCCGCTGGCGGCGCGATGAAGACCGCGCGCTCCACCTTCATCCCGTCCCGCAGCGCCACCGCCGTGGCCGCCGCGCCGAGCGAGTGCGCCACCACCGCGTACGGTCCGCCCGTCGCCTGTCCTACCGCGGCCACCATCCCCGCCAGCTCCGGCAGCGAACTGGTGCGCCCGGCGGACGCCCCGTGCCCCGGCGCGTCGTACGTCACCACCGAGAAGCCCGCGTCCACCAGGGGCTGCACGAAGGCCGTGAGCTGCCCGCCGTAGCCGCTCCACCCATGCACCAGCAGCACCCGGGGCCCCTCGCCCCAGCTCCACACCGCCACCTTCTCCCCCTCCACCCTCAACATCCGAGGCTGCCCGCGCGCCAGCACCGCCTCCGCCGTGCGCGAGCGCCGGGGACGCCGCGGCGTCAGGAACAGCCGCTCCGACCACGCCGCCGCCAACCCGGGCGCCACCGCCCCCAGGCTCCGCGACACGGCCCGTACACCCCACAGCGCCATTTCAGTCCGAACGTTCGTGCTATTTTCTGCCATGATGAGGTCCTCCTCGAAGGACACGGCGACGACAGGGTCAGGAAGTCGGGGTGCGCGCGGCGGAGACGAGCGCGTCGAAGGCGCGGCGGGCCCGCGTTTCGGCCTGGGGGTCGCGCATCAGCCGCTTCGCGTGGTGGAAGCCCAGCATCACCGCGTACTGATCATGGGCGAACTGCTCCACGTCCAGCGCCTTCTGGAAGTGCCCTTCCGCCACGGCGATGCGCGCGGCCTGGGCCAGGCAGTCCAGCCAGTCCCGCTGCCCCTGCACCAGCGTGTCGCGCGCGGGCCCGGGCGCGTCGTCCAGCTCCGCCGCCGCCGCCACGAAGATGCAGCCGCCCTCGAGCAGCGCGTCCCGGTCCCACGTGAGCCAGCCGTCGAAGAGCGCCCGCACCCGGGGCTCGCCTCGGGCCTTGAGCAGCGCCGGGCGGACGACGCGTTCGGAGAAGACCACGGAGGCCGCCTCCAGGACCTGCACCTGCAGCTCCGCCTTGGACTTGAAGTGCGCGAACAGGCCGCTCTTGGAGAGGCCCAGCTCCTCCGCCAGCCCCCCGATGCTCAGCCCCTGCAGCCCCACCCGGCTCGCCAGCCGGACGGCCGTCTCCAGGATGGTCTGATGGGTGAGCTCGCCCTTGCGCATGCCCTCTTTATAGAACGGTCGTGCTTTTCATGCAACCCCACGTCTTCCGCCTGAACACGAACCGTCAGGGGTCAGGAACCAGCGCTCCCGTGCGGGGCGCGGTCCACCGTCGCCCCCGGCCCCCGCGATGCAGCCGTCGGGGGCGCACCCGCATCGAGTGCGCCCCGGGGGCCTTCACTTCCCGCGCTTCGTGGACACCACCCTCTTGACCTTGGCCTTGCCCAATCGCTTGAGCGCGGCACAGGTGCCTTCGTAGCGGGCCTCGCAGGCCTCCTTGAGCAGCGGCCGCGCGCGCTCCGGGTCGGTGCGGACGAGCTGCAACCCCAGCAGCGCGCAGCTCTTCTCGTGCTGGCCCTCGCAGCCCCTGGTGAAGGCGGCGAGGGTCCGGGCCGGGTCCTTCTCCACGCCCTTGCCGTCGCGGTAGCAGACGCCCAGGTTGGCACAGCCGTTCAGCCTGCCGCCGTCGCAGGCCTTCTGGAACAACGTCACCGCGCGCGCCTCGTCACGGTCGGGGCCTTTGCCCATCATCGCGAGCACGCCCAGCTCATCGCAGGCCCTGGCGAAGTCCTTGCCGCACGCCCCCTCGAGCAGCGCCCGTTCTCGCACCGGGTCCTTCTCGATGCCACGGCCATGGCTCAGCATCCCCGCGAGGTTGGTGCAGGCCATGGGCAGCTCGCCCTTGCAGGCCTTCTCGAAGAGCGTCACCGCCTTCGCGTCGTCCTTCTCCACGCCCTCCCCCTCCCGATACGCCAACGCCAGGTCGTCGCAGGACTCCCACTCGTCGGCGTCACACGCCTGCCGGTGAAGTTCGAGTGAGCGCGCCACGTCGCGCTCCACGCCCCGCCCCTTGTGGAGGAGGATTGCCAGGTTCTTGCAGCCGAGCGTGAACTTCGCGTCACAGGCCTTCTGGAACAGCGCCGCGGCCGCCACCGGGTCCTCCGCCGTTCCCTGGCCGTTGTCGAGGAAGGCACCGGCGTCGTTGCAGGCGCGCGCGTGGCCCAGCTCGCAGCCCGCCTTCCAGAACCCGAGCGCCCGCGCCTCGTCCACTGACAGACCGCCGGAGATCAACATCGCGCCCGCGTTCCCGCAGGCACGCCCGTTCTTCGCGGTGCAGCCCTTCTCGAAGGCCGCCAGCGCCTGGACACCCTCCTTCTTGCGGTCCCCGAGCCCCTCGGCGAACGCGACGCCCAGCGTGTTGCACGCGTCTCCGTCGCCCGCGGCACACGGCTTCTCGCATCCCTCGGACGTCTTCTCCGCGCAGGCAATCTGAGCGGGGGGCGGGGGCGCCTGGGCCACGACGGCCTGGGG
>SECN01000013.1 GCA_004173515.1 Myxococcaceae bacterium | reverse complement strand
GGCAACGCGCAGATCGCCGCGGGCAAGGCGGTGAAGATCGCCGCGACGATGCCGGACATGCCGGGGCCGTCGCTCAACGCCATCTCCATCGACGCGCTGATGGGCAACGTGTCCATCAACACCATGCTGGGCATGTGCCAGGTGGGAGGCATCTCCGCCGTGTCGCCGATGGTGCTGGGCGACGGGCTGGCCATCCACTTCACGATGCTGGCGCAGATCCTCAAGGCGGTGAACCCGATGACGGTGGCCGCGTACGGGCCGCTGCTGGACGTGTGGGCCGCGATGACGCCGATGCTGGACTGGTCCTACTTCGGCTTCGTCAAGCGCATGCCGGTGGGGTGACGCGATGAAGGAGCCCGGCTGGAGTCCGCTGGATGCGACGGTGCTGCGCGAGCGACTGGAGGAGGTGAAGGCGCTGCTGCTCCAGGCGGCGGCGGTGGGCGTGGCGCAGGACGCCGAGCGGCTGGAGAAGATGCTGGAGTTGGAGCAACACACCCGGGAGGACGCGCGTGGCCGACACCCCCGACGCCGCTTTCGCTGAGCTCCACGGCGCGCTGGAGCTGTGCTGCGCGGAGCTGGCCAAGGCGCTGGACGAGGCCGAGGGAGGCGACGGCACCGGCACGGGTGCGTCCGGAGGACCCTCGTGGAGGCCATTGGTGCTCGTGGCGCCGCCGGGGTTGGAGCAACTGGTCGGCATCGTCAAGCCGCCGCTCCAGGTCATCATCGCGGTGCTCCAGTTCGTGCAGGCGCTGCTCAAGGCGCTGGCGGCCATCCTGCTGGGGCTGCTGGATCCGTTCCGGGCGCTCATCCTGGCGGCGTACGCGCTGCTCAAGGACATCATCGACGACCTGCTCAACGCGGGCGCGTACCTCTACGCGGACGCGCCGGGCATCGGCCCCACGGAGACGAACCTCGCGGAGACGGGCTTCATCCCGGACCTGCCGAAGGACTTCAAGGCGGGGTACGCGCTGGAGCGTCCGCCGGTGACGCCGGATGCCTTCTCGCGCTGGGCGGGCCGGTTCACCGCGTCCTTCGACGACCCGGGGGACGACGCGCGCCCGGTGGTGACGGACGGCGCGCCGGTGCAGGCGGTGTTCATCGTGATGGCGGCGCCGTCGCTGGATGCGCTCCGGCAGGCGCTGTACCTGATGGGCAAGCTGTTCAACATCAGCGCCTTCAAGAAGGCCTTCGAGAAGTACCCCAAGGGCGCGTTGGATCCGCGCCGCAGCCGGGTGCGGAGCCGGTCGGTGAAGCCGGACTGGAAGTCCGCGCGCATGCGCGACCTCTTCCCGGACCTGGAGAAGCTGCTCATCCTCCCGGAGGCGCTCAAGTCGCTGCTGCTGTCGGTGGACAACCTCGCGGGGCTCATCAAGAGCCTGGCCGCCGCGATGCAGGACAAGGTGCAGGTGCTGCTGAAGCTCGCGCAGGCGGTGCAGGCCGTGGTGGACCTGCTGGACGCGCTGAAGTCCGCGGGCATGTACGCGCTGCCAGTGTCCACGCGCGGAGGGGTGGCGGGGCTGAAACAGGCCTTCCTCCAGGCGAAGAACCGGCCTCCGGGCGGCTACGTCGGGGGCGTCTGCCTGCTGGCGTCGGGGCCCAACCTGGCGAAGGCCGCGCTGCTCTGGGAGATGCTGGGCCTGTCCGCGGCGATGGAGCTGGCCGAAGGGACGCTTACGCTGGAGGACGCGGCGCAGCAGCTCGCGGGCAGCAAGGTGGTGCAGGTGCTGGAGGCCAGCGGCAACGAGGTGAAGGACGCCTGGGGCAACCTCAAGACCGCGAGCCAGACACAGGCAGACGCCTTCGTGGATGCATTGGAGAAGGCTCCGGCCGGCTTCGCGGAGGCGGTGGGACGCACGCCCCAGGAACTGGTGGAAGGTGCGCGCCGGGCACGCTCCACGTTGGTGGAGGTGTTGGAGCAGGCGAAGGGGCAGTTGCCCACGTCCGCGAACATCGAAGCGGGCATCGCCGCGACGAAGCAGGCCCAGCGCAGGGGAGGACGTTCGCTGGCGATGGGCTTCGGCGGGCCTGGGCCGTCGGAGCGCGCGCCCAGCCCGGCGCCTCCGGTGACGGCGACGCCGGCCCCGCCCGACGCGACAGGCACGCCCAAGAAAGGAAGCGGTCCGTGAGCGCGGTGAAGCGCCTGAGCATGGAGCTGGATGGCTGGCAGGCGGCCTGGAAGCAGTTGGACGCCTTCCTGGACCGGGTGGACGGCGCGGCGGATCAGGACGCGCCGCACGTGCAGACGGTGTGCGCGCTGTTGCCTGTCTTCAGCGTCATCGAGCGGGCCCGCCGTCGCGCGGTGGGCCTCGCGCTGTCGCCGGCCCTGCCGAGTGCCCCGGGAGGAAAGGGATTGCCGGGGCTCGCCGCCGCGTCGCTCGCGGGGAGTGAGCAGCGGTTGCCGGGCGTGGAGGAGCTGGAGTTCGCGGTGGGGACCATCAGCACGGATGGAGACGGAGACCTCACGGGGGCGTCGATGCTCGCGGGCAGCGTGACGCTGTTCGCGTTCCGTGACGAGAAGCACGGCGGCGAGGTGGCGGTGCGCGTGCCCACGTATGACTTTGGACCGCTGCTCGCGAGCGGCACGGTGGCGGGGGCCATCGACGCGGGGCTCTTCAGCACGGACCAGCGCCGCGCCGCCGCGGAAGGCGACGCCGCGGAGATGAAGACGTGGACCGGCCTGCGCGCCACGCGCCGGGGCCAGTTGACGACGACGGCGGAGACGGTGCCATTGAGCAGCGTGCTGGGAGGGCTGAGCACCGCGTCGCCTGCCAGCGCCTTCGACCCGGTGGCGACGGGGGCCGCGACCCGCAGGGATGAATGCCTGGCGGACCGGAGCGTGCTGCTCCAGGCGAAGGCCACGGTGGAGGAGCAGGGCGCGGACGCGGCGTTGACGGACGCGCTCCAGCGCGCGGCGGATTCGCTCCAGGGACAGGCGACGGACTACGGGACGGTCGCCACCGCGCTCCAGCCCCCGCGCACGGCCACGCACTCCACGACGGCGCTCGCGAACCTCCAGGTCACGCTGCGCCGGGCGGACTCCCCTGGGATGCCGGGGCAGCTCTCCACGGAGCTGACGCTGCTGGACGTGGAGGCGGGCAGGGGGATGGACGAAGCGGTGGCGGCGCGGCTCGCGTACCCGGACGGTTCGCTGCGGATGCTGCGGACGTTGGAGTGGTCCCTGCGCTTCCACTGGGTGTTCCGTCAGCGGTGGTTCGATGCGCGCAACCGCGCCGCGCTGGCCCCGCTGCTGCGTCAGGTGTTGAAGCCATTCTGTGACAGCCTGAGCCGGGTCCTGGCGGGGACGTCCACGGGGATTCCGCTGGTGGGCGCGGTGACGGTGGTGAAGGACACGCCCACGCAGGCGACGGCGTTGTCGGTGACGCCGACGGCGGACCTGACGAAGGTGCAGACGGGCCACGTGGCGCACGTGGGAGGCGACCGGCCCACGCTGGCGACCGTGCTCGGCTGGGAGGTGAAGGGCGGCACGCCCGGGGACAAGCGGCTGCGCATCACGCCGCTGAATGTCTCCATCGCCACGGACGCGAAGCTGCCGGGCGTGTCCGGGTTGGTGATGACGGGGGCGACGGTGAGTGGGAGCGCGGTGTCGCTCGGCACGCAGGAACTGCTGGAGGGACGCTCTGCCGCGGGCCCGCAGGCGGACGGTATCGTGCAGGAGACCCTCGCCCTGGGGAACCGGCTGGCGTTGCTGTTGGGGCAGGGGGGCAATGCGCTGGGCTTGGTGCCGCCGACGGTGGCCGCGCCGTATCCCGGGCAGACGTTCAAGCTGTTGCCGCCGGTGGATGTGGGCGCGACGCGGCTTTTCCTGGACGGAATGCCGCTGGCGAGCACCTCGGGTTCCACGAAGCCTGTTCCGGTCGCGAGGCCGGGTGAGCTGCTGCTGGTGCGGGGGGCGGACGAAGAAGGCACCTGGTGGCAGGGCGTGGCCCAGGTGGACACGGTGTCGGTGCTCACGGGCGCGGCGGCGCGGGAGGAGGCTCCGGAGACGGTGACACCCACGCCGGTGTGCTGCGGGGATGACGAGGAGGTGGTGGTCATCACCCTGCGCGACCTGCAACTGCCGAACGCGCTGGTGCGGGACGTGACGCTGCGGCGCGACTTCAAGGGCTTCGGAGGCCCGAGTCTCGCCACCGGGGTGATGCTGCCCATCGAACTGGATCCGGGGACGGTGAACGTCACCGTGCAGGACGGCGGCGTGACGAAGACGGTGCTACGCGATCCGGAGCTGCGGGTCGCGACGGCGGTGCTGAAGACCTGGCTGGGAGGTCCGACATGAGCGATCCGCGAGACGACGTCTACGCGGTGGCCGCGCTCCTCACGGAGCTGGATCGCGTGCTCCACCCGCTGGAGCGGGGAGAAGGCGGCGACTTCAAGGTGGATCCGCCCCTGCCGCCGTCCTTGCCCGGCCCGACGACGCCGGGGCGGGGAGGGGAGGGCGGACGCTCGACGAAGGTCCCCTCGCAGGCGTCAGGCCCCAGGTCGGCGCTGTGGGAGGAACCGCGCGGTGCGGCCGCGGGGATGGCGTCTGTTCCAATGCTGCCTGTCGAGGCCCGTGCTCCGTCAATGAACAGCGCCCCTGTCTCACCGCGTCGCCGTGTTCCTCGTCCTGGGTCGACCCCGACGGGAGCGCCGACGTCCCTGCCCCTGCGTGGCACCGTGGCCGCCGTCAAGGGAGCGAACGAGGGACCTGGCCGCGATGCCATCGCCGTTGAAGCGGTTCACGAAGTGAGCACGGAATCGCCTGGAGTCGCTCCGCCCCGCGCCCCACCGCGCGAGCAGGACGTTCCATCCGTCACACCTGCCCGAGCGAGACTGGGAAGCCCTGAAGCACGGTCGACGGAGGTTCCTCGCGCCAGGGACACCTTGTTGGAGGCCTCGACGCCGCGAAGGACCCGGGTGCCGCGCCCTCCCAGCCCGGTTCCCGAAAGACAGACAGCGAGCCAGCCCCTTCGCGCACGCGCATCCGAAGAGACCGTGCGTCGCCACCGGGTGACCCATACCCATTCCCACGCGCCGCTGCTGGCCGCCCCGGTCGAATCCAGTCCGTCCCCGCCGCCGCGGCCTCGTCGCAGGAGACCGCATGCACCGGCAGCGGATGTTCCGCGGGCCCTGCGCGAACGCACGTCGCCGGTCCTGACAGGTGATCCACGGCATCACCCAAGGCCAACCAGGCCCGAAGTAAAGGCGCCCCGTTCTCCGCCACCTTCTACCCAGGACGATTCACGGACGTCTCCACCGCCTCCGGTCCGGAGCACCGGTCGTCCCACGCAAGAGCCGGTGCGAATCGAAGTGAAGGCGCTGGTTCCACCTCTCGGATGCGAAGCAGCGTCTCGGGAAGTGCTGCCGGAGGAGGAGCGTTTGTGGGCGGAGCTCCCGGACCCTGAAACAGACGCGGGACCGGGGGGCTTCTTCGTGAATGGCCGGCGGGTGACACGCGAGGACCGCGAAGCCCTTCAGCAGGCCGAGCAGCGGCTGCTGCGAAGGATGACGGGTCGCTCGCTGTGGCGGAGGCGGGGATGAGCGGCCTTCCTCCCCGACAGCGATTGGGACACCTGCTGCGCTCGCTCGCGAAGCACCTCCCGGGTCAGCTCGATGGGCTGCTGGAGAACGGCCGGTTCATTGACGGTGCCGCAGCGCTCCAAAGACTGGCGGATCCCGCGCATCTGGAAACGGCGCTGGCCCGCATGTCGCCGGAAGAAGCCGGGTGGCTCGCGGACGTGCTGACGGAGCGTTGGGGCCACGTCGCGGAGCTCCAGTGGGAGCCGGAGGTGGCCATCGTCGCGCCGGATGAACTCTGGCTGGGAGCGGAGCCGGTGCGGGTGCCGCTGTCACTGGCGGCGGTGGGGCTGGACGACGGCTTCGAAGCCCTCTGGGAAGGTGCGGTGCTGCCGGCGGCTCCCTCCCCCAGGGCGACGCTCCTGGCGAAGCCCCCCGAAGGCACGACACCGGAAGTGGCGCGCGTCCGCGCCCAGGTCCGGGCCAGCGTGAAGGGCCAGCGCTGCGTGCTCGTCGCGCAGGCGCAGGTCGCGCTGCGGCGGCCGTCGGTGGTGGTGAGCGATGACCGGCGCCGACTCCTGGCGCAGGACCAGGCGGGACGTCCGGCGGTGGGATGTCGACTGGAAGTGGGAACGGTCGTGCACGTCACCGGCCCCGGAGGACTGGTGGAACTGGAAGCCCCTGTGCCGCCCGGCCTGCCCCTCAAACTGGAGGGGATCCCCGCCGGTCGGATTCCAGGACCCCGCTCATGACAGTCACGATGGATGTCGAAGGAGGCTGCCCGTGAAGACGATGTCCCCGCAGACGAAACGGACGCCGGAGCGCAAGCCGGCCACGACCCGGCCCGTCGCGCCCACCCAGCAGCCGACGACAGCGTCACCCCGGTCCCAGATGGGAAGCGCGTCAGGGCCCGCGATGAAGACCGAGGCCGGTGGCGCCTTCAAGGCAAAGGCTCCGCCCACCGTTGCTCCCAATCCCAAGGTCCGGCTGCCAAGGAAATAGGCCGCGTCCCAGCGGCCTGTGTCGGCATGCCTGGCCACTGCTTCACGGTGCGCGTACAGGGGTGGTGCTGGACGCCGGCCCGAAGACCGGCGCCCAACGGGACCTCAGTAGCAGTAGGCGATGAGCCCGACCAGCGCGATGCATTGACGCGTGGACTGGTTGTTGGACACGTCTGGATCCTCCGGGTCGCTGTCCGACAGTGACACCGCGATGCTGTAGAGGCGACCGGAGCGGAATTGCTTCAGGGGAATGCGGAAGGACCGGCTCTGCATGGTTCCCGGGGCGACGTCCGTGAACTCGCAGGTGGCGCTTCCTTTGACCTTCGTGCAGTCCCCCTCCGTCGGGGTCAACTGGGGCATCGACGCGGTGACGGTGGCGGAGTCGAGCTTCGCGGGGCCATTGTTCGTCACGCGGACCTCATAGAGGATGTACGGGTCGCGGACGCCCAGGACGCGCCGGGTGATGAGCTTCACGGAAGCGTCCGCTTCGGGGTCGGGCTCCGGATTGCCGGTCGTGTTGAGGAACACGGCGGCGACGTGGGCCTGCTCCTTGAGCACGACGAGGTCCGGCTTGCCGTCCTCATTGAAGTCCCCGGCGGCGAGCGCGGAGGCATTGCCCTGGGTGGCGATGACGGTGGGTTCAGCGAAGGCGCCCTCGCCCTGGTTGACGAGCACGGTGACGTCCGGCCCGGTACCGGAGGCCACGGCCACGTCGAGCACGCCATCTCCACTGAAATCCGCGAGCACGAGGGCCTTGGCGTTGACCTCGGTGTCGGAGTTGCTGGCCGTGCCGAAGTTGCCATTGCCGTCACCCGCGAGGACGGACACGAAGCCATCACCCGCCACCACGGCGTCGGGCTTGCCGTCGCCGGTGACGTCTCCCAGGGCAATGCGGCTGGCATTGTCGTGCGTCGGGTACTTCTTGTCTTCGATTGGGTAGTAGGTGCCATCCCCCTTGCCGGAGAGCAGGGTGACGATGCCATTCGCGTCCACGGTCACGATGTCGTCGTGACCGTCGCCGGTGATTTCACCTCCCGCGATTCCCACCGGCGAGCCCTTCGTGTCGTTGAACAGCCGGGTCTCGCCATTGGCAAGGGGGAGGAGCGTCATGAAGTCGCCTGGGCCCTTGCCCATGATGCTGGCGAAGTCGGGAGTGTGGGACTCGTCCAGCTCCACGATGATCAGCTCACGCAGGTCCACGCTGGGACTGAAGATGCTGGTGAGCAGGGGATCCTTCGACAGGAAGCCGCCCTTTCCATCGCCGGAGTACGCCGCGAGGATGTCGTTGCCCACGACGGCGATGTCCAGGTGGCCATCCAGGTTGAAGTCCACGCCAGCGGCGACGCCGGTGGGGGTGGTGAGCCCCGCGGGCAGGGTCACGGTCTTCGGTTCAGAGAGCTTCCCCGTCTTGGTGCCGAGCAGGACGGAGAGGGTGTGGTCGGCCTCGCTGGCGGTGACGACATCCGGGAGGCCGTCCTTGTTGAGGTCGACGATCGCCACATGGCGGGGACCCTTGCCGGTCTGGGAATCCACCGGAGAGGCGAAGGTGGGGGGAGTCGTGGCCCAGGCGGGCACACAGAAGCCCAGCAGTCCCAGGCACAGCAGGGCCTGATGGACGGGTCGGGAGGACAGCAGACGCTTGGGATTGCGATGTGACATGACACGTCCTTGCACGTTGGAGAGACCCCATGGGGGCTGAGTCAACGTGGAGTGCGTGCTTGTCTTGAGCGCTTGCACTGGAGGGAGGGATGGTTCCACCAGGCGCGAAGGTCCCATACGGCGGCTGTGGCATCTGAGACGCCATGTGAATAAGCCTCGTCCGTGAAGCAGGGGGGCGGTTCCGCTCGCATCTCCGCGGAGAACCCGTGACAATCCCTGGGATGAACTTGCGACGCTCGATTCTCTCCTTGTGGGTTGTCTCCCTCGCGACCGTTCCCGCCCTCTCTGGTTGTGGTTCGGACGACGACGCTCCGACGCCGGACGCAGGCGTTGATGCGGGTACCGGGTTTGACGCAGGTACAGGCTCCGATGCGGGCACCACGCTCGACTCAGGCACCGAATCCGACGCAGGCACAGCGTCCGACGCGGGGAGCGAAACGGACGCAGGCACCCCGACCGACGCAGGCAGTGAGCTGGACGCTGGGTCTGTGTCGGACGCAGGAAGTGAGCTGGATGCTGGCTCCGCGTTCGATGCAGGTAGCGAAACGGACGCGGGCACCACGCCCGATGCAGGCAGCGAAACGGACGCAGGCACCACGCCCGACGCAGGCACCGAGCAGGACGCAGGCACCGAGCAGGACGCAGGCACCACGCCCGACGCGGGCACCGAGCAGGACGCAGGCAGCACGCCCGACGCGGGCAGCGAAACAGATGCGGGCACCATGCCCGATGCGGGCACCGAGCAGGACGCAGGCACCGGAAGCGATGCGGGGACCGAACTGGACGCGGGCTCCCCGTCCGACGCGGGCACCGACCCGTTCACCCAGTGCGAGGGCACCTGCCAGGAGACCGCCGTCACGATGCAACTGGAGGGCAACCAGCGCGTCATGACCAACGCCTTCTTCGGCTACGAGGAGCCCTCGACCCCCGGGGAGCCGTGGGAGCTGTGGATCGAACTCAACAACGGCACGCCGGGCGAGTGCCCGTCTCCGGACTCGTCGGTCCCGCCGCAGCTCGTCAACGTCTACTCGGTGAAGGTGCCGGTGGACGCGACGCCGGAGTCAGGGTCCGCGGCTGGCGAGCCGCGAGCGACGCTGGTCGACTTCGAGGGAGCGCTCACCACGGCGTACTTCCTCCACAGCACGAGCCTCACCTTCACGCCGGTGGCGGCCGCGCTCTGCCCCACCTGCGCCAAGGCAGGCACCCCGCCCGCGTCGCACTTCGTGGCCTTCGACGTGAACGGCGTCTACGAGGACGGCGCCCTCACCGGGCACGGGTACGCCACCTACTGCCCCTCGCTCGACTCCTTCCGGTGACCGCGATCCGGTTCGCCTGATGGCGAGCCGTGCGGGCCCGGGCACCCTTCACGGGGGCCCGGGCCCGTCGTGGCAGGTCGTGGCCTGGCGGCTCCTGCGGTGGCATCCTTCCGCGCCATGACCTGGCATGTGGAAGTGGACCCGAAGACCGGCAGCATTCGGATCCGATACGATCTCGAATGGTTGCTGGCGGTCATGACCGCCTCTTCCAACTCAATGGTGCCGTTCACGTTCTTCTCGATAGGGAAGGCCAAGGGACGGGCATTCCCGGCCCGGTCCTACCCGCGTTCAGGGGGCCCCGGGTTCATCCTGGACATGAAGGGCACGGTCGATAAGTCCTCGAGCGCGGGCGGTCGCCACCACGCCGATGTGAGCAACATCTTCGGACTCTGCGAACTCTTCGCCGCCGGGACCACGGACCTGCCGGTCCCGCTCAGTGACGTCGCGATCCTGTCCAAGCGTGCCGTCTGCGCGGAGGTGCTCAGGACCTTCAAGGGCAAGAACTTCCGGGTCAGCGGAGGGACCCCGTATCAGGACAAGCGGAGCCCGGGATGGTTGATCCACGGCTATCCAATGCTCTGCATCATCGGAGAGGCAAGTCCGGCCTTTCCCAAGGACCAGGGACAATGGCGGGCCGTCCAGTGTGTCTTTGGCGCGGTGCTCACCCGCTTGATTCGCGCCATGGGCATCGGCATCGAGGTCGTCTCGCGCGAAGGGTTCGGGTCGGTGTTCCCGACGCTCGCGGATCTCCCCAACGGCATCCGGCTTGACCCGGGACTGTTGCCGCCCAGAGGGGGCGCGGAAGCGATCGTCGAGGCGCTCAGGTTCACCGATCAGTTCATCACCGACATGCGGGCGCAGAAGAACGTGCACGCCGCGATCGGTCGGTTGAACGGATATACCAACGAGGCCCTCGACGCAGTCGACCGGCTGATGTCCATGTTGCACGCCTACGCGCTGGCGAGCCCCAAGGCCACGGCCGGCGACCATGCGGTGCGCGTCGCGGCGCATGCCGGCCACCCGTCCGAATGCGCGTTGCCGCCCGTCCCCGCGACCATCGAATACGTCCTCAACGACGCGCTCGCCCCGGCCAGGGGTTCCTTGAAGAAGCGACGTGACGAACCCGACGAGGAGCTGGGTTACGGGTCGGAGTCCGACTACGAAGACGAGGACGAACCGGGCAAGAAGAAGCTCGCCAAGGGCGACGGGGACGAGGAGGTCGTGGTGGGCGGCGGCCTCGCCGTCAAGAAGTTCTCCGTGCTCTCCGGCATGGCCGCGCTCCGGATGGCCATGTTCTATGGCATGCATTATTCAAAGGCGCTGTTCGCCGGCAAGGGGAGCCTGAACGGCAGCGAAGTGGCGAAGACGCAGCTCTTCAACACCTGGGCGCCGTACTTCGAGCTCGACCACGACGCGCTCTATGCAGGGCTACCCTCGAAGGATGGCGTCCGGATGCTGATCCTGGACGGCGCGCCGAACCCCATCAACATCCCCGACACGCCCATCGAGGCCCCGCGGCAACTGGGGGCCATCGTCATCGACACGACCAACAACACGTCGAGGGAGAAGGCCGACTACATGGCTTTCTTTCAAGACTTCCTGGTGCGCCCCGCGAAGGCCCGAAGTGGCGGGGGGCTGCTGTTCATGGTCGACAGCGCGAGCAAGCACCCGACGGGTGGAGACCTCGTCCATGGTGTCATGCGGGTCTGTGGCACCCGGGCTTCGGTCAACCTCTTCATCAAACATTTTCTCACCCCCCACCTCGGGTTGGGCAAAGGCAGCGCCTACAATCTGACCGTCCTGTCAGCCAGTGAGACGGAGCAGCGGCGGGCGATGATCGCGCATCGGCTGGTGATGCGAAACGCGGATCTCTTCAGGACGGGCAGCGCTTCCGCGACTGGCAGCGTCGAACCCTTCGGCACCGGACCCAGCGGTTCGGAGCCCAGAGGCCTCGGCGGTGGGCATGCGGCGCCTCCCCAGGTCGTGGACATCCCGTTGGTGACCCAGCGCAACATGGGCAAGGTGGCGAGGATCGTGTTCCCCGAGCAACGGCTTCCGGCGCCCGACTTGCTGCCAAAGAAGAAGGACGTCTCGTCAGGCAGGGCGAGTGCGGGGGAGAAGCCGGGCGAGGGGTCGGGGAAGAAGCTGGACGAGGTGCACGAGCTGGCCTCGAAGAAGAAGCAATTCGAGGCGCAGGGGTCGTTCGGGGCCCTGCCCCAGGGTCCCCCGGACCTCCAGGCGCCCGGGTACTATTACGAGGAGGACGACATCTACAACCTCCAGCGCTATCTGCTCCAGGATCTGCCGAACGTCGCGGTCCTCCCCGGGATCAGCAGGGCGCAGTGGTTGGACATGGACCGCAGCTCCTACACCACGGCCGTTCATGCTGCGATCACCACGAACACGAACACGATCATCCAGCCTCTTCAACGGGGCGTGAATCACTGGGCGCTCCTCTACATCACGCTGAGCGCGCCCGTCCTCGGGAGCCGCCGGGCGAGGTTGCTCTACATCGACCCGCTCCACCCCGACGACGTGCCCGTCGAAGACCTCAGCCTTCTCCGGCTGCCGTTTCCGGGGATCGAGGCCGAGCGATGCGTCGTCCAGTATCAAGACGACGTGGGTGACGCGCTGATGGGCAGCCAGGACAGTTGCGGGGCCTGGGCCGTCAAGCTGGCGGTGTACCTCGCTCGCAATGCCAACGCCCTGCCTGCCGTCGATGTGAACCGCAAGGCCGCGGCGCTGGTGCTGCGACAGCTCCACAACGCCGACATCGCCGAGGCCCGGGACATGGATTGGCCACAAGCACCCGGCGACGTTCGACTGCACGTGACCGCACCGCCCGAGCAGCCGGGTTTGAGGCGTCGCGCGAGCTTCGGAGGCCTGCCGGCTCCGAAGGAGCCGGTGTCCCTGGGAGCCAAGAAGGGGAAGAAGACCAGCTTCGAGATCTGATGGACTCCCGTGGTAGTCGCGAACTGCTATGGATTGCCACCCAGCAAGTCCAAGCCATGGGCACCCGCCACGGGTCGCCCCTCGCTCGTTCTTCCATGCAGAAGGAGATCCCCCGCGATGAGTTGGAGAACCCTGATCTACCCGGTCGTCCTGGTCCTGAGCGCCTGCTCGGACTCACCCGACCCCGAGCCCACCCCCCGGCGTCCGCTGAAGGCCGTCCTGTTTCCATACATCCCCGACTCCGCGGGGGACCGCTTCGCCAGTCTGGAACAGCGGCTGGAGGCCGACTTCGAGCGGACCCATCCGGACATCGACCTGGACGTCGTGTTCGACGCCAATCTGGATGTCTATGACCTGAACGAGGGGGGAACACTGAACCAGCTCCTCGGCGCGGGGGAGGGGGCCGCGCAGGTGGTGGAGGTGGACACGCTGCTGCTGGGCTCGCTCGTGTCGAAGGGGTGGATCCAGCCCGTCACGCTGGAGGCGGGCGTCTCGCATCCGGCGGCCGAGGAGGCCGTCCGCATCTCCGGTCAGAGCTACGGCGTGCCCACCTACCTGTGCACCAACGTCGTCTATTCGCGGAGCACGAACATCCGGTCCGCCACCGACAGCGCCTCGCTCGTGCGGATCCTCCGTGAGGCGGCTCCCGGCAAGCGCCCGCTGGCGACGAACCTGGACGGGAGCTGGACGCTGCCCGCCGCGTACCTGGACGGCTGGGCGGACACGCATCCGGGGGACGCCATCTCCAG
The DNA here is from genome assembly GCA_004173515.1 of Myxococcaceae bacterium. Classification (GTDB taxonomy): domain Bacteria; phylum Myxococcota; class Myxococcia; order Myxococcales; family Myxococcaceae; genus Corallococcus. Next base: position 31,738 of record SECN01000013.1, on the reverse strand, counting down.
CGCCATCTCCCTGCCGCTGGACTCACCGACCCTGGGGGCCTTCTCGGAGGTCGTCGACAGTTGCTCGCTGGAGGCGGGCGTCAATCCGTGCCTGGATGGCACCTACGCGGACAATTCGGTGGCGGAGGAGGCCTTCGCCGCGGAGCAGGCCAATGGCTTCATGGGCTACACCGAGCGCCTGTTCTACATCCTCCAGGCCCAGCCCTCCATGCCGCTGCCGGAGGTCATCTCGGTGCCGCTCGGCACGGGTTCGGCGCCCGCGGTCTTCGTGGATGCGCTGGTGCTCAACGCGAGCTGCACCGGGACGTGCGCGGAGGACGCCCGGACCTTCACGAAGTTCATGCAGGCCCCGGAGACGCGCAACCTCATCGCCTTCAGCGAGGATGGCCCCGAGGGCACCCGGCCCCGGTACCTGCTCCAGGCAAGCCGCGCCTTCTACGCGCAGGAGCCCGCGCGCTCCGACCCCATGTACCAGAAGTACGAGCCCATCCTCAGCGGAGCACGGCCCTATCCCAGCCAGAACTTCCCGGAGAACCGGAAGGCGCTCCAGGCCGCCCTGCTCGAAGCGCTCCAGTGACAGCTTCCCCGTGAAGAGGGGCCCGGTTCCCAGGAGCGGGAGCCGGGCTTCATCCAGCCTTCGCGCGGGCGGCCTGCAAAATCAGGTTGGAGATCTGCTCGGCGTGGGTGATCAGCGAAAGGTGCCCGGAGTCGAGTTCAATCGCTGTCGCCTTCATGCGCTGGGCGAGGAACCTTTCGAGCTCCGGGGCCGTGGTCCGGTCCTGCTTTGAAATCGCGTACCAGGAGGGCTTCGTCTTCCACGCCGCCGCCGTCGTCCTGGATTGAAAGAGCGTGTCGGAGATCCGCCCCTGGACCGCGTAGAGGACGCGCGCCTTGGACGTCTCCACACCGTTCGCGAAGTCCCGCAGGAAGGCTTCCTCGCTCAGCTGGGCGAAGCCGTCGGCATGGACGAGGCCCGCGTTCGCGGGAGGCGTTGGAAAGCGCTTCGCGAGCGCCGCGTAGTCCTCGCCGGCATCGGGCGCGCGCGCGGCGACGTAGACCAGCCCGGACACCTTCGGGTCGACGCCGGCCTCGCTGATGACCGTTCCCGCCCAGGAGTGACCCACCAGCACCGTGGGCCCTTCCTGAAGGGCCAGGATGCGCCGGGTCGCCGCCACGTCGTCCGCCAGGGACGTCAGGGGGTTCTGCACCGCCGTGGCGCGCAGCCCCTGTCGCTGGAGCCTCGCGATGACCTCGCTCCAGCAGGATCCGTCCGCGTAGGCCCCATGGACCAACACCACGTTCCGGCTCTGGAGCGTCGGCTTGGGTGCGGCGGCGCTGTTGCCCAGGAGGGCGAACCCTCCACCGGCGGCAAGGGCTGTCATCAACGTCCGGCGAGTGAGCATGGCGATTCCCCCGGGCCCATCCCATCAGGGCCCGACGTCGCACGGGCGGTGAAGCGCCCCGCGATTCAAAAGAAGACAGCATCCCGGTCAACAGCGCACACTTCGCGTGTGGTTGCGTTCACACCACGCATCACCTTCCTCCCCCGAGGCCCCATGTCCCACCGGACGTTCCCTGCCCGCCGACCGCGCAACGCCGCGGCGGTGCTCTTCCTCGCGCTGCTCGCGACCACCCCCGCCGCCGCCCGTGGGCGCTACTACAACCACTCCGGCAGCATCGAAACCAGTCATCCCGACTGGTTGAGCTGGATGCCCGGCTCGGCGAGCCTCGCATCCCTGTCGCTGCCGGGCACCCATGACTCCATGGCGTTCACCTCGACGGGTGGCGACCTCACCCAGACCCAATCCCTGAGCCTGCGGGCCCAGCTCGACGCGGGCCTGCGGGCCTTGGACATCCGGTGTCGCCACATCGGCGACCGGTTCGCCATCCACCACGGCGTCGTCTACCTGAACGCCAACTTCGACGACGTGTTGACGACCACCACCCAGTTCCTGCGCGAGCATCCCGGCGAAACGATCCTCTGCGGGTGAAGGAGGAGCACACCCCGGAGGGCAACAGCCGGAGCTTCCAACAGACCTTCGAGTGGTATCGCAACCAGCCCGCCTACAGCCCCCATGTCTGGCGAGGCACCCATGTGCCCACGCTCGGAGAGGTGCGCGGCAAGATTGTCATCCTGGACAACTTCAGCGGTGGAGCCTACGGCGTGAACTGGGGCGCGCTGAACCTCCAGGATGATTGGACCGTATCCACGATCTTCGACATCGACAACAAGTGGGACAAGGTCCGGGACCACCTGGGGCGGACGAACGCGGGGGCGCCTCCCACGCTGTTTGTGAACTTCCTCAGTGGCTCCTCCGTGGCCGCCTTCCCCAACATGGTGGCCGGAGGTGATGGAATGGCCATCCGGGGCGTCAATGACTTCGCCATCGACCACCTGGTGGGCGGCAACGTCCAGCGCGCGGGGGTGATGATGATGGACTTCCCGGGAGCGGGGCTCATCGACGCCATCCTGGCCCTCAACTACCGGCTGCTCCCCGCCGCCAGCATCCTGCCGGGCGATTTCGGCACCGCCTTCAGGAACATCTCCTACACCCTGGGCGGCGACGCCCAGGCACGCTGGTATGGCATCAACGCGTTCCTCCAGAATGCCGCCCCGGGGCGCTCCTGGCACGCCCTGGCCCTGAAGGGGAGCTGGGCGGGTTGGATGCACACGGATGGAAGCTACGTCCAATCCGACACGATGGATGACTACACGCACCTCGCCTTCACCTCGCGGACGGTGACGAGCGCGGTGAGCAACGGCTTCCTGGGCGGCTTCGTCAACTCCCAGCTCGGAGCGCTCTCGGGCAGCCCGAGCGACCGCGCCCTCCAGCTTCATGGGCGGGTGAGTTCACGCTTCCCCTTCCAGCTCTGGAGCGTGGTGGTGAAGAAGGCCCCCGGCGGCCTGAGCAATTGGGCGTATTCGGACTACGGGACGGGCTACAAGGCCACGCAGGGCGACTACACGTATGCCGTCCAGGCCTACTCCGCCGCGGACGGGGTGTACCTCTACGAGCACGGCCAGTTCGAAGGCAACCTCCTGCACCTCACGTCGGGCGTCGGATACCTGGGCGACCGGGGCTTCGATGACATCCTGTCCTCCGTCAGGATCCTCGGCCCCTATCGCGCGACCCTCTGTGAACATCCCTCGCGAACGGGCAGGTGCCTGGGCACCACCCAGAGCGTGGGCGACATCAACTCCGTCGCGGGAGGCCCCTGGAACGACCAGATCTCCTCGGCGGGTGTCGACTTCGTCGGGATCCGCTGAGCCCAGGCGGGCTGGAAGGTCCCGTGGCTCTCCCCCCCCCGCCCGCGAGCAGTTCAGCCCGCTGTCATTCCACCGTCGACGCCGACGATCTGACCGGTGACCCAGGTCACCCCCGGATCACCGAGCGTCAGGATCCAGTGCGCGACCTCCTCGGCGGTTCCGGTCCGACCGAGGGGGATCATCTTCGGCATCTGCTCCATCGCGGCCGCGCGCACCTCCGGGGGCATGTCGATCTTCGCGATCCCGCCCGTCATCGTCGGTCCTGGCGCGACGGCGTTCACGCGGATGCCATCCGTCGCTAGCTCGGAAGCCAGCGCTCGCGTGAATGACTCGAGCGCGCCTTTCGTCGCCGCGTAGACGACCTGACCGGGGCTCGCCTTCCGCGCCGACGTCGAACTCACGTTCACGATCGCTCCACGGCTCGCGCGGAGTGCCGGCAACGCTGCCTGCGTCAGGAAGATCGCGCCGAGGACGTTGACGTCGAACTGGCTCCTCACCATCGCCTCCTCGGAGGCTTCGAGGCTCGCGAACTTGTAGATGCCGGCGTTGTTCACGAGGAGGTCGAGTCGACCCTCGGCGGTGGCGCTCTTGACCGCGAGTTCGACCTCGGCGCGCTTGCCCAGATCGGCGGAGAGCCAGCGGATCTCCGGATGCTTCGCGCGCGCGGCCGCGAGGGTCGTCGGGTTGCTCGTCAGGCCGTAGACCGTGGCCCCCGCCGCGCGCAGCGCGACAGCGGCCGCCTCCCCGATGCCCGAGCCCGCGCCGCTGACGAGGGCCCTCTTTCCTGTGTATGCGTTCGTCCAGTTCATCCCCGGACGGTGCGCTTCAAGATGTCTTCCCGGTAGCCCGAACGGGCGTGAAGCACCTTTGCATCCCGATCAAGAATCCCTGAAGCTCCCGCCAGTGGATCTCTTCGCGAGAATGACGACGTTTGTTCGGGTGGTCGAAGCTGGCAGCCTGTCGGCGGCGGGCAAGCAACTGCATGTTTCGGTCGCCGCCGTGAGCCGTCAGATCTCGGCGCTCGAGCGCGAACTCGGATCGCAGCTCGTGGCACGCACGACCCGCCGGATGACGGTGACCACGGCGGGGCAGGAGTACTACCAACGCTGCGTCCGGATCCTGCGCGAGGTCGACGAGGCGCAGGCGGTCGGACGCAGCGGAGGGCTGGAGGGAACATTGCGGATCAGCCTTCCCGTGACCCTCGGCTTTCGCAACGGTGCGTCCCCGTTCGCGACGCTGCTCGCGAAGCATCCTGCCCTCCGGTTCGACCTCCGCTTCGAGGACCGCCTCGTGGACCTCGTGCTGGAGGACATCGACGTCGCGATCCGGGTCGCGGCGCTTCCGCCACTCTCGACGGAGATCATCGCGCACCCGCTCTCGCGCTGGGGCCGCATCGTCGTCGCCTCGCCGCAGTACGTGCGCCGTCATGGCGAGCCGAAGACGCCTGCGTCGCTCGGTGAGCACCTGGCGGTGTCACCCGTCCGCGATGCGGTGACCGAGACCTGGAAGCTCGTCAACGGCACGGAGACGGCCCACGTACGGATGAAGGTGCGGTGTTCGTCCAACGCGGGGAACGTCCTGCGTGACCTCGCGTTGCAGGGGGTGGGTGTCGCGCTCTTTCCGGAGTGGTTCGTCGCCGAGGACCTCCGGGAGCGGCGGCTCCGCCACCTGCTGCCCGGCTGGGAGTCGGAGCCCGTCGTCATCCACGCGCTGTACCGCGCGGCGCACCGCAACGAACGGCGCGTCCGCCTCTTCGTCGACCATCTGCGCGCCGTCTATTCCGAATTCGAGCGCGGCACGTGAGCCACGGCGCCACGTCCCCATGGACCGCCGCGTGGACCTGTTGGGGGTTGCGCCGCCCTCCATGACCGCGCCTCCTGGAAGGGAAGGCGCGGCCAGGTCTGTCTTCAGCAGCCCGTCTGGGTCGTGGTCGTCGTCTGCCCGGTCCGGTCCTTGAGGATGTATTTGTTCGGGGACGCCGTGATGAAGAGCTCCGCGCCCGCGACCCCGTCCGAGTCACACGCCGCGGTGATGGTGAAGTTCGTGCTGAAGGCGTAGTACTGCGAGGTGCGGTTCGAGTCGTGGATGATGGCGATGCCCTGGCTGCTGCTGTTCCTGGCCACCACGACGATGTCCGCGCCCGAGACGCCGTTCGTGTCGACCACGGTGTTGATCTGATACGTCCCGGAGAACGGATAGAAATAGCTGCTCGCGCTGCGATGCCGGATGACGCTGATGCCGCCAAGCGAGGCCGTGACGATCTCCGCGCCCGCCAACCCGTCCGTGTCGCTCACGTTCACGATCGAGAAGTTGCCGGAGAAGGAATAGAACTGCGACGTCCCCTTCTTGTCGGTGATGACGCTGATGCCGCCGCTAGTGACGACCACCACCTCCAGGCCCGCGGTCCCATCCAGGTCCATGGAGGTGTTGTTGACGGCGAAGCTGCCGCTGAAGCCGTAGAACTTCGTCGTCCCCTTGGACGGGTGGAAGATGGAGATGCCCGTCAGGCTGGTGGTGAGCTGGTCGACGGTGCCGTCGCCGTCGAAGTCGCCAGAAGCGGTGAGCGGCGCCTGCTGGGTCGCGGGGACCGGATCCGCTGGCTGCTCCTCGGGAGCGCCTCCACAGCCGAGCCCGAGCACGACGGCCGCGAGCGTCGCCATCCCACGTCCCATCCCATTCGTCCGTGACACGTTCTTCATGGTGTCTCCCACGGGGCTCGCGAGGAAGCTCGCGAAGGCCCGTGGGAGAATGCTGTCAGGAGCCAGTATAATTAGTAAATCAAGAAATAATTGAAGTCCTACTTGGGTCCGGAATCCTTGGTAACATCCCGCCCCGCTTGGATTCCGACCACCGGGAGCGACACATGAAGACCCTGACGCGTGGGCTGTTGCTGGCGACCTGTCTGATGGGAGCCGTGGGCTGTGGCGTGGAGAGCCCTGACGAGGACACTTCTCGGACGGAGGAGCCTCAGGGGGTGTCCGCCCAGGCTTCGTGCATCCCGGGCCAGACGCGGACCATCAAGGTCGGATGCTGCACGCCCACCCTGGAGCGCCGACAGAACCAGATCTGCACCAACTCGGCGGGCTCCTGGAGCAACTCGGGCACCAGCTACTGTGGTGGCTCGACCCTGAACTGCTACGGCGGTTGAGCGACGCACTGCTGCAATCCCAGAAGGGACGAAACCGTTTTCGTTCCCCTCGGGTGCCCCTTATCCTGCGTCGGCCGAACAACCCGGAGACGACATGACGCGCGACGAGTACCCTCAGGAGCAGTTGCTGGCGTTCGTCCAGGCCATGGCCAACGTGGCGGCGAGCGATGGCCGCATCACCGAGGACGAGCGCCAGCAGCTCGACGAGGTGGTGCTGGGCATGGGCCTGTCGCCCCGCGATGAGGAGGTCGCCGCGCTCATCGAGGGGGAGTTCCAGAAGCCTGGCCGCCTCACCGACATCGTCAGCAAGATCGAGATTCGCGAGCTGCGCGTCTCCCTGCTGCGCATGCTCGTCGAGGTGGCCTGCGCCGACGGAGAGGTCGCGGCCGAGGAGCGCGCGTCGGTGAACGAGGCCGCCAGGGCCTTCGGCCTCGACGTGTCGGTCACGGACGAACTCATCGACTGGGCGCTCGCTTCGATCAAGCTCGATCAGCGCGAGCGCGAGATCATGGCGAAGCTGCTCTGAGCGGCTGCGGGGATGGCTTACGCCCTCGCCGTGAGGCGAGGTCGCCCCCGCGCCGGGGCCGGTGTTCACGACCGCGACGTCGCGTGCACACCGGCCCCCGCGGGCCCTGCTACTGGAAGAGCTTGCCCAGGCAGTTCACGGAGATGTCCGTGATGTTGGTCGAGCATGATGCCGACAGGCAGGGGATCAGGGAGAGGACAGGGGCATTGTTCAAGCAGGTCGTCACACACAGGGGGACCTCGCCCGCGCTCTCCTCCACACAGAAAAGGAAGTCATTGAGGTCCGAAGCCTGGACCTCCGAAGTGGAATCGTCCGCCAGCGGCGTCCCCGGGGCCATCTCTTCGCCCATCTGCTGGGGACCACAGCCAACGGACAACAGCAGCGCGACAACTCCAGTCATTCCCATCATCCGGTTCCGCATGGTGACGCCTCCGCGTTCAGTTGCCAGAAGAGGGTCTCAGACGGCTGGAAGACGATACATCCATCACGGGTCAAGGGTAGGCGTTCTCCTGAGGTCAATCCTTCCCACCAGAAGAACGAGATGTCTGTCTTCCCGCGCACTCCGGCTGCATCACTCCAGTAGGAGCAAAATGTCCACAGCCTGCGGCGTCAGCGCGGCGTCGCGCTCCATCGCTCGACCATCAGGTCGATGAGGCGCCGCACCTTCGCCGGCAGGTGCCGTTTGCTCGGGTAGATCGCCATGATCCCCACGACCCCTGTCTCGCAAGACGGCAGCAGCGCCTTGAGGCGCCCACGTGCCAGGTCCTCGTCGACCAGGAAGCCGGGAAGATAGGCGATGCCCAGCCCCGCGACGGCCGCGTCCCGGATCGCCTCGCCACTGTCGAGCCGGAAGCGGCTCCGCCCCTCCACGGTCACCCAGTCGCCGTCCTTCGGGCGCAGACGCCAGTGCTGCCGTCGCGTCCGGCTGCTGAAGAACAGGCAGTCATGCGCCGCGAGCGCCTCCAGCGTGTCCGGTTCGCCGCGCGCGTCGAGGTAGGCGGGGGCGGCGCAGACGATGGCCCGGTGTTGCGCCACGACCCGGGAGACCAGGCGCGAATCGGTGTTGGACGCATTGATGCGCACGGCCAGGTCGTATCCCTCCTCGATGATGTCCGCGACACGGTCGCTGAAGCTGACCTCCACCTGGACCTCGGGCCAGGCCCGCAGGTAGTCCTGAAGCAAGGGCAGGACATGCAGTCTTCCGAAGGCGCCAGGCACGGTGAGCCGCAGGACGCCCCGGGGGACACCCGTGCGCTGCCCGACGCTGGCTTCCGCTTCGTCCACGGCCGCGAGGACTTGCAGGCAGTGTTCATGGAACACCCGGCCCTCGTCGGTGAGGCTCAACTGGCGCGTCGTGCGGTTGAGCAGGCGCACCCCCAGGCGCGATTCCAGCCGGGCCAGGGCCTTGCCCGCAGCGGAGCGCGTCAAGCCGATGGCCCGGCCTCCGCCCACGAAGCTGCCCGCGTCCACGACGGACATGAAGGCGGAGATCTCATCCAGGTTGGCGCGCTTCATCGTTGGCTTCCGGTTGTAGCGCTCGCGTCGCTGGAGAGGGGAACGCCGTTCGTCAATGGGCCCGGTATCTTCAACCGACACGCCCTCCTGGAGCACACCATGCCCGTAAAGCTGTTCGATCCCGACGGACTCATGAAGACCGAAGCGTACCGGCAGGTGGCGATCGCCACCGGAACCCGGCAGGTGCACATCGCGGGACAGGTCGCCTATGACGCGCAGGGGCAGCTCGTCGCACGAGGGGACCTGGCGGGACAGGTGGCGCAGGCCCTTCGCAACGTCTCCATCGGCCTGACGGCTGCCGGGGCCACGTTCAAGGACGTCGTCCGACTGACGTTCTACGTGGTCGACTGGAAGCGCGAACAGATGCCCGACTTCGTTGCCGGCATCGAGCGGGTCGCTACCGAGTTGAAGTTCGTGCCGGCGCCCGCATCGCTGATCGGCGTCTCCGTGCTCTTCGAGCCGGGCATCCTGGTGGAGATTGAAGCCACCGCGGTCGTGGACTGATCCTCGCGTTCAGGTCTTCGCCCGCACGAAGTCGACGAAGGCCTTGAGGACAGGCGGCAGGTGCCTGCGGCTCGGGTAGTAGAGGAAGAACCCGGGGTAGGGCGGGCACCAGGCTTCCAGGACGCGGACCAACTGCCGCTGGCGCACCAGCGACTCGACCTGGGACTCAAAGACATACCCCAGCCCCAGGCCCGCGAGCGCCGCTTCCAGGATCTCCACCTGATCGCTCAGGGCCAGGGAGCCCCGCGTCTCCACCTCCAGCTCCTGGCCATTGCGCTCCAACTCCCATGCGTAGCGCGAGCCATTGTTGAACCGCAGTTGGATGCAATCGTGGGCGGCGAGGTCCTTCGGGGTCTTCGGGGGAGGGCGCTTCGCGAAGTACGCGGGTGTGGCGACGATGGCCGAGCGCAGCGGCGGCCCGAGCGGAATCGCCACCATGTCCGCGGCCACGCGTTCATGAAAGCGCACGCCCGCGTCGAAGCCCTCCTTGACGATGTCCACGAACGCCGGATTGTCGACGACGTCCACCTCGATGCCCGGGTAGGCCTCCAGGAAGGGACCGAGCACCGGCATCAACGCCAACCGTGTCGCCACCCGGGCCGCGGTGATGCGCAGGCGGCCCACGGGGGCCTCCCGGAAGGTGTTCAGGTCATCAAGCGCGTCGTCGATGTCCCGGAACGCGGGGCGGAGCCGCTCGGCGAGCCGCTCTCCGGCGGCCGTGAGTCCCACGCTCCGGGTGGTGCGGTGCACCAGTCGCAGGCCCAGCTTCTCCTCCAGCCCCCGCAGGCTGTGGCTCAGCGCCGAGGGCGTCACCCCCAGGGACTCCGCCGCGCGACGGAAGTTGAGGTGCCGGGCGATCTCCAGGAACACCGTCAGCTCACGGACGTCGGCCTGCATGGATGCTCCCTTTCCACTGTTGAGCCCGGCTCAACGGTCTTGTGCATGCTGTACCCATTCTCTCATGGATGGTCAGCGTCTATCTCTAGGGGAGTGGAACCCCTGAGAAGGAGCACGCACATGAAGACCTGGCTCATCACCGGTGCATCCCGTGGTTTTGGCCTCCGCATCGCGCAGGCGGCACTCGACGCGGGCGACCGTGTCATCGCCACCGCGCGCAACCCCCAGAGCATCCCCCTGGCGGCGCACCCCCGCCTGGTCGTCGCGAAGCTGGATGTGACGGACGAGGCCGAGGCCCGGCGCGTCGTGGCGGACGCGGGGCGCATCGACGTGCTCGTGAACAACGCGGGCTTCGGGCTGCTCGGAGGGGTCGAGGAGTCGAGCGCCGAGGAGATCGAGAAGCTCTACCGGACCAACGTCTTCGGCCTGCTGGCCGTCACCCGCGCGGTGTTGCCCGTCATGCGCCAGCAGCGCTCGGGGCATGTCATCAACCTCTCCTCCATCGGCGGGTACCGCTCGGGGGCGGGGTTCGGCGTGTACTGCTCCACGAAGTTCGCCGTGGAGGGGCTGAGCGAGGCGCTGCACGAGGAGCTTGCTCCCCTGGGCATCCACGTCACGCTCGTCGAGCCGGGCTACTTCCGCACCGACTTCCTGGATGAGACCTCACTCACCCGCGCGGCGAAGATCATCCCCGACTACGCGGAGACGTCCGGCGCGACGCGCGCTCGCGCCACCCAGGTCAACCACCAGCAGCCGGGCGACCCGGCGAAGCTCGCCACCGCGCTGATGGCGTTGGTGAAGCTGGAGCAACCTCCGCTGCGCCTCGCCCTGGGGAGCGACACGGTGAAGGGCATCGAGGACAAGAACGCCTTCGTCGCCCGGGAGCTGGCTGCCTACCGCACGCTCTCCCTCTCCACGGACTTCACGTCGTAGGCGCGTCGTGGGTGGTCGGCGGTCCGCTCCGGCCACCCTCGTGTAATGCCCGGCCCGCGAGGTCTGGCTCAAGGCTTTGGAGCCAGTACCCACCGCACTGCGCCAGACGCCGTCGTGTCCGCCTCCGCCACCTCGCGCCTGGATGAGCACAAGGGTTGTTCCCGCCCGCCACACAGCAGGTGTCCGTGCGTCTTCGCATCGAGCGCCCATTGCGGAAGCGAACCCACCAGCCCCTCCACGCCCCAGGGCGAAGCGCGCGAAGCCCCGTCGTCCCGCATCGAATTGCCCCAGGGGAACAGCCGCCCATCTGGACCGCGAGCCGCCATCTCCCACGCCTCTCCGGAAGGCAATCGCAGCTCGATGCCTTCGATCCGTGACAGCGCCGCGCACACCTGTTCCGCCTGGGCCCACGTGCAAGGCGCGGCTTCTTCCGCGTCCGCGCGCGCCGTCCCCATGGGCCCCTGCGCCGCTGCCTGTGCCCACGTCGCGGCGGCTCGACTCACCGGCACCCGTGCCACGAACAACCCTGGCGACCGGACCCGCCGCAACGTCGGGCCCGTCCCCAGCCAGTGCTCCACCGCTGGGACCCAGCGCGCCTCCAGTCCGGAGCGTCGCAGCCGGTACGTGCCTTCATGCGCCACCAGCGCTTCGGGCAGGACCCTAGGCGGACTGCCCAGGTCCACGGGCGTCGTGAGCGCATGCAACAGCAGCGTCGGATCATCCCGAACCTCCGCGGGCCCCGACAGCGCGCGCAGCAGCGGCGCCATCCGCTCCCGCTTCGGTGAACCCTCCGGAGGCAGCGGCCGTCCCGCCAGCACGCCCGCCACCAGCTCCCGCAGGCCCGAATAGAACAACCGGTCCCGGGGATCCGCGCCCTCTCGCGTGGACGTGGGCATCTTCGCCACGAGCAGCGCCGGAATCACCGCGCGCGCCTGGAGCCGTGCCGCGGCCATCACCGCCGTCACCCGCACCTCCGCATCCGCGTCCACCAGCGCGGAGTTCAACACCGCGTCGATGTGCGGATTGGACGTCGCATGATCCTGGATGAGCCAGCGCAGCACCTGCCGCCGCTGCTCCTCTCCCGGCAAGTGCGCGAACAGGACGGAGCGGTCCGGATGCGCCCGCTTCTCCGCCTCCAGCCGCTGGAACGCCTCTGTCACCCCCGCCGGAACAAGCTGCGCGTGCACGCGCTCGGCGGTGCGCGAAACGCTCTCCTCCGGATGGAACCGCAACGCCGCCACCCGCTCCAGCGACGAGCGCTCCCGCAGCTCCCCGGTGGCCAGCAATCCCAGCAACACGTCCTTCGTCCCTCGCGACGCCAGCAACGTCGCGAGCGCTGGAGCGTCCAGCACCGGCACCCGCCGCCGCACCGCGTCCCAGCCTTCCACCGCGTCCCGTCCGTGGAACTGGAGCACCCGCAGCTTCACCACGGGGTTGAACGAGTACTGAAGCTCCGTGCCCTTCGCGCGATGCACATACACCGCCAGCTCCGGCTCCCCGGGGATGAGCGGCGGTGTCTGGCTTTCGGACCGGAGAAACCAACCCAGCCCCTCCAGCGCACGGTCCAGCGCCTCGAACGCGAAGTCCGGCCGGGCGACGAGGGTAGGGGAGGGGGAGGTCATCCAGCGGGCCTCACGCGCGAGTGCAGGGCCTCCGCGACCTCCGCGACCGGCCGATGCTCGAACCCGACGTGCCAGGCGCGAGCCGCCCAGAGCAGGTCCTTCCAGTCGAGCGTGTCCGCCGCCCGCTTCGTGGGGAAGACCTCCACGAATGTTTCCCACGCCGGGCGGACGTCCTCGGCCCGTGCCTGCTGCCGAAGCGCCGTCGCGAGGTAGCGGACGAAGCCCTGGACGTTGAACCCAAAGGTCTGTCCTGGCGTGAAGTCCTCGGACAGCCTTCCCCCGCCGACGAACCGGGCCGCGAGGTCCGGCAGCCCCTGGGCGAGCGACACCAGGCCGCAGCGGTATGCCAGCACCTCGTGCAGCGTCCGGCGTGCCTTCATGAGCGCCTCCAGCCAGGCCTCCACGGGCGCGCGAGCCAGGAGCCCGTCCACCCGCCCCGCGCACTCCATCGCGTTCACGAAGGACAGCACGTTGACGACCTGCTCGGGCCGCAGGTCCTCGAAGTCCTCCGCGACCTGCTGGAGCGCGGGGCTGGCCAGTCGCGCCAGTGGATCCGCCAGCGTCTGGCTTTCAGCGGGGCCGCACAGCACCAGCATGCGGCTGAGCGTGTTGCTCAGGGGGCCCGCTTCCCGCACGGGGGCATTCGCGTTCGCCAACGCGGAGGGCGTCAGCAGCTTGAGCGTCTGCTTCGCGTCCGCGCCTTCGCGGCCTCCGGATCCGAAGAGTGCGCTCCAGGTGCTGGGGTTGTCGTTCGGCTGGCCCGCCATGCGTCCTCCTTCGCCTGTCATCCCTGTTGCTTGCGCCGCTCGAAGATCGCGAGGTGACGCTTCCGTCGCGCGCGGTACTCCTCTTTGACGTGCTCCGCGGCCTGTCGCAACCGCTCCGGCAGCGCGCCGCTCTCCACCTGGGCCTGGAGCTTGGGCAGGAAGCGCGACACGGCCTGGACGCTCGCGTTCTTGCGCCGCTGGAGGCGCTCCGCGTTGTCCCGGGCCCACTCCGTGTAGTCCAGCCCTTGTGCCAGCTCCACCAGCGCGTCGACGTCCTGCTCGGTCAGCGTGAACTCCTCCAGGTAGTCCTCCGCCGTTCCGTAGGCCTTCTTCTCCTCCGGGAACTCCGCTCCGGTGAGCACCAGCCCCTTGGCCACGCCCTCGTCCAGCGGGGGAATGGTCTTCAGGGGCGTGTCGCAGAACGGGCACCTGTCCGGGTCGGGCAGCGTGAGCGTCTCACGCCGGGTCACCACCAGCTTCTGGTGCACGGTGAACTTCGAACCGCACACGTAGCAGGTGACTGTTCTGGAGGGTTCACCACGCATGATGGTCCGTCCTCATGGGGGCCAGCGCCCCGGAAGCAGGTCGATGAGGCGACGACCAAAGGTCTCCGCGTCCGCTTCGATCGGCTGCGAATAATAGCGCGCGCCCGCCTGGAAGTACGTGCCTCCGGAGCCCGGGAGGTTCGCCGCCCACGCCCCCGCGAGCGGGTGCGAGGAGCGCCCGAGCGACAACCGGTACGCCTGATACGCCTGATAGTAGTGCCGGCTCTCGTGGACGATGGTGCCGACGGCGTCGCCCACCGACAACCCGGTCGCGATGACCAGCCGGCCCCGCTTGCGGTAGGGCCTCAGCCGTCCGCTCCTGAGGCGCTGGAAGTTCCAGCTCATGTAGCCATAGTCCCCGCGCAGGTTCTTGAAGAGGATGTCCGGCCGCCTCGACCTGGGGATGCCCAACGCGTCCAGGGTGATCTCCGCCGCTTCCCGCAGCGCCTGCTCTCTTTCCAACGGGCGCAGCGAGCTGAACTTCCTCGGATCCAGTTCGGGGATCTGCTTGAGCCGGTCGCGGATCTCGCGCAGCTGCACGCGCTCGAACTCCATGAACTTTCGCGCCGACCACTGCTGGGACAGGCTGATGTCGAAGCCGCCCCAGCCCCGCACCCCGACTCCCGGGACGACGGTGCGCACCCGGTGCACGTCCCCCAGGCCCGTCGCGGCGTTCGCCACGTCGCTGCCCGTCGGCGGCATGACGACGGGGGGCGGGGGCACGAAGCGCTCGTCGATCTGCGTGATGACGCCCGCGGCCGCGTTGGGATCCAATCCCCGCACCAGGCGGGGCCGGGGCCCCGGGTCGATGCCATGCTTCGAGAACAGCCCCCCAGCCGGGGTGGTTCCGTCCAGGACCTCCTCCACGGCCTGGAGTGCCTTGTCCACCTCCGGGACGCGTCCCGACTTGAAGGACGCCTTCAGGTCGCGCTTGAGCTGTTTGACGAGATTCCGATCCTCGATCCCCGGCGGGAGTTTCAGGGCGAGGAGATCCAGCTTGCGCCACGCGTTCGCGACACGGTCGATGCGAGCGGCCAGGGCCTTGCCGGGCACCTTCGTGCCGGGGCCGACGCGCAGCTCAATCTTCACCCGCCACTGGTCGATGGCTGCCTTGAGCGCCGCGATGTGCGTCGGGCCCAGTTGGTGGAGGCGGGTCCAGTTCTCGTTGTCGAGCGCCTCGCGCAACAGCTCCATGTTGCTGAGCAGGTTCTCGCCGACCGAGGTGAATTTGCGGAACTTGGGATCCTGCTTGCCTCCCTTGACCTCCACGATGTGGATGTCGGCCCGGGTCGGATTGATGCCGTCATCGAACTGGAACAGCAGCTCGTCGAAGCCGCTGCCCTGCTCGCCCTTGGGCTTGAAGGTGACGCGCTGGAACTCCTTGCCCGGCCCCAGCCGGTCTCCCAGGAGGTCCTCCGTCATCCGGAGCGAAGCGCCCTTCTCCAGCTCGTTTCCTTCCTTGTTGATGGAGGCTCCGCGCTTCTCCCAGCGCTGCTTCTTGCGCGCGGAGAGGATCTCCTCGATCAGCTCCTTGTTCCCCCGCGCGTCGGTCTTCTCGACCAGTCGGTAGTAGCGCTTGTCGTACGTGCGCCGCTTGCGGTCGAACTTCAGCTCCTCCCACGCGGGTCCCACCTGCTCCAGCGACTCATCGGGTCCCACCGTCGTGGTGGTGCGTTTGAGCTGTTCTTTCGAAAGCGGTGTGCGCTCCAGCGTCTGGATGTTCGGGTCGTCCACCTCCGGACGCTTCAGGGAGTACTCGCCCACGTCCTTGTTCGGGTGCACCTGGGCGGCCTGTGGCCATGCCCCGGGCTCCGCCACCTTCGTCCCGGGCAGCTCGGGTTCGAGTGCCTGTGTCGGTACAGGGGGCTCCTGCTTGCTGAACAACCGCGGCGGTTCCTTCAGGTACTGGGGCTTCGTGCGCGTGCCCTGGCCGAACTCCGCGAGCTCCGACGGGGTGAAGCCATCCACCTCGTCCAGCCGCTTGCGCAGGTTGCCGAGCGACCGCTCCCCCCGCTCGATGCGGCGCGCCGCCTCGCCGGGGTCCATGGACACGCCGCGCTTCGCCTCCAGCGAGGCGAGCAGCGACTGCTGCGCGTCGATCTCCAGCAACAGCTTCTTGCGGTACAGCTCGAACTGCTTTTCGACGGGCAGTCGGTCCCAATGCCGCAGCGCCGTTTCGTCCAGCGCGCGCACCAGCTCGCGCGTCGCCTTGTCATGACGCTGGAGCAGGTGCAGGCCCTCTTCGCCCAGCGCCGCCAGGTCCGCGCCCGCCTTGACGACGAGCGTGGGCCTGCCCCGGCGGAACATCGTGACGGCTTCACCCGACCTGCTGCCGGTGAGCGCCTCGAAGTCCGCTTCGGAGAGCATCTCGATGGGCGTGTTCGCGAACGCCTTGCGCTGCGCGGACGGCACGTGCTCCAGCAGCTCCTTGCGCATCACGCGCTGGAGCTGCTTCCTGTCGAAGTCGCCGGACATCTGCTTGAGCAGGCCGTCGTCGAACTCGCGCAGGAACTCCTTCATCCCGCCCGCCGGGTTCTCCACCTTCCACTTCTTGAACAGCGTCAGGCGCTCCTGCGGCGTGCCCCGGAAGGCGAGCAGGTCGCCGGTGCGCGGCGGAGGCATCCGGGGCTTGGAGATGCCTCCCAGCGCGCCCAGGCCACCGGAGAGCAGGGCGCCCGGGGCCGCCTGCATCGCGGTGCCCGCCAGCACGTTGAGCAGCGCGTTGCCGCCCTTGTAGTTCTCGTCGTTGAGGACGTTGCCCAGGAACGCGGAGGGCACCGACTGCACCAGGCCCTCGGCGCCCTGCGCCAGGCCGTGCGCCGTCACGCGCGCCAGCATGCCGCCTTCCTCGGCCATGCGCGCGAGGAACCCCATCTTGAGCAGCTTGGAGCCCATGCCCGCCGTCGCCACGGAGGTGAGGACGTCCACGGCGCCCACGGCCGCGTCGGTGGCCGCTTCCTCCCAGCCGTAGGCGGAGCCCTTGAGCGCCGCCTTCGCGATCATCGTCACGGCGACGGTGGCCAGCGCCGTGCCCACCAGCACCGTGGAGCTGGCCATGAACGTGCCGAACGCCGCCCAGAACCCCACGCCCGCGGGCGGGGCGAAGATGCTCAGGAGCACGCCGATGATGACCGCGATCGCCATCACCGCCGCGGTGGCGATGGTCACGATGAAGTCGGTGAGGGTGTCCACCTGCTCGCGGTGCATCGTCACCGCTTCGTCGGCCAGCTCCGCCTGACGGTCGATGCGGACGGCCTTCTTCTCCCAGGCGTCCTGCCACTTGCGCAGCGTGTCCGCGTTGTAGTTCTTGTCCCCGGGCTTCGGCCGCCGCGATTCGTGCAGCTCCAGCGCCGCGACCTCGGCCTCCATCGTCGCGGTCTGCTGCCGGAGGATGTCGCGACTCGACCGCGAGAACATGTTGGAGGACTTCGCTTCGAAGGCCTCGCGGCGCCGTGCCCGGGCCAGCTTCTCCCGGGGCGTCACGGCCTCGCCGTGGTCCACCACGTCGAGGATGTCGAAGTCTTCGCGCCCGCTCAGCTCCTCATCGATGCGATCGCGGAAGCGCTCGAACGGGGTGCGCGTATCACCCGCATCGGGCGGGTTGTTCTTCGCCCACTCCACCGCGATGGCGTCGATCTCCGCGCGGCTCTTGCCCGCGAGGACCTCCTTGAGGTCGTCGACGTCGGTGCCAAGGCCCTGGACGGCGAACTGCACGAGCTCCGCGTCCGTCAGGTAGCCCTTGGCGAGATGCGCGCGGACCGCGTCCCGGTCCGACCCGGAGGTGTTGAAGAGGACGGCCTGCTCGAACGACATCTGGCCGGAGCCTGCGGTCACGTAGCTGGCGTCGTACTCCGCCGCCAGCGCCTGCATGTTCGCCCTGGCATGTTCCTGGGCGTACGCCTTCGCCGCGAGGTCGACGTCCTTGCGCTCCTTCGCGAGCCGCGCCTGGAGCTTCTCCGGGCTCCACTTCTCCAGGAACTCCAGCTCGCTGATGAGCCCCTTCTTGCGATCCGCGTCCGTGAGGGGGCCTTCGCTGGCGGGCTTGACCTTCGCCTCGTCCAGCCCGCGTTCGATGTCGATCCGCTCCTGGATGTCCAGGTAGCCGTCGCGGCGCTCGTCGGCGATCTGCCGGCGGCCCTCCGCGGACATCGCGCCACGGATGACCTTGTCGTCCGCGTAGAAGAAGCTGGTGTTCTCGATGTGGATGCGCGCGGCGTCGACCTGGAGGCCCTTGTCGTCGCGCAGGCCCTCGATGAGCTTGAGCTCGTCGCCGCCCATCTCGTCGCGGTACGCGGCGCCAAGCGCGCTCTCGCCCGTCGCGCGCTCGGTCCAGTCCTTGCCGTACTGGCCCTCATAGGCTGCGTCGATCGCCTTGTTGCGCTTGAGCAGCTCCTGTTTCAGCGTCTTGGAGTCCCAGCCGTACTGCTGCGCGTCGGCCTCCGTCTCCTTGCGGACGCGGTCGTAGACGGCCTCGATGCCCTTCCTGTCGGTGCCCAGGCCGAAGAACCACGAGCCGCGCATGGCCCGGTCCAGCTCGATGGCGCGCGCGTCCTCGGTGCGGCCCTCCACCAGGGCGTGCATCTCGTCCGCGTCGTGCGTCTTGAGCGAGCCGCTGCGCAGCTCGTCGTCCATCTGTTCGACGAGGTCCTTGCCGTACTTCGCCTTGTAGGCCTTCTTGATGGCGTCGACCTGCTCGGGCGTCTTGCCGCGCAGCAGGGTGAGGATGGCGGCTTCGTCCGTGCCCAGGCCGGTGCCCAGGAACGTGCCGTGCATCGCGTCGTCCAGCTCCACGGCGGCGGCCTTGGCCGCGTTGCCGGAGAGCAGGGCCTCGGCCTTGTCCCAGTCGTGCGTGGTGGTGCTGAAGAAGTCATCCAGCTCGCTCTTCAGCCGCTCGCGCAGGTTCTCGCCGTCGTTGCGGGACGCGTAGAGCAGCTCGACGTAGTGGCCCTGGACGGGGGTGAGGTTGGCGAGCGCGTCGAAGATCTTCTTCTCGTCGGTGCCCCACGTGTGGTTGACGCCCTGTTCGACCTTCCCGACGATGTTGAGGGCCTCGCTGGTGAACTGCGGCTTCTGCGCCTCCGCCACGGTGCGCACGCGCTCCAGGTCGGTGGCGGCGAGCACCTCCTTCTCCAGGGCCTCCAGGAGCGGCTTGCGTCGCTGGCCGGCGATGCGCACCGCCAGGCCCTCCGCGAGCGCCTGGACCGGGTCCTTGCCGTTCTTGCCGTAGTAGGCGACGAGGATGGCCTTCTGTTCCTCGCTCAGGTCTTGACGCTGCTTGAGGGCTTCGGCGTCCAGCTCCTCGCCCTGGCGCAGGCGCACCTCCGCGAGGAACAGCATGTTCTTGTCGAGCGACGTCTTGTTCTCGGCGGAGACCGCGGCCTCCCACGCCTTGCTCTCGTCGTGGGCGGATTCGAGCCAGTCGATGATCCAGCCGAGCAGCCGGTCCCAGAAGCCGCGCTCGTAGCCGATCTGCTGCGCGTGCCAGTCGCGGATGACCTCCTTGGCCTGCTTGCCGGCCTGGCGCAGCTCGTCCTGGTAGCGCTCCACGCCCTGGTCGATGTCGCGTTTGGCCTTGCTGACGACGGCGCCAATGTCCTTGCGGCGATCGTCGAGCCACTTCTTCGTCGGGCGGTACAGCTCCGTGGCCGTCTTGAGCTTCGCCGGATCGTCACCGGCGTCCTTCTTGAGCTGCCATTCGTCCTGGAGGGCGGCGAGCTCATAGGCGCGCATCTGATCGCTCGCGGCCTTGATGAACGCGTCCTTGAAGCGCTTGCCGTTCTGGACGTACCGGACGACCCAACTGCCCACCTTGGTGTCGACGGCGGCGAGGAGGGCGTCGCGCTTGCGGCGGGCCTCCGTCAGGTCGACGCCGCCCTTGATGGCGGCGGCCTTGGCCTCCGCCTGGGCATCCAGCGAGGCGCGCACGCGGGCCAGCGAATCGTTGAAGCCCTTCCCGCTCTCCACCAGGCTCTGCTTCGCCTCCTCGTGGGCCTTGCTGAGCGTGTCGGTGGTGGCCGCGTGCGAATCCACGAGTATCTTGCGGCGCGCTTCGACCTTGGCGTCCAGGTCCTCCTTCTTGATCTCCGCCGCGTCGGCGATGCGCTGGAGTTCGGCGGCGAAGAGCGGCCGCTCCGCGGCGATGAGGCCCACGCCCCAGGACGCGTCGAGCCCGTCGGGGACATACGCCTCGCGGGCCTTCTGCACGGACGCGTCGGCGTACCGCTCCGGAGCGGCGAGCAGGCGCGCCAGCACGTCGCCAATGTCCACGCGGGCGAAGTCGGGGACGTTGATGGGGGCGGGCGCGGCCTCTTCGAGGACGGTGATGCCCTTGGCGGGTTGCTTGGGCGCGACGTTCGCCTTCTTCTGCTTGTCGGCCGCGTCGGTGATCTTCTTCTCGAGGAGCGTCCAGTCCTTGAGCTTCTCCGGGTCGGTGGGCTTGGGACCGCCGGGCTTGTAGACGAGGTCCCCCAGCGGGCCCTTGATGAGGAGGTGGCCTCCTTCATCGCGCATCAACTGCGCGCCGATCTCCGGCACGTGGCCCAGCGGGCTCCGCTGGAGGTCCGGGAGCGTGGCGTTGCCGACCTCCAGCTTGCGGTCGCACTTCGCGTCGACGAGCGAGGAGGCCTTGCCGGTGGGATCGTCCGGGATGGCCGGCAGGTCCTTCGGCTGCTTCGCCGGGGTGATGGCCTTCTTGCCTTCGTCCTCGAGCTGCTTGAGCCGCGCGGCGCGGACCGCGTTGGGGTCCACCGCGGCCTGCTGGACCTTGAAAGTGTAGCGGGGCGCCGGAGGCAGTTGGGGTTGGGGGACCTTCTCGGTGGTGCCGGCGATGCGGCCCTTCCACGCCGCCAGGGCCCCGTCGTCCGTGCTCGGGCCCGGCCCCGGTGCGGGGCTGACCGGTGTGGGCGCTTCCGCGACGGGCTCGGGGGGCGGCGCCGGAAGCACGGCGGGCCGCGTGGCTTCGACGGGGATGACGCCGCTCGGATCCGGTGCGGACTGGAGGCCCGTCTGGATGCCGAGGACGCCCTGGGCGTGGGCTTCCGCCAGTTGTTTCGTCGCCGCCACCGCGGCCGGAACTTCCGAGGCGGTGGCCGGGAGTGTCTCGTCGGTGCGGCCCGTGTCGGCGGTGGCCTCGGGTTGGATGGGAGCTGGCCTGGTGGCGGACGAAGACCGACCCGTGCCTGAAGAGGCGGGGCGGATCGTGATGGGCACGTCGCCCCGCCCCGACAGGACGCTCAAGGCGGTGTTGATCCGGGAGACCTCGTCCATACCCCCAGGCGCGGTTCCCGCTTCGTTCGACGAGGGGGCCTGCTCGGAGAGGGCTTCCTGGCTCGCGGCGCCGGGTGTGTCGAAGGTGGCGCCCGTGTCCTGATCACCCACCGGTGAGGTGCTTCCGCCGAGGCCGGACGCATCACCCGACACCGCCATGTTCTCGGCATCGAGCACGTCGGTACGGGCCCGCTCTTCCGCGAGCCGCGCGGCGGTGTCCGAGACTTCTTCCGCGGAGCCGGGAGGCAGCACGGAGGTGCGCGCCGCCGCTCGGCGTCGGGCTTCTTCCTCCTGCGCCGCGAGGGTCGGGGCCTGGGCCGCGCCGTCGGCCTCCGAGAGCCCGGTGTGCGGCCGGGGGGCAAGTCCGGCGATGCCCGCCTCCGCGTCCAGGGCTCCCGGCTCGGACAGCAGGCCCACTTCGGGCGGGTGCACGGGACACGGATCGAACAGGTGGGAGCGGGGGCCGCCCAACGTCTTCCAGGCGGGATCATTCAGGCGGCGTCCCAGGTCGCGCGCCGTGTCGCGCAGCACCTGTCCGGAGGCCCCCGCTCCCGTGCCCTTCAGCGAGGCGAGGCGCGACGCCAGCTCCCGCGCGGGATTGGAGGACGCGGGTCCCCGGGGAATGACGCCCGGCTTGCGGGGGAGTGGGGACGAGGCGGTGCGTCCGGACGCCTTCCGGGTCGCGGCCTTGATGGACGCCCTCGAACCCTGTTCACGGATGCGCACGGTCCCCCCGCACCATCAGTGAAGAAAACGCTAGGCCATCTCCACGTCCAGCACCAGGGAGGCCCGGATGGGATGTCCGTGACTGCTCCAAAAGCGATGGAGCAGGTCGAAGTCGTAGCTCTCCTGCACGCGGGGCATGAGCTTGCGGCCATCCAACTCCTGGGGGAGCCCGCGTGACAGCAGTCCGTGGAGGACGCCGAGCAGCTCGTGCTCCTCCTCGGCGCGGTTGGACCAGGCGGAGACGATGAGGCCCAGGCGCAGCGCGCCGCTCTGCGTGACGGCCAGCCGATAGAGCGCGAGCGACACCGCGGGCCGCTTCCCCGCCAGGGCCTCGCGGGTGGGAGAGCCGTGCAGGATGTGGATCTCCTTGAGGAAGTGTTGGCGAAGCTGCGTGTCCAGCGCCTCCTGGAACACCTCGGCCACGCGGCGCAGGCGGGTGCCCGCGTCGCCGGGACTCTCGGCCTCCGCACGCCGTGACAGGCGGCCCAGTTCGTACAGCTCCAGCGCGACGGCGCGCTCCAGATGGTCCTGGTTCAGCGGCGCCCCTGCCTGCTCCGCGAGGAAGATGCCCTTGAGGGCGGCGTTGCGGATGTCCCCGCCCGCCAGCCGGTGCCGCTGGGCGAGCCCCGCAAGGTCCAGCGTCCCCTCGCGCGGCACGCCGTCTGGAAGCATCAACTCCCAGATGCGGCGGCGCTCCTCGACCTCGGGGAAGGGGAACTCGATGCGCGCGTGGAAGCGGCGCAGGAAGGCTTCATCGATGGCCGTTTGCAGGTTGGTGGCCAGGATGATGAGGCCGTCATGCCGCTCGATGCGCTGGAGGAGGAAGCCGACCTCCAGGTTGGCGAAGCGATCATTGGCGTTGCTGACCTCGGTGCGGGTGGAGAAGAGTGAATCCGCCTCGTCGAAGAACAGCACGGCGCCCGCGCGCTCGCCCGTGGAGAGGACTTCGTCGATGTTCTTCTCCGTCTCGCCTACGTACTTGCTGACGAGCCGGGACAGGTCCACGACGTAGAGCGGCCGGCCCACCGCGTGCGCGATGACCTCCGCGGCCAGCGTCTTCCCCGTGCCGGAGCGGCCGGAGAACAGCGCCACCGGCCCGGTGTGCAGCCGGAAGCGGCGCAGCAGTCCACGCTCCTCGGCGACGCGGTCGCGCTGGGCCACGTAGAACAGCAGGCGCTCCAGGGCCTCGCGGGTGGTGTCGCGGACCACGAGGTCCGCGAACGTCCGGGACGTCTCCAGCCGGTAGCCATGGCGCAGCGGCACCTGGATCCGCCGGGACGCCGCGGCGCGAAGGGCGTCCACTTCGCCACCGGGGGTCGCGTCGAAGGCGCCCCGGATCTCCTGCCGCCCGCCCCGGAAGCTGGAAGCCAGACGTCCGGCGTCGGCTTCGTCCAATGACAGTCCTCGCGCCAATGCCTCTTCGCGCCACAGGGCCCGCCGCTGCGTGAAGCCCAACGCGGGCGCTTCGTGATGGGGGACGGCCACCGGCTGGGCGGAATCACAGAGCACCAGCGCCTGGCCGCCGAAGCGTGAACACAGCCCTGAGAGGGTTTCGGTGACCAAGAGCGTGAGCCCCCGTTCACACCCGGCCAGGTCCACGGCCAGGAGCGCCCCGCGCACACAGGCCATGCGCCACAGGGCCCGCGCCGCGATGGGACTGTCCGGACCTCCGGCCCACCGGGCAACGACCAGGAGCGCACCGGCGTGGGAGGCGAGCTCCAGCGCCACGCCCAGGCGTTCCCCTTCGCCGTGCACCACCGCGAACGAACCGGAGGCCCGTGGCGCCGGAGGATGCAGGGGCTCCGCGCCGTGCCACTCCAGGCCCATGTCGCCCAGGACGCATGGCCGGGGCAGCTCCAGCAGGGCTTCGCGGACCTCCGGCGCCAGGTCCACGGGACGCAGCAGGGGAGGAAAGGCGCCCAGGCCCGTCTGCAACAACCCCCCGCCCACCAGCAGGCCACTCTCCGTCAGCGACGCCCACAGCCGCTGTGAGCGAGCGGGCGTGCGACCCAGGACGGTGAAGAGCAACCGCTCCACGTTCCAGCCCTGGGCGGTGTCATCCTGGAGCACGGCGAACAGGCGTGCGTAGCGCGGCTCCAGGTGCGCCGCGAGCAGCACGAGGAGCGCCTCCTCCTCCACGGCCTCCAGGCGCAGCGACGCCCGCAGTCGCGCGAAGGGCAGGGGAGGAGACACCCCCAGCAGCGGCGTCTCCGCGAGGGTCGTGCTGAAGGCGAGCTCCGCGGAGGGCGTCCGCACCGTGGCGCGGACCGCGTCCCAGCCGCCTTCCTCTTCACCCCGGAGCTTCGAGGCACGCGCCTCTTCCAGGTCGCAGACCTGGACCAACAGCGCATCCAGCCGTTGAAGCGTCTCCCCCCACGAGGATGTCATCGCGCGCCTCCAACCCGCGAGCATAGGGCGGGCCGGGTCGGTTCGACGAACACCCCCCGTGGCCTGTCGGACACACGCCCTGCCACCCCATTGGTATTCCTCCAATCCATTGGAGGAACTGCTGACCGGGTGGCGGTGTGGGTGGTAGAGACCGGCACATGAGTCAGAGCGGTCCTGAAGGGGTGTCGGCCCTGGACTTCCGGGAGGCGATGTCCCGGTGGGCGAGCGGCGTGGCGGTGGTCTCGGTCCGTGACGCGGAGGGTGTCGCGGCGACGACGGTCAGCTCCTTCAGCTCGCTCTCCTTGAACCCACCCCTGGTGGTGCTGGCGCTCCAGCAGACCTCCCGGACGCTCAAGCGCGTGGAGGCCGCTGGCCGCTTCAGCGTGAGCGTCCTGTCCACCACCCAACGCGACATCTCCGTGCGCTGCGCGAAAGGCGACGCGGAGGGCCTGGCGTTCGACGAGGCGGCCTTCGTGCAGGACAGCCTGGCGGGCCTTGGCTGCGATGTGTTGGATGTGCACCGTTACGGCGATCACCTGTTGCTGGTGGGACGCGTGGTGGGCATCCAGCGGGGCGTGGAAGGGGAACCGCTGGTCTACTGGAACCGGGGTTATCGCGCGGTGACGGCGCATCCGGAGCCGGAGCTGGCGCGGAAGTAGCAGAGACAAGCCGCAGCACATTCACCGCACACCGAAAGGACGTACCCGATGGCGTTCACGTTGCCCGAGCTTCCGTACAAGAAGGACGCGCTGGCCCCTCACATCAGCGCGGAGACGCTGGAGTACCACCACGGCAAGCATCACAACGCCTATGTGACGAACCTGAACAAGCTCATCGACGGCAAGCCCGAGGCGAGCAAGTCCCTCATCGACATCATCCTGAGCAGCGACGGCGGCGTGTTCAACAACTCCGCCCAGGTGTGGAACCACACCTTCTACTGGCACTGCATGGCGCCCAACGGTGGCGGTGAACCCCGGGGCGAGCTGGCGGACGCCATCAACGGCGCCTTCGGCACCTTCGCGAAGTTCAAGGAGGAGTTCGCCAACGCCGCCACGACGCAGTTCGGCTCCGGCTGGGCGTGGCTGGTGCAGGAGAAGGACGGCAAGCTCGGGATCGCGAAGACGGGCAACGCCGACCTGCCGATGAAGCACGGCCAGAAGGCCCTGCTCACCATCGACGTGTGGGAGCACGCCTATTACATCGACTACCGGAACGCGCGTCCCAAGTACATCGAGACGTTCCTCACGAGCCTGGTGAACTGGGACTTCGTGACCCAGAACCTGAAGAGCACCGAAATCTTCAAGGGCGACAAGTAGCGCTGATCCGTTGAAGAGAACCGCGCGGCCCGGTCGGCACGGTCCGGTGTGGCGCGGTTCTCCGCGGTGAATGCGACCTGTCTCCAGGTGAAGGGTGAGACGACCGTCCCCAAGCCGGTGGCGGTGGCCCTGGAGCTGATTGACGGCGGGGGGCTGGCGGACGGCGAGATGCCCCGCGTCCAGTTCTACTTCCCCGTGCTGTTCCCGTCGCACAGCGACGACTGCGCGAGCAGCACGAAGATCTATGTCCATTCAAAGCGGATGATCATCGACTCGCGCCATGTCATCGTGGGAAGCGCGAACTTCGGCCACCCCAGCATGCGGTACGACGGGGAGATGAGCCTTCACCTCCAGAGCGACGCGTTTGCCATCGACGTGAAGAAGCAGCTCTTTCCGCACTACGACGTGCACTCCCAGAAGCAGGTGCCCGCCGCTCTCCGCGATGGCGCCCGGTGCGTGCACGACCAGGTGCGGCTCGCCCCCAGGAGCCCCTGGGAACTGGGCGCGGGCTCCGAGGTGGTGAAGGGCAAGCTCCCCTTCCCGCTGGACTACAGCTGGTTCTGACTTGGGATGCGTCGGCGTGGCCCTGAGAAGCCCACCCGCGCTCACGGCCTGGTGGATTGGGACGCTGAGCAGTCCAGGCGACCCGGGGGAAGACGCGGTGAAGGAAGCGGATGCTGTGGCTGGTCGAGGGTTCCCGATTTCGCCAGCAAGCGGGAGCCGCGGTCCGGGACGCCCAAGCAGTAGCGACAACGCTGCTGCGCGTCGGATGCTCTCGACGCGCAGCAGGAAGCCCTCCCGGGCTCACGTGCTGTTCCTAGCGCAACCGCAGGTTGCCGCCGAGCGAGGCGATGTACGTCGTCCCACCCGAGTGCACGACCGTCGTCCCGAAGAACGATCCGATCGCGCTGCCCGTGGGCGCGGAGAGGGTGAAGGGCTGCGGGTTCTGGACGTTGCGCAGGGTCCCGTAGGGGCCGTGCGTCACACCGCGCGCGGTGAGGAACGTGAGCTGCGCGACCTGGGCCAGGCCGAAGTACGTGCCCGTGAAACCGGTCATCGACACGATGGCGTCGTCGGTGAGATCGACCGTGCTCGGCAGGCCGCCCGGGCCCCCCTGAATGGGCGCCGCATTGGCACCATAGACAGGCTGGATGGCGTCGATGATGTCGCCCGAGCGCACCACGAGGCCGGTCATCGGTCCCCAGCCATTGACCGCGGGCAGGTTGTTCCAGGCCGTCCCCGGTCCTCCCACGGGGCCCAACAGCTCATAGGGCATGCCTGCGTTGAACCAGGCCTGGATGAGGTTGCACTTGATGGTCGACAGGTCGCGGCTCACCGGCATGTGCAGGGGCTGGCTGATGTCCAGCCCAAGCACCCGCTGGATCTTATCGCGGTTCGCCACGACCCCGTCATAGGTCCACAACTGGAAGCGGCCCATGATGGGGTAGAGCATCCCGTACTGCCGCAGGATCTCGCCAATGCCATTGACCCAGGTGGGCGTGCCGGCAATCGGCGTCTGCTGGTAGATCTGGACGCTGATGAGGTCGTCGGGCTCCTGGCTGTAGTCCGCGACCGAGGGGCTGAAGGTGTAGCTGGTGAAGTAGACCTGCCCGTCGACGTAGCCTCGGGGGTTGCCGGGATCCGCACCGGTGAGGGTGACGGTGGCCTTGCCGTTGGTGACCTCCAGGAGGTTCGAGGAGAGCCGCAGCCTGCCCTCGGGCGTCGAGATGTTCGTCTCGTTGATGCCATTGGTGCCGGACGTCCCCAGCGTGCCCAGGGTGTAGGCGGACGCCTGACTGGGGCTCAGCGTCTGCAAGGCGAGCTTCCATTGCGCCGTCCCGTCGATGCGGCCGAACTTGCGCACGTAGATGTCGACGGTGTTGGTTTCACCGCGCGGGAAGAGGGGCGTGGTCGGCATGCCCGGGTTCATGCGGAAGACGAACTGATCCGCGCGCATGCTCAAGCCCTCGGAGTTCTCCTCGAGCAGCGACGTCGTCACCGACGCGCCATTGACGAGCGTGGTGCTCCGCAGCGCGAGGGGGAGGTTGGCGAGGCTCTGGGGGTCGGTGCCGTTGAAGTCGGTGACGACCAGCATCCCGGACTGCTTGTCGATGAAGTCGGGGTTGGCGTAGTCAATCGAGGGGACGAAGGTCGTGTAGACCTTGTTGGCCCCGGTGCCGGTGTAGGTGGCCAGCGACAACGTTCCAATCTTCCCCGCCCACAGCGGGCGTCCCGGCAGCTCCACGGGCAGCGAATTGGCCAGGTCGAGGGTCAACGAGGGTTTGCTGCCCTCCAGGTCGAGCGCGGCCTGCGCCCACCATGCATAGGAGTCCGAGCCCACGGGCGGAGCCAGGGAGCGCGCCGGCACGACAAAGCCAGGCTCGTCCGCCAGGCAGGGGCCGACGGAGGCCACGATCTTGCCGTAGTTGTACGGGAAGAGCGGCAGTTCGTCGGTGCCGAAGGCGCTCCACGGGGTGTAGGGCTGCTGGGTCGCGGCGAGGATCGTCGGTCCGTACTGGCCCGCCACGCTCTGGCCCAGCAACTGCTCGAGCAGGCTGTTGACGTAGCTCAGCGTCGGGATGAAGCCCCGCCCCGGAGGCTGGGGCTCCCCGGCGGCGTTGACGTTCATCACGTAGCTCTGGAGGCTCGTGATCTTGTCCAGGACCCCCGGCGGCACCCCTTGTGACTGCATCGTCTGGAAGGTGGCGGGGGTGAAGGCGTAGAGCTGGGGGGCGTTGTTGTGGGCACTGACCACCATGCGGATGGACAGGCGGTCGGGCGAACGGGCCTGGAGTGCCTGGAGGACCGCCGAATTGCCGACGTTCCACTTCAGGTGCGTGAGCGTCGATTGGTAGACGGCCGAGCCGCTCGCGGAGTTCCGGGGCGAGTGCGGACCCTGGGAGTTGCCCCAGATTCCATTGAACGCGATCGGCGTGAAGAAGCCCTGGACATAGGCCCCGCCGAAGTCGCCGAGCATGATGGTGAAGCCCCAGATCTCACTGCCGTTCTGCTGCATCGGATCCAGGTCGACCAGCTTGGGCGGAGAGCTGGTGTACAGGGCGGTGACGGTGCTCCCCTGGAGGGGGTCCGTCGTCACGCCGGGCGACTCGACGGTGGTCACCGTGCAGTTGAGCAGATCGAAGATGCTGTCGCCCTTGGGCTCCCAGTACAGCTCGATGTTGTCGGGCTTGAGCGAGTCCGCGTTGTAGTTGGCCGGGTTGTAGTTGTTGGGCGTGTTGTTGATGGTGGCGGGCGAGGCCTGGAAGCTGCCGGTGAAGTTGATGCGGGGTTGCTCGAGGTAGCTCATGTCGGTCCTATCCAGTCGCTAGGGGTTGCCGAGGTAGGGATTGCAGGTGGCGGGCAGGGAGCCGTTCTCGCAGCCGCCCGGCATCTGGACTTCCTGGAAGAGGTGGCTCAAGCCCACCGGCGGCAGGTTCCGCTCCGCGGTGGGGCCCTGCATGTTGTGGCAACTGAAGCAGCTATAGGGGTTGGTCACCGCCGCGACGCCGTTCTGGACGAAGCTCTCCATGGAGGTGTTGGCGGCGGACAGCGAGCCTGACTGCGCCTGCAGATAGGGCGGGACGGTGCCTCCGGAGGTCCACACGTTTCCAACGAGTTCATAGTTGGCCCAGACCTTGTTGATGACGCCGGGGGCCGCCTGCTGGATGAGCGTCTGGACGCTGCTGTTGATGGCCGTGATGGACGCGCTGCTCTGGGCGAGCATCTCGCGGGTCTTGGTCTGGCAGGCGAACTGGCTGGGGTTGGCGGTGCAGTCGTTGCCGTCGGGGAAGGTGCCGGTGGCCGAGTCCCCCTGTGGGTGCATCCGACAGACCTGGGCCGGGGTCGCCGGTTGGTAGGTGTTGGTCGTGCAGCCGGGGCAGTTCGGGTTGTAGAAGTTCCACGCGCCTCCCAGGGGGGGCGCGGCGGTGGTGTTGCTACAGTCCGGCGCGTTGTTGCGGTGCTCGAAGGTGGCCCAGATCATCGCCGGGAAGTTCGGCGTCTTGGCCACGATGTGCATCCCGGTCAGCCCCAGGTTGACCGGACGGCAGGTCCCTCCGTTGTGCTGGATCAAGCCGGGGACCACGTAGAAGAGGCCGGAGGCCACGCCCGCCTCGTCGAGCACCATCCAACTCGTCTTGAGTTCGACGGCGGTGTCCGGGAGGGCCAGGTTCGGATACTTCCCGATGAGGTCGATGCCCTGGTTCTGCGGCTTGAGGGGGCCCGCGCAGAAGGCCTTGTAGAGCTGGCAGTCCGTGAGCATGGCGTAGGCGCTCTGGTTCACGGTCATGCTGTAGTAGACGAACTCGCCCTTCAGGTCGATCAACGGCTGGTCGGCGCCCGCCTGCTTGATGATGCCGGTGTAGAGGCGGGGCTTCTTGCCGGTGGGCGGCGGCGGGTTGTTGGGGCAGGAGGTGGGCGGCTCCTGGCCCCAGGCGGTGGGCGTCCCGTCCTTGATGAAGATGCCGTAGGAGGGCATCCACGTCTCGAATTGCAACCGGGTGGGGTCGCCGCTGGTCGGCTGGACGAGCGCGAGCAGGCTCTGCCACATGAACTGCTGGAAGTTGCAGAACGTCTCTCCCGAGGGCACTTCGCCGGGCAGGGCGGAGCTGTTGAGCCAGGCCGGATTGGCGGGGCAGGAGCTGGCCGCTGCCTTTCCTGTCACCACGCGGGTGGCCGGCACCGCCTGTTCCGAGGGGGGATTCATGGGGCAGGCCATGAAGCCCAGGGCACTGAACGACAACACGACCAAACTGAGGCGTTTGTGAGACACGAAGCCCTCCTGGGTGCGGTTTCGGGAACGGTTAGAAGCCTGCGCCGAGCGTGAAGCTCAAGGCGGGCTGGAACGCGGACTGCGGGATGATCAGTTGGGGGGCGTGCTTGAGCCAGGCCATGCTGAAGCTCAGCTCCCCCACCACGTCGAAGTAGGAGCCCAGCGGGTAGATGCCGCGCAGCCCGAGCGACGCTTCGGGGCCCGCTGTCTCCACCCCGCGAGGACCCACGCCAAGGAACTTGAAGCCCGCATCGTCCGCGCCCACCTGGAGCTCGGTGAAGCCCAGCCCGAAGCGCGGCTGGAGCCAACCCAGCTCCGTCTTCCACTGGGTCAGCGTGTACTTGGCGCGGAAGTGGGCCATCTCCGGCGAGTTCTCATGGTGCAGGATTTCGCTGCCCGTACCGCAGGCCTCCAGGGAGAAGACCTCCAGGGGCGACAGCTCCAGGCACATCTCCAATCGCTTGCTGCCAGAGCTCGCGCCGAGTCGCAGGTTCACGTAATCCCTGGCAGGTGCCGCCTCGTCCGCCCGGGCAGTCACCTCCGACTCGCTGGCCCAGGCCGGACCCGCCTGGAGCCAGCAAGACACCGCCACGCCAGCCCAACGTGCTCCCCCGCTCCGTCGCAGCAGACGCATTCGCATGCCCTCACATCGTACGAGAGCGTTTCCCCCGCTCTGCCGGCATGTGTACCATTTTTGACGATGGCAAAGGCAACCCATACGTGACGGCTTACGGCTTACGGCAGACGCGCCGCGGCAGCCAGGAGTTCCTGCTCGCGCTCGGCGGAGATCGCTCCTTCGAAGGAGAAGGCGATGCCCACCACGGCGCGCAGCGCGCCACCGGCGTCGAACACGGGCAGCGCGATTCCGGCCTGGGCATTCACGGCCCGGGCGCCCGGCTTCACGGTGGTCTCGTCCGTCTGGAGGTTGCAGGTCTGCACCGGCTGGCGGCGCACCTGCGCCAGGCCCGCCATGCCCTTGCCATGCGGCACATGCTTCACCACCGCCAGGACGGGAGGCGGGATGTTGTGGGCGGCGGCCAACTCCAGATCCTGCCCGTGCTGGAAATGCACGGTGCCAGCGGCACCGTTGAAGGTCGTAACGAATTGCGCCAGCCAATCCTGGTACACCGTGTCATCCGTCCTGCTCATGTGTGCCTCCATGTGATCCAGCTTCGCGCCCGGTTGGTTTGCGAGGGATGGGCGTCTGGAAGAGATTGAGTGCAGCATGCCGTTGAACCGTGGCATGGGCCACCGGGTGTGCAAGGGTCTTGGCCATGCCGGATGAGCAGGAACAGCCGATGGAGGCCGGGACGCGGCGGGTGCTGGGCTGGGCGGTGCTGGGCGCGCTGGTGTTGGCGGCCATCCTGGTGCCCTTCTTCCTCTGGCAGGACCGCATCGACGCGGCCACCGAAGCCTTCCTGCGAGAGCCGCATGCGCGCTGGGTGATCGCCGCGGTGCTCGGCGGATTGCTGGCGGCGGACATCGTGCTGCCAGTGCCGTCCAGCATCGTGAACACGGCGGCGGGGAGCCTGCTGGGGTTCTGGGG
>SECN01000212.1 GCA_004173515.1 Myxococcaceae bacterium | reverse complement strand
CCGCCCGCCACCGCGAAGGCCGGCGCCCCTTCGGCCGCCGCCGACGCGGGCACGCTCCCCACCGACGCGGGCACCGCGGGTGCGCCCGCCGGGCCCGCCAAGGCCGCAGTCGCGGAGGCCCCGCCGCCCCCGCCCCAGAAGGTGCCGCCGGAGACCTTCGACAACGCCCTCAAGGCATACTTCGACGGCAAGCCGCGCGACGCCGCGGGCCCGCTGTACGCGTGGCTCCAGTCCACGCCCCGCACGGACGACAACTACGCATGGGGCCAGTTCTTCCTCGCCAAGAGCCTCATCGACCTGGGGCTCACCCACGCGGGCGCCACGTACCTGGCGCGCATCGCCCGTGAGCGCACCAACCCCAACGTGCTGCCGCGCGCGCTGGATGCGTTGAAGGACCTGACGGACCGGCCGCACGACGAGGTGATGATCGACGAGCAGGTCTTCGGCGCGCTGGACCTGGGCTTCCTGCCGGAGGAGACGGGCGCGTACGCGCACTACCAGCAGGGCCTGGTGGACCTGCGCGTGGGCAACGAGCGCTGGGCCGGCACGCACTTCTCCAAGCTGCCGGAGACGAGCGCCGAGGCGAGCCGCGCGAAGTTCGCCCTGCTCGTCACACGCCTCAAGCAGGTGAAGGATCCGCCGGACGAGATGGTGAAGGACTTCCTGTCGCTGTCCGACGACGAGAAGCTCACCCGCGAGTCGCGCAACGAGGCCGCCCTCGCGGTGGCCCGCCTGCGCTACGAGCGCAAGGACTACCCGGGCGCGCTGGACGCGTACGGCAAGGTGAAGCTGCCGCAGTTGGATCCGGGCCGCGCGAGCCTCTACCTGGAGGAGGCGTGGACCCGCTACAAGCTGGGCGACCTGCGCGCGTCCCTGGGCATCCTCACCACGCTGGACGCGCCGTCCTTCCGCGACGAGTTCATGCCGGACAAGTACCTGCTGCGCGCGCTCATCTTCCGCGACCTGTGCCACTACCTGCCCGCCAAGCGCGCGGCGAAGGAGCTGACGCGAAGGTACGCGGACTCGCTGGAGTCCGTGCGCGCCCGTGACGACCTGAGCCAGGACGTGCGCCTGCGCCGCGCCGCCAACGCGCACGGCGGCACCAAGCGCGCCGCCCGGTTCGTGTCCCTGCTGGACCTGGAGGGTGAGCGCCTGGGCCGCTACGCCGGCAGCTTCGGCGACCGGCTCTTCGGTCACCTGACGCGGCTGTATGACCTGTCCCACGCGGAGGCCGTGCGCGTGTACGACGCCCGGCTCGCGGAGGCCGTGCGCCAGGAGGCGGACACGCTCTTGCGCGCCGCCGAACAGGTGCGACTGATGGAGTACGAAGTGGGCCTGAAGCTGTACGAGCGCGTGAAGAAGGGCGCCCAGGTCGTGGCCGCCGAAGAAGAGCAAATGCTGTCCCCCGCGCAGGTCGCCTTCCGCTTCGACAACGAATACTGGAACGACGAGCTCAAGTCCTACCGGGTCCGCATCGAGAGCCGTTGCATCGAGGAAACCCCATGACCGGCCCGTTCACCGGCCTCATCACCGCCGCGATGCTCGCGGCCGCAGCCCCTGGCGCCGCCGGCCGCGTCGGGCCCAACCTCAACCCCATCGTCTCCAAGGCGAAGGAGCGCGACGAGCTCATCGCCAAGCTCAAGCGCGACATCTTCAAGGTGGACCGCTCCATCGGCGAGACGGAGAAGCTCATCTCCAAGAGCCGCAACGCCCCGTACCTCCCGGACCTCCAGTTCCGGCTGGCGGAGCTGTACGTGGAGAAGAGCCGCTACGTGTACTACCTCCAGGCCGAGGAGCGGCCGGAGGGCGCGTCGGGCGCCATCGTCTCCCCGGAGACGCGCCTGATGAAGCAGAAGGCGGTGCAGATGTACTACCGCCTGCTGCGCGAGTACCCGGACTTCAAGGACGGAGACCAGGTGACGTTCTACCTGGCGCACGAGCAGCGCGAACTGGGCCAGTTCGACGAGATGCTCAAGACGCTGGGCGACCTGACGCGCAAGTTCCCCAACAGCCCGCTGCGGCTGGAAGCCGAGCAGATCCTGGGCGACCACTTCTTCGACAAGGCGGACCTCGTCGAGGCGGAGAAGCACTACCAGGCCATCCTGGAGCTGCCGCCGTCGCCGGTGCACGACCTGGCCCGCTACAAGATGGGCTGGATCCGCGTGAACCAGGCCAAGCACGCGGAGGCCGTCACGTTCTTCGAGGCGGCGGCCGCCAGCGCCCCCCTGCCCGGCGTGGACGTGAAGAAGGCGCTCAACGTCAAGCGCGAGGCGCTCCTGGACCTCGTGTACAGCTACACGGAGGCCAAGCCCCCCAAGGGCGCGCTCAACTACTTCGAGAAGCTCAGCGACAGCCGCGCGACGTACGCGCTCGCGCTGGACAAGCTGGGCAACCGCTACTTCATCAAGCAGCAGTACGAGTGGGCCATCCCCACGCTGCGCAAGCTGATGGAAGTGCAGCCGGATCCGGAGCTGGACCTGGAGCGCGGGCAGAAGCTGTACGACTCGCTCAAGGCCGCCAAGGGCAAGGTGCTGCCGGAGCCGGAGGACATCCGCTTCCTGGTGCGCGCCGCGGTGCAGAGCAAGACCGACCCGGAGCTCGCCGACACGGACCGCAAGAAGCAGCTCGCGGAGCTGGAGGAGATGGCGCGCGACCTGTCCACCCAGGTGCACCTGGCCGCGCAGAAGAGCGACTCGCGCGACCTGTACGTGAAGGCCGCCGCGGCCTACCGCGAGTACCTGGGCCTGTTCCGGCCCGACCAGTACGTGCGGCCCCTGATGAAGAACCGCGCGGACGCGCTCTTCGCGGCCAAGGACTTCCCGGACGCCGCGCGCCAGTTTGAGGAGCTGGCCCGCTACGAGGACAAGGCCAAGGCGAAGGACGACAAGGCGGTGGACGCGGCGATGTACGGCGCGCTGCTGGCCCACTTCTCCACGCTCAAGCCCGAGGAGGCGCTCAAGCGCAACGCGTTCGAAGTGGCCGACGCGCGGCAGGCCCTGAAGCTGCTGGGCGCAAGCTACGTGTCGCGCTACCCGCAGAGCCCGCACGTGCTGGACGTGAAGTTCAACATCGCGCGCGCCTACTACGAGGACGGCGACTACCCGAAGGCGTCGGAGCTGTTCACCGCGTTCGCGCTGGCGCATCCGCAGTACAAGGACGCGCCCGTGGCCGGCAACCTGGCCCTGGACAGCCTCCGGCAGGTGAACGACTTCAAGAAGCTGGATGAGACGGGGCGCAAGTTCCTCGCGTCCTCGCTGCCCGCCAACTTCCGTGGGGAGGTGCAGAAGATCCTCACGCAGAGCAAGTCCGAGGCGCTGGACGAGCTGGCCCTGCAGAGCGCGCAGGAGACGGGCGACGTCATCTCCGGCCTGATGAAGGTCGCGGACGAGAACAAGAACACCGACATCGGCGAGAAGGCGCTCTATGGCGCGTTCACCGCGGCGCGCGAGAAGCGCGACCTGCCCCGCGAGCGCGAGTTGGGCACGAAGCTGGTGCAGTCGTATCCGAAGAGCCAGTACCTGTCGGACGTGCTGCTGACGCTGGGTCGGCACTCGGCCGAAGCGGCGGCCTTCACGGAGGCGGCCGGCTGGTTCGAACAGGTGGGCCAGAAGCTGGGCGGCGACCTGGCGGCGGTGGACGGCTGGATGGCCGGCGCGCGGCTGCGGCTCGCGCTGGGCGAGTACAAGGAAGCGTCCCGCAACCTGGAGACGGCGGCGGAAGCGGCCGGCGCTCGCAAGGGCGAGGTGCTGTCGCTGCTCGCGGAGACGCGCCTGAAGCAGAAGGACTACGCGCGGGCGAAGTCGACCGCGGAGTCCGCGCTGCGGCTGGACAAGAACAACGTGGCGGCCGCCGCCGTGCTCGCGGAGGTGCAGGCGACGACCGCGCCCACCGCGAGCCCGGACGCGCTCATCGCCACCCTCACCGCCGCGGTGCAGGGCCCCAACGGCCAGTCGGAAGAGGCGGCCAAGGGCCTGTGGTACCTGGGAGAGATCCTCTACCGGGGCTACAAGGACCTGCCCGCCGACAAGGTGGAGGAGAAGGTCGCCGCGCTCCAGTCCATGGAGGGCGTGTACACGCAGGCCGCGTCGCTCGGGTATCCGGAGTGGGCGGTGGCCTCTCTCTGGAAGATCGCCCTGGCGTACGGCCACATCGCGGACGTGGTGGACCAGACGCCGGTGCCGGGCGGTCTGTCCGCCGCGGAGACGAAGCAGTTCCAGGACGCGGTGAAGCAGCAGGTGGGGCCGCTGAAGTCCCGCTCCGACGACGCCTTCAAGGCGTGCCTGTCCCGCGCGGAGTCGCTGGAGGTCTTCAACGCGGCGGTGCTGGGCTGCCGCAACCGCACGGACGTCGCCGCGCTGCCGGTGCCTCCGATGGCCGCGCCCACGCAGCCCGCGGCCCTGGATGACCTGCGCAAGAAGGCGGAGAAGGTGCTGTCCGCCGAGGCGTTGGAGGCCCTGGGCATGGGCTACCTGGACGACAAGGCCCGCCTCAACCTGGCCGCGCTGCGCTGCCGCTTCGGCGACACGGACGGCGCGCGCCGCGAGCTGGCCGTGCTCAAGGACATGGGCACGCTCAACGGTCCGGACGTGGACGCGGGCTGGAAGGCGTGCAAGTGAGCGCGCGCCTCCGCCTCATCGTTCCGGCGCTGTTCGCGCTCGCTTCCGCCGCGTGTGGCGGGGGTGAGGGCGGCGCGCTGGAGGGCAGCGTGACGCCGCTGTTGGACCTGCACTACCAGCGGTCGGAGGCGCGGCTGGCGGAGGGCACGCTGGCGGTGAGCTTCGTCGACACGCAGGGCACCGGGCAGGACGTGGTGCTCAAGGTGAGCGCGCGCGTGGCGGACATGCTGCCGGAGGATCCGGAGTACGCGGGCTCGCTGGACATCGACCTGGCGGAGCCGCTGGAAGACGGCTCGCAGCGGGGCAGCGTGGACCGCAGCGTGCTGGATGAGCCGGTGCGTCCCTTCCCGCTGCTGGCGCGCGGCAACCTCTTCGTGAAGTCCCTTCCGAAAACCCCCGGTGACCGCGTGTCGGGCGAGTTCAACGTGACCTTCGTCAACGGCACCGACGTCTACTCCGGCCGCACCATCTTCGGCCGCTTCGAGGCGACCGCTCCATGAAGCGCACCCTGTTGATCAGCCTGACCCTCCTGGCCTCCGCCTGCGGCCCGCGCTACGGCATGCGCGTGCCGGACTCGCTGGTGAAGAAGCTGCCGTACGAGACGCGCATCGAGCTCTTGGAGTCGGAGAACGACCTGGCGCTGGCCATCGACCGCGTGGACGAGGCGGACAACGAGGTCAACCGCGCGCGGGAGAACATCCGCCGGGCGAAGTCCCGCCAGGAGGCCGCCGAGGACGAGGAGGACCGCGCCCCGGACGCGTCGTCGCGCGAGGTGGCGCAGCTGGCCATCGCGGAGTCGGAGTCCCGCGTGGAGTTCCTGCGCGCGCACCAGCGCCTCAACGTGGGCCTGCGCGAGGTGGAGAAGTTGTCACTGCGGTGCGCGTTCGCGAAGTTCGAGCTCGCGCGACTCACCGCGGCACGCAAGGCGAAGGTGCAGGGCAGTGAACGCCTGGAGCCCAAGGACTACGAAGCGCAGGTGTCCGAGTGTGAGACGGCGGTGAAGGAAGAGCGCGCCGGTCTTGCGGAGGACACGAAGGAAGCGCAGACCGCGAAGGAGGCGTGGGAGGCGAAGAAGGCCGCCCTCGCCAAGAAGACCTTCGACGCACGCGCCAGCCCCTACGTGGAGAACCTGTGATGACGAACGCCACCGTCCTCATCCTCCAGTTGCTCGCTGCCCAGGCCACCGCCGCTCCGGAGGCCGCGCCCCCGGAGAAGCCCGCCGTCGCCGCGCCGCGCGCGGACAAGCTGCCGGACGACCCGGACGCGCTCTACAAGCTGGGCACGGCCTTCCTGTCGCAGAACCAGCCGCGCCGCGCGGTGGCCCCGCTGACGAAGCTGGTGGGCCTCACCCCGGACGGCGTGCCGGCCAGGGTGGCCCTGGCGCGCGCCCTGCGGCTGTCGGGTGACGTGGACAAGGCGAAGGCGGTGCTGGACTCGGCGCTGGCGGCCTTCCCGGAAGAGGCCACGCTGCGCTCGGAGCGCGGGCTGCTGGCGCGCATCCAGGACGACACGGATGAAGCCATCACGCAGTACTCGGTGGCGACGGAGCTGGCGCCGCAGGACGCGGAGCTGCGCTTCAACCTGGGAGAAGTGCTCCAGCGCGCCAACCGCACGGACGACGCCATCGAGGCGTACCGCGAGGCGCTGAAGCTGGACGGCAAGCTGCACGTCGCGCGGGTGAACCTGGGCAAGGCGCTGGCGGAGAAGGGCCAGAACGCGGAGGCCAAGGAGACGCTGCGCGAGGCGCTGCGCCAGAAGGACAACGACGCGGAGGCGCACTACAACCTGGGCGTCATCCTGATGCGGGAGAACGACGCGACGGGCGCGTTCGCGGAGTACAACGCCGCCATCAAGGCGGACCCCAAGCACGCGCGGGCGCAGAACAACCTGGGCGTGGTGCTGGACGGCCAGGGCAACGCGCGCAAGGCGGCGGAGGCCTTCACGCGCGCCATCGCGTTGGATCCGAAGTACGCGGAGGCGCACTTCAACCTGGGGCTGTCCTGCTTCCAGTTGGGGGAGAACGCGAAGGCGACGCGCGCGTTCGAGAAGGCGCTGCTCTTGGAGCCCCGCCGTTCCAGCGGCCCGTACACGCAGTTGGGCCTGCTCTACCTCGCGCAGGGCAAGAAGACGCAGGCGGTGTCCGCGTTCCAGAAGGCCATCGAGAAGAGCGCCGACGACGGCAAGAAGACGACGGAGGCCTACCAGGGGCTCGCGAGAGCGTACCTGGGGCTGGGCAAGGTGGACGAGGCGGTGGCCACGCTGAAGACGGCGGTGGAGACCTTCCCGGACGAGCCCGGCACGCGCTCCGGCTACGGCGACGCGCTCCGGGCCAAGGGCGACCTGGACGGCGCCATCGCGCAGTACACGGAGAGCCTGCGGCTGGCCCCCACGACGGAGAACCGGCTGGTGCTCGCGGAGGCCTACGCGAAGAAGCACGTGGGCGCGCAGGCGCGGCCCCTCTACGAGGCGGTGCTCAAGGAGGATCCGAACCACGTGGGAGCGAAGCTGGGGCTCGCGGATCTGCTGCTGGCCATGGGCGACTACGTGGCGGCGGAGAAGCTGCTGACGCCCGCCGCGGGCGAGGAGCCGGACACGGGCGCGCTCGCGCGGCTGGGCATCCTGCACTCGCGGCGAGGACGGCCGGACCTGGCCGTGCCGGAGCTGGAGGCGGTGGTGGCGAAGGACCCCGCGCAGTTGGAGGCCCGCGCGGAGCTGGGCTTCCTGTACCTGCGCGGCGGTGACGAGTCGAAGGCCGTGCAGGTGCTGAGCGACCTGCTCGCCGTGGAGCCTCGCAACTCGCTGGGCCTCTTGTACCTGGGCCACACGCTGTTCCGGCAGGGCAAGCCGAAGGACGCGGAGAAGTCCTTCCGGGGCGCCTCGCAGGTGGACCCCATCGCGGGCGAGCCGCACTTCGCGCTGGCGCAGTTGCTGGAGTCCACGGGCCGCAAGGACGAGGCGAAGAAGGAATACGCGGAGGCGGTGCGGCTGCAGCCCGACCACGCGGACGCGAAGACGGCGTTGCAGAAGCTCGCCGCCGACGTGCCTTGAAGGTCGCCCTGCCCCCGGCCGTCTTGAGCGCCGGGGGTGCTGTCCCGAGGCAGGCGCGCCGGCCATGGCCGCCTCTTCGAGGCGGCGGGCGAAGCAGCGAGGCCTCGGGCGTGGGGCCTCCCATGAGCAAGGCCCTCCACCGGCGCCCTGAGCAACGTCTGTTCGTGGCGACGGTCGCTCCCAGCCAACGGCTCGGCTGACTGGAAGGGGCCGGGCCCACGGCGCACTGGCGTGCCCGCTTCTCCAAGCTCACGTTCCAGGCATGGACGCGGGAGGGATGGCGGTCTTCATGAAGCTGGTGGGCGTCGCGATCCCGCTGGCCGCGTTCGCCACCGGGCTGGAGACCTCCAGGCGCGTCGACCTGCGTTGGCTCTGGCACCAGCCCGCGCTCCTCCTGCGCTCGCTCCTCGCGGTCGTGGTGCTCGTCCCCCTCTGGACCCTCCTCGTCCTGGCCTTCAGCAAGCAGCCCGGGCTGGTTGAAAACGGCCTGCTGATCTCCGTCTTCGCGATGGGCATGGGGCCGCCCGCGACCCTCAAGCGGGCCCGGAAGCCCGAGCAGGAGGTGGCGTACACGCTCGGGCTGAACATCACGCTGCTGGCGCTCGCCATCGGGGTCCTGCCCGCGGTCATCTGGCTTCATGGGGCCCTGTTCGGGAGCACCTTGTCGCTGGCCCCGGGGAAGGTCGCGGCCCTGGTGCTGTCACGGGTGCTCATCCCGCTCGCCGCGGGCCTGTGCGTCGCTCGCTTCTTCCCGAAGGTCGCGGCGCGGGTCGCGCATTACGCCGGGGGCTTCGTGAACGGGGTGATGCTGGCCGCGGCCGTGCTCGTGCTCGTGCTGGCGTGGCGTCCCCTGCTGGCCCTTGGCGCCGGGGCGTGGCTCACCACCGCCGCCATCGTGCTGCCCTCCCTTGTATTGGGCTACCTGCTGGGCGGCCCCCATCGTGAGACGCGCGGTGTCCTGGCGGCCTTCACCACGCTGCGCTTTCCCGCGCTGGCGTTCTTGATCCTCGCGGAGACCGCGTACAGACGAAGCGCGACGCCGGTGGTGCTCATGTACGTCGTGACCAGCTTCGTGTTCTTGGGACTTGGCGAAGCGCTGCGCAAGGCCTGGCGGAAGCGTCACCTCATCCCGCCGAGAGAGGTCCACCATGGCGAAGAAGCGGAAGCCCATTGAAGCGGCCGTGCCCGATTCGCAGCCGGAGAAGCCGAGGATCGAGCTGCCTCCCGGGGGCGCGCCCAACATCGTCGTCGTGCTCCTGGACGACGTGGGGTTCGGCACCTCGAACACCTTCGGTGGCCCCGTCCCCATGCCCACGCTGGATGCGCTGTCGCGGCAGGGGCTTCGCTACAATCAATTCCATACCACGGCGCTGTGCTCTCCCAGTCGAGCGGCGCTGCTGACGGGTCGCAACCATCACAGCTCGCACATGGGCGCCATCTGCGAGATCGCCACGGGCTACCCGGGCTACGACAGCATCATCCCGAAGAGCACGGCGACGCTCGGCAAGGTGTTGTGCCAGAGCGGCTACAACACCGCCTGGTTCGGCAAGGGACACGTGACGCCCATGTGGGAGGTCAGTCCGGCGGGCCCCTTCGACCGTTGGCCCACGGGCCTCGGGTTCGAGCGCTTCTACGGCTTCCTCGGCGGGGAGACCTCGCAATGGGAGCCGGCCCTCTATGATCAGACCACGCCCATCGCGCCGTACCTGCACCAGGAGGGCTACCACCTGACCGAGGACCTGGCGGATCAGTGCATCTCCTGGATCCGCAACCAGAAGGCCTCCGCGCCAGAGAAGCCCTTCTTCATCTACTTCGCCCCCGGCGCCGGCCACAGCCCGCACCACGTGGCGAAGGCGTGGAGCGACCGGTTCAAGGGCCAGTTCGACCAGGGCTGGGACGCGCTCCGCGAGGAGACCCACCGACGTCAGCTCGAACTGGGCGTCATCCCTCCCGGGACGAAGCTCACGCCGCGCCCCGAGGAGATCCCCTCCTGGGAGGACTACCCGGACCGTTACAAGCCGGTGGCGACGCGGCTGATGGAGATCTTCGCGGGCTACCTCGCGCACACCGACGCGCAGGTGGGCCGGGTCGTGGAGTCCATCCAGGACCTGGGCGTCTGGGAGAACACGCTCTTCATCTACGTCGTGGGAGACAACGGGGCGAGCGCGGAAGGCACCCTCCACGGCGCCTGGAGCGCCCCCTCCTTCCAGAACGGCGTGCCCGAGGACCCCGAGTGGCTGCTCGCGCACATCGACGACCTGGGGACGGCGCGCTGCGAGAACCACTACAACGTGGGCTGGGCCTGGAGTCTGGACGCGCCCTTCCAGTGGATGAAGCAGGTGGCCAGCCACTTCGGCGGCACCCGCAACGCCACGGTGATCTCCTGGCCCAAGGGCATCCAGGACACAGGCGGCCTGCGCTCCCAGTTCCACCACCTCATCGACATCATGCCCACGGTGCTCGAGGCCGCCGGCATCCCCGCGCCGGAGACGGTCGACGGCGTCGAGCAGAAGCCGCTCGAGGGCGTCAGCATGCTCTACACGTTCGCGGACAGGGACGCGCCGGGACGACACACGACGCAATACTTCGAGATATTG
Organism: Myxococcaceae bacterium; assembly: GCA_004173515.1. Lineage (GTDB taxonomy): Bacteria > Myxococcota > Myxococcia > Myxococcales > Myxococcaceae > Corallococcus. The sequence goes on along the minus strand of SECN01000212.1, from coordinate 14,864 downwards.
GGCAACCGCGCCATGTATCACGACGGATGGATTGCCTCCTGCTTCCATGGACGCGTCCCATGGATCCGCTCCCAGTCACTGCCGTTCGGCGCCAGCGAGCGATGGGAGCTGTACAACATCGCCGACGACTTCAGTCAGAGCGAGGACCTGGCCGAGAGGTTCCCGGAGAGATTGGAGGCGCTGAAGACGCTCTTCGACACGGAGGCGCGCAAGTACAGCGTCTACCCGTTGGATGACAACACCACGCAGCGCGCGCTGCCCCAGTACCGGCCGAGCCTGCTGGAGGGTCAGCGGAAGGTGACCTACTACCGCGAGAACGTGCGCATGCCAGAGCTGGCCATCGTGAACCTGAAGAACACTTCCTTCACGCTCACCGCGGAGCTGGTGATTCCCGAAGGCGGCGCGGAGGGCGTCGTCGTCTGCCAGGGCGGCAGTCTGGCCGGATGGTCGCTCTACGTCCGGAACGGGAAGCCGGTGTACTTCTACAACTGGCTCGGCCACGAGATGTACTCCGTCGAAGGCACGGAGCCACTCCCGGAGGGCGCTGTCGAACTCAAGGTGGTGTTCGACTACGACGGCGGCGGTGTTGGGAAGGGCGGCACCGCGCGGCTGTGGGTCAATGGCCAGTCCGTGGCGCAGGGGCGCATCGAGAAGACCGTCCCCTTCCTCTTCTCCATGAGCGGCGAGACGTTCGACGTCGGAGAGGACACTGGCGCGCCCGTCGGTCCGTATGAGCACGGCTTCGCGTTCACGGGGATCCTCCGGAAGGTCGTCATCGAGCTGCCCTCGGGGCCCGACGAATCCACCCGGCGGCAGGTGCACGCGGGACAGGTCGACGCCGCGCTGATGTCCCAGTGATGAGGACTCCAGCCTGATTGGACCTGCGCGCGCTCACTCACGCGCGCGCAGGAAGTCCCCGGGCAACGGCGGCCCCGTGGGGGTGGGCCGGGGTCCTTCCGCGAGCGCGCGGCCGAAGCGGTAGCGAGCCTCCGCGTGGACGCCGAAGGATTCGCCTTCCGCGCTCGCCAGCAACACGAGCTCCTCGTCGGGGCTCGTGCCGGGGGAGAACCCCACCGTCCAGGGGACTTCCTGGACGTCGTCCTCCAGCACGAAGGGCGATGTGGGCCCGTCCTCGATGCTCATGCGTGCCGGCATCCGCAGCGTCACCTCCACGGGCGCGGTGAAGCCCGGGCTTCGCTCCAACCGCGCGATGAGTCGCACGGAGGCCGTGTTCGACTCCACCACCTGCCAGGAGACGCGCAGGGGCGCGGGGACACGGGCCGTGGTGACGAGCCCTGTCCGTGTCTCGTCCACGTCCGGGGCTTCTTCACCCTGCCCCCGCGCGGGGCTTCCGAGCAGGCTGGAGCGGACGGTGCCGTTCGTCTTCACCGTGACGGCGGCCTCCAGCTCTTGAACTTCACGTGGCGGCGTGTCCCGTGACGGCTTCGCGACAGAAGGCATCGCGGCCGGATGGGCGGAGGCATGCGCGGACTGGACGCCCCGAGAGGGCACCTCTTCCGTGGGAGTCGACAGGTCTGAAGCACGCAGCGGCTTCTTGCGCCGCGCGCGGTCCACACCGGAGGCCATGCCGGCCGACAACGCGCCGATGAGGGCCAGGGCCAGCACGGCCCCCGCCATCCGCCTTCGCAGCTTCGCTCTCGGAAGCTTCATGGGCACAGGGGCTCGTGGCTGGGATACGGGAAGGCGGTGGCGGGCTCCGTGGCCGCGTCCACCCGGTCGCGGGGGAAGCCCGTGCACACCAACGCGTCCAGGAAGTCCGCGAGGCACGGCGATGGCCTGCCCGTGTCCACCACCTCCGTGAGCGCGCCCCGCTCATCGCGACTCCAGGTGTGCCGTGTGTAGCCACGCGCCCAGGGGGCACGGTTCATCGCGGGCGAGGCGAGCGCGTCGTACAGCGGCTGGCTCGACGCGGTGCTGGTGGCCGTGCGGTAGAGGATGGCCGCCACTTCGTTCTCATCCACGGACTGGAGCAGGCCGTCCTCCGCATGGGGCCGGGGCCAGGCGCTCACCGACGAGGCACGCGCGGACAGGTCCACCCAGAACATCGTCCCACCCTGCCGGTCGAAGTACCGCGGACTGCGCCGGGCATCCGCGCTGAACCACGTGGCCCAACCTTCGCTCCAGGCCTGCCCCGGGAACGTGGGCACGCCCACGAAGTGCGGTCCGCCTTCATCGGGGCTGGTGCCCCGGCTGGCCATCACCCAGTGCCCCAGCTCATGCATCACCATCGCGTCCGACCACCACGCCGCATCCGAGTCCCCGGGCAGCCACACCTGCGCCTCCCACCTGCGCCCCGCCGCCGTCACGGGCCAGCGCGCGAAGCACGCACCACACGACCAGGACGTGCCGAAGCCCAGCCACGCCACCACGGGCAGTCCGTCCTTCCCGCCGTAGCGCTCGCGCATCCGGCGCCACGCCGTGCCCAGCACATCGAACACGGCCGCAGCGCCGGAGCCCTCGGACTCGGTGAGGGTGAAGGCGGGCTGTCGTGACAGCTCGCGCGTCGTGCGCGTCCAGCTCCAGATGCGCGCCGCTTCGCCCGGCGCCGTCGGAACCCGTTGCTCGCCTGGAAGGCCAGGGTCCGCCACCGCGTAGGCCACCGCGCCGTCGCGTCCCTGCCCCGCCGCGTAGACGACGATGCGGTCGTCCTCTCCGGGAGACGCGGGCACCTTCAACGTGTAGCGGCCCGCTTCGTCCGTCACCTGCGAGTCCAGCAGCGTGCTCCCCTGGAAGGACACGATGAGGAAGCCTCGCGCGGGGACGGATTCAGGTTCGGCGGTCCAGGTCCGGAACGCCGCATCCGGGAAGCGGCGGGCGTAGCTCACGGTGCCGCTCAGCGTGGGCCCCGGTGCGCCGCAGAAGCCCCGGCCCGGCGCGGCTACGCAGCCGGCGTCACAAGCACGCGCGGACCATTGGCCGCTCCTGCACACCTCCCACCTCCGAGCCTCCGTGCAGCGCGAGACACCGTCGACACACGCCAGCCCCGCGACACAGGCGACCGCGGGCGTTTCGACGCAAGCCGAGTCCGCGCCACAGTCCTCCCGGTGCACGGCGCCACCTTCGCATCGCTCCAGCACGCGAGGCCCCAGGCACCGGCCCTGCGCGGGGAGCTGATCACACGCCAGCGCGGGCCGGAGCGCTTCATCCGGCAGGCTGGAGACACACGCCGCGCAGGCCGCGCCCACGCAGTCACGAGCACAGGGCGTCAACTCCACGTCGGAGCCGCAGCCCAGGCCCATGAACGCCCAGACGCAGACCCATGTCAGCCACCGCGCCAGAAGCCCGCGTCCCACCAGGAGGAAACCTCTTTCGAGCCAGCGCGTCACACCGTGGCTGGATGCGCGGCGAGGACACCACGCACGGCGCACGGTGAGCAGAGGCAGGCGGCCTACGCCCTCCCTGCTCGCTCGCTCATCCCGCCCCTGTTCACGTCAGCGGGACGGAGGCTCCGCGCGGGCGAGGAACGCGGCCAGCAACGCCTGTCGCTCCGTCTCCCCCAGCACCGAATCCAGCGCGGGGAACAGGTGCGTCTCCTCGCGCAGCGAGTGGTGGTGCTCCAGGTGCTTGAACGTGCTCTCCATGTCGAACACGCGGAGCACCGCGCGGCGATGGTCCGGGGCCGCCGGGTCCAGCGCATCCACCGCGTCCTGACACTTCGCCAGCAGCTCCAGCATGCGCTGGTGCTCACCGGTGAAGAGCTCCGGCGCGGCCCCGCGAATCTTCCCGGCCCGAGGCAGCTCCGGCAGCAGCAGCGCCTCCTCCGCCTCCAGGTGCCGCGTGAGGTCCTCGCGGTAGCGCGACAACCGCTCGCGCGCGGCGGACAGGTCCATGCCCATCAGCGCTTCCTGGTGCAGGAGGAACAGCTCCTCCAGTTCGCGGTGGAGCGCGCCAAGGCTGACGAAGTCGGAGGGCACGGCCACGCGCCTTCAGTGCACCTTGTCGTCGCGGGCGCTTGTCTCACGCACCACGCGGGGACGCGGCGTCACCATGCGGGCCACGCCGGAGAAGAGCTGGTCCTCGCTGTAGACCTTGCGCACGCGGCGCTTGGCCATGCGCGGGTGGTACGCGGGGCCCGGACGCTCCAGCCATTGCAGCACGCGCACCTCGCCCGAATGCGCCAGGGCCGCGAGCAGCGCCTCCGGACACAGCTTGAGGTAGCGACGCACGAGCGGCCGCAGCCGACGACCGAACTCCTCGCCCAGCTTCGCGTGACGGCGGCCCGCGTGCAGCGTGCCGTCGAAGCGGCGCGACATGTGGAAGAGCTCGTGCATCAGCGTCTCCAGCCGCGCCTTCGCGGTGGAGCCCCGGAAGAAGAGCGGCCGCAGCGTGATGCAGTACAGCATCCGCCGCCCCCGGATGCGCACCACCGGCTTGCGCCGGCCCGCCTTGTCGATGCTCTTGCCGCCCTTGAAGCACAGCGGCTTCACCGTGCCGCGCGACGCCCGTCGGGCCTCGCCCGCCACCACCAGGATGCGGCCCACCTTCACATGCCGGAACTCGGGCATGCGGGCGGCGATGTCCCGGATGAGGGAGCGCAGGGTCCGGTTGAAGTTGGGGCGTCGGGGAGCCACGGTTGGTGGACAGTCTAGCGGAAAACCCCTTGGGGCCAGCCCCCCGCCTCCCCAGAATGTCCAACGTGAATCGCTCGACCTGCCGACTGTCCGTGGTGTCCCTGGTGTTCGCCCTCCTTGCCGGGTGTGCTTCCGCCCCCGTCCGCTCCGGCGGCCCCCCGCCCTCACGGCGCAGGAGACCGCCGTGGTGTCCCAGGGGCTCACTGACGCCGCCGTGCGCTACACCGGCCAGGTGACGGGCACCGCCAACGGCGTGATTGAACGCGCCGACTATGAGCTGGTCTCCGACGGCCAGGTCATCAAGACGGGCACTGCGAAGCTGGGCGTGCCGTTCGCGCCGGGCACGCCCGCGGACTTCTCCTTCGAGGAGCGCTCCGCCTACGTGAAGAGTCCCGAGGACCTCACCCGCCTGAGCGCCCAGGGCGGCACGGTGCTCATCGCGCTGCGCGGCACGCTGGTGGTGCGCACGGGCGACACCGAGGACACCCTGCCCTTCGCCGCCAGCCGCGCGGTGCGCGTGCCCCGGCTGCCGGAGTCCGCGACGGGCGTGTACCCGGTGGAGGTGTCGGTGACGCAGCAGACGTGGGGGCCGGGCGTCAAGGCGCTCATCGCCAAGGGAAGCCTGCCCTACAGCGTGAAGGGCGAGGTGAAGGGCCCGATGCTGCAACAGCCCTACACCCTGAAGGGTGACGTGAAGCTCAACGTGTCCCGCTAGACTGGGGCGCGAAAGTGCCCATCTACCTGTTGAGCGATGACGAGCCGGAGCTGTTTCCCCCTCCGGGCAAGGCGGACAAGAGCGGTCTCTTGGCGGTGGGCGGAGACCTGCGCCCGGAGCGGCTGGTGGCCGCCTACGCGCAGGGCATCTTCCCCTGGTACAGCGAGGGGCAGCCCATCCTGTGGCACTCGCCCGACCCGCGCTTCGTGCTGGAGCCGGCGAAGGTCCACGTGGGCCGCTCGCTGCGCAAGGTGATGAACCGGGGCACGTACACCGTGCGCTACGACACAGCGTTCGCGAAGGTCATCGACGCGTGCTCGCGCGTGCACCGGCCGGGGCAGGACGGCACGTGGATCACCGACGCCATGAAACAGGCGTACATCGCGCTGCACGAACTGGGGCTCGCGCACTCGGTGGAGGCGTGGGACGGCGAGGTGCTGGTGGGCGGGCTGTATGGCGTGTCGCTGGGCGCGGCGTATTTCGGGGAGAGCATGTTCGCGCTCGCGCCGGATGCGTCGAAGGTCGCGTTCGCCACGGCGGTGGAGCGCTTCCAGGGCTGGGGCTTCCACCTCATCGACTGCCAGGTGGAGACGGAGCACCTGGAGCGCTTCGGCGCGGAGACGTGGCCGCGCAAGCGCTTCCTGGGGGCGCTGAAGGAAGCGCTGAAGGAGCCCACGCGGCGGGGCTCCTGGACGGAAGCCGAGCCTACCTAGCGGGACAGTGCGAACCCGGGTGAACTTTTGAAGTCCTGGTGAATAAAAATACCCCTCCATAGACTGCGGGCTCCCTCCCCCGGAGCCCTGGCACATGGATGTCCACTACACCTGGATTGGCCCACCGCCGACGGATCGCCAGCGGGACATCGCCGAGCCCAAGCTGCTGGCCGCCCGCGTGGGCTCGGGCGTGAAGATCTATTTCTGGTGCCTCGACGCACAGGTCGCGACGTACACGCAGGACTTCGCCGCGCACCCGAACGTCACCGTGCGGGGGATGCAGGCGTTCCTGACGGGGGCCACGAAGACGGCCTACCGCTGGTACTACTGGTACAAGGAATCCGACGACTGGGCGGTCGCGGCAATGACAGACATCCTCAACTGGGGATTGGCCCTGGCGACGCCGCCCTCGTACCGCGCGTTCGTGAAGGACGCGTGGTCGCTCTTCCTCATGTACACCTGGGGTGGCTACGTGCTGGACGCGGGCGTGGGTCCGCACGGCGGGGGCGCGTTCGCGCTCCCGGAGCCCAAGGCGTTCATGGGTCCGTCACTGACCCGGGACGACGCGCTGATGATGCGCCGCTTTACCTTGTCGCGGCTCGCGGGGTGGCAGGCGGAGGGGGACGTGACCTTCAACGAAGCGCGCGCGGACGAAGTCTGCGAAGCGATGCACTACGGCGCGGCGGACGACGGTGAAGGGGAGACATGTCCCCAGTTGGAAGTGTGGATGCTGGCGAGCCCCCGTTATTCGAAGGGCGCCTCGGCGGCGCTGAAGCAGTACTGCGTCGTCTGGAAGGAGATGCAGCAGAACAACGAGCTGGTCAGCGTCACCGCGCCCCAGGTGTTCCGTTACCTCATCGCCGGCTCCGTCTACAACGGCCTGACGCACGGACATAACGGCACGCTGCCACACACGTCCCTGTGGTTCTGCCAGAACGGGCAGAACGGCACCGTGGAAGTGCCGACCCTGAAGCTGCGCAAGACGTATCACGGGTCCAGCGCGCACTGAGCGGTGCGCACCGGGGCCTCGGAAGCCCCTGCCCGGCTACTTCTTGCAGGGCGACAGGCTGCGCTTCGCGTGGATCAGGTCCTCTTCCGTGGGGCTCGCGTAGCGCACAGCCTTGGGCGTCATCTTCGGCCTGGGCGCCTTCAACTGCTGGTAGTCATACGCGTAGAACACGCCCATCTGCCGGCTCAGGATGTAGCGCAGTCCGCTGAAGTCCCAGAGTCCTCCGAACAGCACGCCGCCCGGCTTCAGCTCCTGCAACGCCGTGCTCTCCGCGTGCCGGACGAACAGCTTGGACAAATCATCCGTGGCCCAGTTGCACGGATTGCTGCCATTGCGGTGCAGATAGGACACCGTCAAATCAAACGCACCCGCCGAGTCCTCGCCGCCCGTCACACCGAAGTACTCCCACAGCCGCGCGCACTCCGGGGACGCGCAGTCCTGCGGCGGGACGTGCTCCGCGTAGTCCGGTGGGAGGCCATCCGAATCCTTGCCCGTCTGACTGCGATTGGGCCGGCGCAGCCTGCACCCCGTGGGCTCGTCCTTCTGCCGCAGCGCCACGGGCGTGCCCGACAACCTTCCGGGCGGCAGCAGCTCGCACTCCACCGCCACCTCCGCCATCAGGTACGTCTGCCGGTCCTCGTCCGTGCCCATCCGCACCGCCCACCACGCGGTCGGCGTCGCCTTGCACGCCTTCGAGTCCGCCTTGCCGAACACCCAGAGCGGCACCTTCGTGTCGGGCGCCCCCAGCTTGCGCGCCAGCTCCGCCGGCACCGGCTTCACGCCGGAGCGGCTGCGCGCTCCCGCCTGGAAGAACTTGTCCTTGCCCGGCGGGATGATGGACTGGTGCACCAGCCAGCCCAACCGCTCGATTCCCACCAGCGCCATGGGCGTCATCGGCAGGAACTCCGGCTTCGCCGGGCAGCCCCGGTCCGGCTCCGGCATGTCCACCACCACCGCGTCGCCGCTGTCCGCATCCACCTGGGCCCGCGCGGCCATGGGCCACACCGCCAGCACCAGCCCCCACGTGAGCACCGCGCGCATCGCTCTCCCCGTCATCGTCGGACCTCCGCCCGAGGTCATACCGCAAGCGGACGCCAGGGCGGAGGACGTCCCGCCTCACCCGGGGAGCCCCCGCTCAGCGCTTCTTCTTGCCCGGCACGGCGGCCTTCGGCTTGTCCTTCACGGGCACCGTCCCCGCGTCCGGCGCGGGCACGTCCGACACCGTGGTGTCCACGGCGTCCTCGTCCGGCGGGGACTCCGGCTTCGGGGGCGCCTCCACCTCCGCCCGGTCCTCCAGCGGAACGCGCCCCACCGCGCGGCGGAACAACTCCCACAGCGCCTTGTGGTGCCCCGCACGGTCCGTCTTGCCCGTCAGCACCAGCCCCGCGCCGCTGTAGCGCACCGTCAGTCCCGGCGGCATCGCCGCGGTGAACTCCTCCAGCTGCGCCTGGAGCTGCGGCATGTCGAACGTCAGGTCCAGCTCCCGCGCCAGATACGCCTCCGTGCGGAAGAGTTCGCGCAGCGCCAGGCGGCACGCGCCGTCCTTCACCGTGACCGTCAGCGACCGGTCCACGCCCTGCGTCGCCTTCAGGTCCGGGCACGCCTTCTTGGCCGCCGCCAGTTGGGGCGCGAAGTCAGGTCTCCTTGCCCGGCTCCAGCGTCAGGGCCTGGTCCACGGGCCAGGACAGGGCCACCGTGGGTGCCAGCAGGCCCAGCAGTCCGCCAATGACGTACATCCGACGTCCCCGCATGGTGACTCCCGTCAGGGTGGTATGACCGTCTAGCACGGGATAAGAACGTCGCCCTATGCCTACCTGGACCCTCTGGGTCGCCTGCCTGGCCCTCTGTTTCACGAGGTCCCTGGTCGCCGCCGCGGAGTCCGCCCTCTACGGAACCTCGGACCTGCGCGCCCAGGAACTCGCCGAGGAGAGCAAGACCTCCGCCGCCCGCCGCGTGCTCCGTCACAAGACGGAGCGTGAAGCCACCGCCACCGCCCTGCGCCTGGGCATGGTGCTCAGCGGCTTCCTGGCCGCCGCCATTGGCGCCTTCGTGCCCCCGCGCATGCTGGACTTCAGCCGCTACGGCGAGGCCGCCTGGGTGCCTGTCGCCACCGTGTGCGCCGGTGCCCTCTTCGTGGGCGTGCTCGCCAGCCTCATGGAGGTCACCATGCGCGGCCTCGCCAACGGCAACCCGGAGCGCTGGGCCCTGCGGCTCGCGTCGCTGGTGTCCGTGCTGGTGCTGCTGCTCTACCCACCCATGCGCATCATGCTGGGCCTGCTCAACCTGGGCGCCCGCACCTTCGGCCGCACCCTGCGCTTCGAGCCGCCGCCCCCGCCCCTGGAGGAGCTGGAGAAGCTGCTCGCCGCCCAGGCCGCCCGCAACGAGGTGGACAAGAGCGCGCCCCAGCTCATCCGCTCCATCTTCGAGCTGTCCGACAAGCGCTGCCGCGACGTGATGGTCAACCGCACGGACGTCATCTCCGTGGACGTCACCACCCCGCCGGACGAGGTGCTGCGCATCCTGGCGGAGGAGAACCACTCGCGCATCCCGGTGTACCTGGACGACGTGGACCACATCGTCGGCGTGCTGCACGCGCGCGACCTCATCCCGCTGCTCCAGCACCCGGAGCTCATCGTCCTGCAGGACGTCATCCGCCCCGCCCACTTCGTGCCGTGGATGAAGCCCGTGGGCGACCTGCTGCGGGACATGCAGAAGCGGAAGATCCACATGGCCATGGTCGTCGACGAGTACGGCGGCTTCATGGGCGTCGTCACGCTGGAGGACATCCTCCGCGAAATCGTGGGCGACATCGGCGACGAGTTCGAGGTGGAGGAGAAGCTCGTCGAGAAGATGGCCGACGGCTCCTCGCTGGTGGACGCCGCGATGGAGGTGGATCAGTTCACCAAGCTCTTCGGCTTCCCCCTGCCCGAGGGCGACTTCGACACGCTGGGCGGCTACCTGTCGTCGCTCGCGGGCCACCTGCCCGACGTGGGCGAGCGCTTCACCTTCAACGGCTGGCAGTTCGTCGTGGCCACCAAGGAAGGCGCCCGCATCGACCGCGTGCGCATGAGCCGCCTCAAGAGCGCCGCGCCCGGCCTGCCCGAGGGCACGCCCCGCGACGGCGCGTCCTCTTCCGTGAAGGAGGAGGCCCGGGACGCCGCGCGCCGCGTCGACAACGAGCCGCCTCCGGACCCCGGCTCCTCGCCCGAAGCGAAGGGCTGAGCGGCTCAGGGATTCGTCGGGACCGCCGCGCCGCCCGGCATCCACGGGATGCCCAGCACGCGCGCATCCCGGAAGGGGGCCCTGCGCTCGGAGCCCCCGAAGCGCAGCACCACGCCGCCCTCCACCCGCACCGCGTGGGACGTGGGCTCCGGCCGCGCCGCCGAACGGGGCACGGCCAGCGGGAAGCGCAGCTCCAGCGGCACCTCGCTCTGGCCATCCAACGGCACGGTCATCACCTGCTCGCCGGTGATCATCCGCTGGCCATCCACCCGCAGGTCGATGTCCGCGCGCGTGAGCGAGGCCGCGTCGGAGGAAGGGTTTCGCACCTTCAGCTTCAACGTGAGCGTCCCGGTGCCCTCGCGCGTCCCGAGCACCGCCCGGCGCGAGCGCATCAGCCGCCCAGCAGAGGCTGCAGCGCCTCCACCGTCAGGGGCCAGCCCGCGCGGCGCGACAGCACCTCCAGCGCCTTGATGAACTCCGCCGCGGACTGGAACCGCCGCGCCCGGTCCGCGAACAGCGCCTTGCGCGCCACCTGCGCCGCGTAGTCCGGCAGGTCCGGCGACACCGTGGACAACAGCGGCACGCGCGCATCGCGCACCTGGTGCATGAGCTGCGCTTCGTTGTCGCCGGTGAACAGCCGCCGGCCGCCCCACAGCTCCCAGAGCATGACACCCACCGCGTACAGGTCCGTGCGCGCGTCCACCGACTGGCCCAGCACCTGCTCCGGGCTCATGTACGGCAGCGTGCCGCGCAGCGCGCCGGACTCGCCGCGCATCATCCCCTCCACTTCCGCCACGCCGAAGTCGGTGAGCTTCACGTCGCCCTGGATGCCCAGCAGCACGTTGGCGGGGTTCACGTCGCGGTGGACGATGGTGGCGCCGTTCTCCCCCACCTTGGCGCGGTGGATGTAGTCCAGCGCCTTGAGCACGCACCACGCGATGTAGCAGGCGGACTCGGGCGGCATCGCGGCGCCGGCCTTGATGAGCAGCTCCTGCATGTAGCCGAGCGTCCGGCCACTCACGAGCTCCTGCACCATCAGGTAGTCGGGGCCGGCGCGGAACAGTCGGAAGGTCCGCACGATGTGCGCGTTGCGCAGGCGCACCGTGAGCTTCGCCTCGTCGACGAAGGCCTTCACATACGCGGGGTCGCCGCGGAAGGACGGGTGCAGCCGCTTGATGACGACCTCCTCGGGCTCGCCCGGGGAGCGCTGCGTCGTCTCGCGCGCGCGTGCTTGATACACCTCCGCCATGCCGCCGACCGCCAGCCGGCCGACCACTTCATAGCCACCCAGGTCCGGAGCTTCCGCCACGGCGGTAACACTATCCTGGTTCCGGAGCGCGCCCCACTATTCCGCTACCAGGGAGGCGAAGAGGGACTCGTACTTCCGGGCGGATGCCGCCCAGGAGAAGTCCTTGCCCATCCCCCGCCCCCGGAAGTCGCCCAGCCGCACCGGATCCGCGTAGAGGGCCAGCGCCCGGCGGATGGCGGCCAGGAGCGCCGAGCGGTGGAAGGACTCGAAGAGGATGCCGTTGCCGTCCAGCCCCCCTTCGACCGTGTCCACCAGCCCGCCCGTGGCCCGGACGATGGGCACGGCTCCGTAACGCAGTGAATACATCTGGTTCAGGCCGCACGGCTCATAGCGGCTGGGCATCAGGAAGAAGTCCGACCCCGCCTCCACCAGGTGTGACAATTCCGGATCGAACCCGATGTGCACCCCCACCTGCTTCGGGAATCTGGCCTGCAACGCGCGCAGGCCGTCCTCCAGGACAGGGTCCCCATTGCCCACCGCCACGAAGCGCAGGTCCGCCTGGAGCGCCGCGGGCATCGTCTCCAGCAGCAGGTCCACGCCCTTCTGCCACGCCAGCCGGCTCACGATGCCGAACACCGGCGCGGCGCTGTCCCCGGGCAGCCCGAAGCGCTCCAGGAGGGCGCGCTTGCAGGCGGCCTTGCCGCCCAGGTCGTCCGGGCCGTAGCGCTCCGGCAGGTAGCTGTCCGTGAGCGGGTTCCATTCGTGCGCGTCGATGCCGTTGAGGATGCCGGTGAGCGCGTGCGAGCGCCGCCGCAGCAGGCCATCCAGCCCGTAGCCCTGCTCCGCCGTCTGGATCTCCCGCGCGTACGTGGGCGACACGGTGGTGAGCGCCTCGGAGAAGACGAGCCCCGACTTGAGGAAGTTCACCTGGTCGTAGAACTCCACGCCGTCCGGGGTGAACAGGTCCCAGGGCAGCCCCAGGTCTTCCATCGTCCCCTTGGGGAAGTGCCCCTGGTAGGCGAGGTTGTGGATGGTGAAGACGCACTTCGCGCGCGCGAGCGGCGTGCCCTGGAAGCCCCGGCGCAGCGCCACCGGGACCAGGCCCGTCTGCCAGTCGTGCAGGTGGATGATGTCCGGGAAGAAGCGCAGCCGCTGCGCGGCCTGGAGCGCCCCGATGCACAGGTAGGCGAAGCGGCGGGGGTTGTCCGGGAACTCGCCGCCCGCGTCACCGTAGAGTCCCTTGCGGCCGCCGAAGAAGGCCTCGTTCTCCAGGAAGAGCACCTCCAGGCGTTCGGAGAGGCGCGCGGACAGGACGGGGCCTGAGGCTTCTCCAAAGGGGAAGCGCAGCACCAGGGACTGGCCGGTGGGCTCCAGGTGGCCGGTGTTGCGCACGTCCTGGTAGCGGGGCGTGACAATCTTCACGTCGTGCCCCAGCGCGGCCAGCGCCGTGGGCAGGGCCCCTGCCACGTCGCCCAGCCCCCCCGTCTTCGAGAAGGGGGTGACCTCCGAGGCGATGAAGAGAATCTTCATGAACACACGATCGCGGGTCCAGACAGGGAGTCAACCGCGAACGTGCGCCGGGAGGTGGGGTTTCCTATGGTGCGGCGCGTGATGATCCCGCCCGACCCCATCCAGCGCTTCGCCGACCTCTTCGCCCAGGCAAAACAGGCCATCCCCGTGGACCCCAACGCCATGGTGGTGGCGTCGGTGGACGACCAGGGCCGCCCGAGCGCCCGCGTGGTGCTGCTCAAGGACTTCGATGCGCGGGGCTTCGTCTTCTTCACCAACTTCCACAGCCGCAAGGGCCGTCAGCTCACCGCCCACCCCCACGCCGCGCTGTGCTTCCACTGGCAGCCCCTGGAGCAGCAGGTGCGCATCGAGGGCCGGGTGGAGCAGGTGACGGACGCGGAGGCGGACGCGTACTTCCAGAGCCGGGCGCGCGGCAGCCAGATTGGCGCGTGGGCAAGCCTCCAGAGCCAGGAGCTGCCGGACCGGGGGCTGCTGGACACGCGCGTGGCGGAGGTGGAGGCCCGGTTCCAGGGCAAGCCGGTGGAGCGGCCCCCGCACTGGAGCGGCTTCCGCGTGGTGCCGGAGCGCATCGAGTTCTGGCACGCCCGCCCCAGCCGCCTGCACGAGCGCAACGTGTACCTGCGCGAGGGCGAAGGCTGGAAGACGCAACTGCTCTACCCCTGAGGGGACAGCGAAGCTCCTGAGCTTCAGGGCACGCGGTGCTCGCGGAAGGTGACGCGCAGCGTGTACGTGCCTGCAGGGGCCTCCACGCGCACGAAGTCCCGTGCGTGCGGCGTCGCGAGCGTCAGCGTGGCCCCGGACACCTGCCGCTCCCAGGCCACCAGCGCCAGGTCGTCCACCGCCGTCACGCCCTGCCCCGACTTCGGGGGCGCGGTGTTGAGCGTCAGGTCCAGCGCCCAGGGCGCGTTCCAGAGGTCGGGCCGGGGCGGATCCGCCGGGAAGTGCAGGTCCTCCGACACCAGCGTCCAGTCGTAGGTGCCGCCCTCGTGGCGCAGGAGCGTCTGCGCGCCGAAGAGCGTGTAGGACTCCACGGGCAGGTACTGCACGCCCAGGGAGAAGGCACCGCCGCCCTGCCCCTTCACCCAGGCCACCGCCGTGAGGTCGCGGTTGGGCGGGCCTTCCGCGAAGCCGGGCGGACGGAAGCGGTTGACCAGCTTCACCGTCGCGGAGCGCGAGTCGCTGGAGGCGCGGCGCTGGCAGAGGGCCGCGGCGCCCCGGTGCGGACCGTCCTGACACACGTAGCCCGCGCCGTTGGCCAGGCCCCAGCGCGGGGCCTCGTTGGCGTCGTCGTCCACGTCGTGGTCCTCGAAGTCGCCGTGCAGGAGCACGTCGCGTCCGGACTTGAGCTTCACGCCCGTGGGCGGTGTCTCTCCCGTGAGCCGTGCCACCGCGACGGATTCGCCCTCGTGCCGCAGGGGCCGCAGGTCCACCGTGGCGCGGCCGTTGGCGCCCACCGTCACCGGCACGTCCACCGTGCGCTCGCTCACCGCCGCGTGCTGGCCGGCGGGGAGCAGCTCGCCCCAGGAGGGCTGGGGCACCAGCTCCACGTCGCCCTCGCGAGAGAGTTCCGAGAGGTTTCGCAGGAAGGCTTCCGCCAGCTCACCCGCGATGGGCCGGGGGCGGTAGTCCTCGATGTACACGGGCACCGCTCGGGCCCGATCCACGCGAGCGCCCGTCGCCTCCACCTCCGCGAGCAGGCCCACCATCGTCTCCAGGCGGTCCTGGTCGAAGGCGAAGTTGCCCAGCGACTGCGCCATCAGCACGCCCTTGTAGCGCGCGAAGCCCTGGGGGATGTGCGGGTGGTGCGCGATGACGAGCTTCGCGCCCGCGTCCA
>SECN01000709.1 GCA_004173515.1 Myxococcaceae bacterium | reverse complement strand
GTCGGTGATGCCGTGCGCGTGGATTTCAATCTCCGTGGCGTCCGCCATGCGGGCCAGCACGCGCGAGGGCGTGGCGTCCGAACCGGACAGCACGTCCGGCGGCGCGGCCCCCGGCTCCGTGTCCGGCGTCCACGCGGGCAGCCGCGGCAGTTGCAACAGCGACGGGGCATCCACTCCGGCCACCACCAGACGGCGCGAAGCACTGGCGCCCGGCGTGGGCCGCGGCCCCTGGGCGCGGCCCAGACGGAAGCTCCACGCGATGTCCGCCGGCAGCAGGTCGGTGCGGCCGAAGACGGGGGCCCAGGCGAGCACGTCCACGCGATCGCAGCCGGAGAGCGTCTTGCGCAGGGCCTCCGGCACCAGCCGGGAGGAATCCGCCCGCGCGAAGGGCTCCTTGCGAGCGGCGTCGTAGTGCCCCGACACCTCGCCCTTCGGGCCCAGCGCCACCAGCACGGAGCGCTCGGCGTGGACGCTGGCGGCCAGCGCGCAGCGCGTGGGCACGGGCGTGCCCAACTGCTCCGCCATCAACGTCACCACCTTGGGGAACTCGCCGGCGCGGCCCGCGTCCACCGCGAGCGACGAATGGCTGAGCGCCCAGGACTCGCGCGCCAGCGCATCCCCGCGCGGCAGCGCATCCGCCTCCGCGATGGTGGTCTTCAGGAGCGCCTCGCCCCGGGTCCGGTCCTGATCCAGGAAGAAGCGGCCCTCCAGATAGCGCGCATAGGCGCGGTCGCCGCCCAGCACCGCCGGGCCCGACACGGCGTTGGAGGTGACGCTGCCCAGCCACTCGGCGTCGTGGGGGCCGGAGCCGGAGCGCGTCAGCTCCGCGAGCGTGGCGCCGAACACCAGCTCCATGCGGTTGTCGGGGCAGGCGGCGGCGATGTCCAGCTCGCGCCGCGCGTCCGCTGGCTTCAAGTCCAGGTAGTGCAGGTGCGCCAGTTGCACGTGGGGCCACGCGCAGTGGCGCGTGGGACCGCGCGCCATCCACTCCTCCAGATAGGCGCGGGCGCTGCCCAGGTCGTTGCGGGAGCGCGCCACCTGGGAGAGCGACTCCAGCGCGTTGAACTCCAGGTCCCACTCGCGAAGCTGCCGGGCCCCCGCCCACAGCACGCGCGCGTGCTGCTCCGCCTCCGTCACGCGCTGCATGTCGTAATAGAAGACCGCCAGCCGTCGCTCCAGCTCCAGGCAGCGCACCGACAGCGTGCCCTCGCGGCAGTGCTGGAGCGCGGAGAAGAGCCGCTGTTCGGCCTTCCACCACGCGCCGTCCGCGACCTCCTTGTAAGCCTGGTCGCGCTCCGCCTGGTACGTGAACCACGGATCATCCAGGCGCTTGATGCGCTCCAGCACGTCCTTCAGGTTCTGCATCGTGCCGTTGCGCGTGCGGAGGATGGCCCCCATGTAGAGGTCCTCGTCACCGGGCAGGCGCGCCTTGTCCAGGAAGCCGTCGGGCACCGAGCCTCCCGGGCGCATCGCCGCCGCGTACTGCTTCGCCAGCTCCCCGCGACGGGTGAAGTCGCGCTTCGACACCCGCTGCACGTAGTCCGCGAGCGTGCGGCCGCCCTGCAACCGGTCCAACTCCTGCGCCAGCGGCATCAGCGCCAGCGCGCGCTCCTTGGAGGCCGCCGTGCGCACCACGTCATAGAAGACGCCGCGCACGGTGCCCGGAAGCTGGCGGGCGGCGTCCAGCGGCAGCGGCGCGTTCGCGTCCTCCATCAGGGCCAGCGTCGCCTCGCGCGCGGACTTCCACTGACGCTGGCGCTCCAGCGTGCTCTCCCGCAGGGTCAGTGCCTGGGCGTGCGCCTCGCGGCTCCAGCCCTGCTCACCCAGCTTCGCCACCTGTTCGAAGAGCTCCGATGCGCGCAGCGTCAGGCCCATCTCGCGGAACACCAGCGCGCGGTTCCACAGCGCCTGCGGCAGGTTCGGCTTCGCCGCGAGGGCGCTGTCCAACAGCCGCAGCGCCCGTTCGAAGTCGCCCCTGGCGAGCGCCACCGCGCCCAGGTCGCTGTCGCGCTCCGGGGAGGCCGGCATGCGCTCCAGGAAGGAGGCCGCCTGGTTCCACTCCGCCTCCAGCGCGTACGCGGCCGCGATGCCACCCCAGTCCTCCCGGGCCTCCATGCGGGCAAGCGGGCCCAGGGGCATCGGCTCGGCCGGCACGGGACAGCCACCGGCGGGAGCGCGCGAGCGGTAGCGATCCGCCTCCGCGTGCGTGAGACGGGACTCGATGCGGGCCGCGGCCCTGCGCTCCACCCAGAAGTTGTCGGTGACGGGCGGCGGGGTCGCCGCGGGCTTCAAGGCCGCGACTCCGGCCACCATCAGGGGGATGGCCAACGCCAGCGCCCAGAGCATCTTCTTCGCCGGCTTCACCATGCGGTCCCCTCGGGCGCCGCCCCCTTGCTGGCGCCCGAGGGGACCGCATGGTGAAGCCGGCGAAGAAGATGCTCTGGGCGCTGGCGTTGGCCATCCCCCTGATGGTGGCCGGAGT
>SECN01000211.1 GCA_004173515.1 Myxococcaceae bacterium | reverse complement strand
TCACCGTGTCGTACGCCGCGCGGCCCGGCACGCTGCCGCCCATCTATGACGTGACGCCCGTAGCGCGGGAGACCGTCACGTCATAGATGGGCGGCAGCGTGCCGGGCCGCGCCGCGTACGACACGGTGAAGGTGCACCCCTGGGAGGTGCCCGTCAGCAGGGCCGCCTCCTGGGTGGAGAGTCCATCCTCCCCCTCCGGACCACCGCACGCCGTGAGGCCCAGGACCGCGCAAAGAGCGACGACAGGCTTCAGCTTCCACATGGCATTGCACTCCCGTGTTGGAGACAACGCCCCGTCCTAGTCAGGCCAAGCCCAGACATGAAAGTCTTTTTGGCAATCATTGGCATCCAAGCGTCATGGGTGCAGTGACACCCATGACGTTGGATGCCTGCATCAACGCCGCAACATGCCGCGCAGCAGCTCCAGCGCTTCGGTGATGCCCTGCCAGACCTGGAGGGCCTTGATGCCCTCCCCTTCGCCCTGCACGTTGCGGCGGGCGGCGCGCTCCAGTGGCAGGAGCGCCCCTTCCACCAGCTCGATCTGCCGGCTCAGCTCCGCCGGAGACGGACCGCTCGCCGCGCGCTGGAGCGACTCCGCCGCGGACGGCTGCGGCATGGACACGGACACCGGCCGGTCCGCCAGGGCGGTGATGGCGTGGGAGAGCTGCGCCAGGTACGGCCCGAAGTCGGGGGCCGGCGCGGCCAACGGCACATTGCGCAACGTGGGGGGTTCGGCATCGGCCTGGGCCGCCACGCGCTCCGTCAGGGCCTTGAGCAGTTGGGCAAGGTGCTTGAGGTAGGGCGCCAGGTCCGTCGCCGGAGCGGCCGGGACGACCACCGGGGCCTGGGGAAGCGGCGGCGGCTTCGCGGCCCTCTCACGTCCGACGCGGGCCACCTCCAGCACGGCCTCGCGCAGGGCCTCCAGGTGCGGGGCCACCTCCACCATGGGGTCCACGTCCGGAGCGCTGCCCGCTTGAGCCGCGGCCTGGACCACGGCGTCACGCACCGCGCCCAGCTGCTCCTCGATGGCGCCCAGTTGGCCGGTGACGCGCGCCACGGGGTCGTCCTCCTTGCCCCCCATGCGCTTCACGCGGGCGAAGCCCTGCTTGATCTCCTCCCAGCGCTTCGCCTTCTCCGGCGTCAGGCGCCCGCGCATCTCCGCCAGCTTCAGCAGGTTCTGCTCCGCGGCGGTGGTGAGCGTCTGGGATTCGCCCTGGTAGTGGTCGTCGATGCGGCGCTCCAGCTCGTCGTCCGTCATCGCGGAGACGACCTTCTCCGCCATCTTGCCCATGTTGCGGTAGCTGCCCTGCAACTTGAACGGCGGCTCCGTGCGGAAGCGCTCGTCCTGCGCGGCGGAGGCGATGTACTGGAGGTTCACCTTGAGCAGCACCTGCTGCACCCGGAACAGCCGCTGGAGGACGGCGATGATCTCCTGGAGCTCCGCCGCCGCGTAGCCGTGCTTCAGCTCGCCGGAAGGGACGTCCTCCCCCTTCGCCATCCGGATGAGGCGGTGCACATCCTGCGGGTCGCGCGTGGCCAGCGGCGCCAGCACCGGGTTGGAGGTGAGCGAGTTCTCCAGGTAGCTGAGCGCGAACAGCTCTTCCTTGCCGTCCAGGATGTCGCCCAGGTTGTACGTGTCCGCGCGGTTGGCGAGCATGTCCGGGATGCGGAAGCGCTCACCCGTCTCCGTGTACGGGTTGCCGGCCATCACCACGCAGAACTTCTTGCCGCGCAAATCGTACGTGCGCGTCTGGCCATTCCAGACACCCTCCACGCGGCGCTGGCCGTCGCACAGGGAGATGAACTTCTGGAGCAGCTCCGGGTCGGTGTGCTGGATGTCGTCGAGGTAGAGCATCACGTTGTTGCCCATCTCGAAGGACAGGTTGATGCGCTCCACCTCCTGCCGCGCGGTGGCGTTGGGCGCCTCCGACGGATCCAACGACTTCACGGAATGGCCCAGCGCCGGCCCGTTCACCTTCACGAAGGTGAGGCCCAGGCGGCTGGCCACGTACTCCATCAGCGTCGTCTTGCCGTAGCCGGGAGGCGACATGAGCAGCAGCATGCCCATGCGGTCCGTGCGCTTGCCCTCGCCCGCCGCGCCCAGCTGCTTGGCCAGGTTGGCGCCGATGAGCGGCAGGTACACCTCGTCGATGAGCCGGTTGCGCACGAAGCTCGTGAGCACCTTCGGCGTCAGCTCCTCCAGCCGCAGCTTGCGCCGCTCCTTGTCCAGCAGGTCGCGCAGGTACGCGCGGTAGGCCGTGTAAGCGGGCACGCGCACCTGACGGAACTCGCCCAGCCGGGACAGGAACTCGTCCAGGCGCAGCGGCAGCTTGCGGTCCTGCACGCGCGGGTGGCTGCCCAGGAGGCCCGTGGCCTCCGAGGATGTGATGGCGCCCGCCGTCTCGCGGTCCAGCTTGCGCTCGGTGATGAGCACCACCGCCGTCTCCAGCGACACGTACGCGGCATCACCCGCGCCCCCCTCGCGCTTCGCGAGGAACGCGTCCACCCAGGCCCGAGCGATGCGCAGACGCTCCGGCAGGTTCTTCTCCAGGCCGCGCAGGTCCTCGTCGAACGCGGTCCGCGAGCCGTGCCGGTCCAGGTGCGACAGGAATGCGTCCTTCACCGCCAGGGCCTCGCGGCTGGTGGTGAAGCGGGGGTTCGCCACCGCCAGCTCCTCCACGAGGTAGCGGCCCGCCTGCCGTCCTTCCGCAGGCGACGCCGCGAGCCCGTGGCCCTTGAGGAACCCGAGGACCTGTTCACCCAGCTCATCGCCCAGCGCCACCAGGTCCGACGCCGTGTCGAACGCCTGGCGCAGCCGCGCGAGGCTCTGCGCGCGCCGGTGGAACACGCCCCGAAGCGTGTCGTCCGTATCGAACGCCCAGTAGAGCGCGGCCCAGGCGCGAGGCACCGGGGCGAAGCGCAGCAGGCCCGCGCCCTGATGCAGCGCGAGCAGCTTCTCCAGGAGCGAAACCGCGTCCGCGTCGTGCACGCCGCGCTCGTAGCCCTCGTCGAAGCGGTCCGCCGAGTATGCCCGCACGCGCTCCAGCAGCTGCCCCTGCGCGCCGGCCTCGTACAGCGCCGCGAGTGTCAGGCCGCCCTTGCCTTCTTCCGCGTCCAGCAGCAGCGCCGCGGCCAGGTACTCCGCGCGGTAGACGTCGCGCGTCTCGGAGACGAGGTGCTGCTCCCACAGCTCCCGGTACTTGAGCAGCTCCGGGTCCTCCAGCTTCTGCGTGTAGTCAGAGCCGGTGAGCTGGAGGTACAGCGCGCCGTCGCGCGGCACCAGCGTCAGGTCCAGGGGCTGGGTGTTCACGTGGAAGCGGTAGGGCCCCAGCTTGATGAGCCCCTCGCCGCCCTCGAACAGGTCCTGGCGATCGCGCAGGGCGCGCAGGGCGTCCTGCTTCGCGGACTTCACCCGCGACATCACCTCGTCCGAGCGCACGCTGTCCTGCAGCGCCAGGAGCTGTTCGGCCAGCTGCCGCAGCTTGAGGATCATCGCGTCGGACGCGAAGTAGGCGTTCAGCTCGTCGTCCGCCTTGAACGCCTTCGCCCGCCGCTGCACGCCCTGGAGGATGCGCTCCGCGGCGCTGAAGAGGCCGGACGCGCGGCGCTGGCGCTCATCCACCAGCGACTGCTTGCGCGCGCCGAAGGCCTCCAGCAGCTCCTCGCGCTTCTGGGTGATCTGCCCCAGGAACTCGTCGAACTCGCCGAAGCGGCCCTCCAGCTCCTCCAGCATCACCGTGAGCCGCGACAGCGCCTCGTCGCACTTCTCCGGCGCATCCGCCTGGGACAGCGCGTTCTCGATGCTCTGGCCCAGCAGCTTGAACTGAGCGCCGAACTCCGCGCGCTTCTCCCGGCTGCTCAGCTCCTTGCGCCGCGCCTGGAGCCCCGCGCGGACGCGGTTCAGGCGGCTGAACAACTCGGAGATGCCCTCCAGGATGCGCGCGCGAGCCAGCGGGTCGCCCACCTGGAGGCCGCCCACCACCTCGCCCAGCACCTCCAGGCCCTGACCGGTGCGCTCCACGTCCTCCACCAGCGGCGCCAGCTCCGCCGTCGTGGTGACGGGCTCCAGCCGCTCCAGCAGACCGTCCAGCCGGGTGGCCAGCGGTTGCAGGGCCTCGCCCTTCTGGAGGAAGTCCACGCACGCGGTGCTCACGGCGTCGGACGCGGCCACCACCGCCTGCTCCAGGGCGTCCACGCGCCCCAGGTCCATGTAGCGGATGTCCTTCAGGGTGATGAGGTGCCCGCGGTGCCGGCGCAGGTCCGCCAGCGCCCGCATGAAGCCCTCCGCGTCGGTGAGCCCCTCCGGCTGAGACTGGAGCAGCAGCGTGTCCTGCGCCGTCACGGCCTGCGCGAGCGACTCCTCCGCGCGCTTGCGCATCGCGAGGACCTTCTCGAACTCATCGATGATGAGCTCGGAGGTGCGCCGCAGGAGTTCAATGGGCTCCTGGAGCCCGACCTCCGCGTGGTTCAGCCAGTAGCGTGCTCGTCGGAGACGAACGGCGTCTGCCACACCTGCATGGGGTGCACGCGCGTGGGCTCCTGCGACGTGGCGCGGAACACCACCAGCCCGCCGTCCGCGAAGAGGCTCATGCCGTTGGCCAGCAGCGGCGTCTGCACCTCCTTGCGCACCAGGTTGTACGGGAACAGCACGTAGCTGCCCTCGTCCCGGCGGTGGAAGACGTAGAGCACGTCCTCCCCGTTGGGCGAGCGCACCGCGTGGTGGAACTCCATCTGCTCCGACGCGCCGTCGAAGACCTTGTAGTCGCCCGTCTGGAGGTAGTAGCCGCCCGGGAAGACGATGCCCTGGTCCTCCGGCAGCCGCACGCAGGACTGCCCGATGGCGTCGATGCGCACCACGTGCTGCGTGCGCGCGTTGAAGACCAGGTAGCGGTGCGCCTTCTCCCGGAACGGGAGCACGCGCAGCAGGATGAGGCCACCCACCTGCGTCCAGGCGAACTCCGCGTCGTCCAGCGACTGATCCGGGTCGTCCACCGGCTCGCTGTAGATGCCCAGGCCCGTGGAGGTGTTGTCCTCGACCTTGATGGTGAGGTCGCCCTTCACCGTCTCCACGAAGACCTGATCCAACACGTTGACGTGCGGGTGCTGGCCCAGCACGTACTGCTCGCGCGTGGCCACCGTCCACTCGAAGTCGTGCGACGCCGGATAGACGTGATCGCGCTCGCCCTGGTTGTCCACGTAGGTGGCGCGGCCCTCTACGTCCACGTTGAAGCGGAAGACCTTCAGGTCGCGCGCGGACTGGCCCGTCTGGAACACCGCCAGCAGGCGCGAGTCCCGCCGACGCAGCTGCAACAGCTTCGCGTCCTTGTAGTACTTGTACAGCTCGCTGAAGTCCTTCACGAACCGGGGGTCCGCGAGGAAGCCGCCGGCCTCCGTGGGGGGCACGGCGGACAAGTCGAAGCCCTCGGCCGTCTTCTCGAAGCGGTGCAGCGAGAAGACGTCCGAGACGACCGTCTCCTTCTTCAGGCCGATGAAGACGTTGTAGCCGAAGAGGAGGTACTTCCCGACGCTGACGATGTCGCGCGGGACGCAGTTGTTCTCCGTGCGCACCCGCTCGTTGCCGATGACGGTGAGTTCCGTGCCACCGAAGAGCGCCTTGCGCCGGGCGTTGAGGTCGTTCGCCTGGGTCGCCAGTGCGTCCGCCTGGGAGTGGAGGCGCGCACGGATGACCTCGTAGCTGCCGCCCTCCAGCGTCGCCTCGCCCCCGGGCACAGGGGTGCCCGGGGTCTTGCCGCTGTCAGTTGCCATGGATGTTCACCGAAAAGGGATGCGGTTCGCGGATGCGCCGGAGGACGGGCCGTTAGCCCTGCTTCTCGAGGAGGGCCGAGGCCTCCGTCTGCACCAGCGCCTTGATGCCGGCGGCGGTGGAGGCGGTGGGGCTGAGGGACATCCGGTTGAGCAGCGCCGCGACGGCCAGGTTCTGCGCGTCGTTGCTGAGACCCGGCTTGGAGAGGATCTCCTTCAGGTCCGCGGGCAGGTCCTTCTCACCGTTGAGGTAGCCGCCGAGCGTCTTCTTCAGGGTCTCGCTGTGGTCCAGCGCGCCGTCCACCGAGCTGCCGAAGGACACGGCCTTGATGAAGTTCTCGAAGAACTTCCCGTCGCCGCCGACGATCTGGAACTTCGCGTTGCCGAAGGCCTGACCCAGCACCTGGGCCTGCGCCTGCGCGATGTCCTTGCGCACGTTGATGGCCGCCAGCTCCACGTCGCGCTCCTTGTTGAGGCGCAGGCGGTACTCCTCGTGCTCGCGACCCACGCCGTCCAGGGCCTTCATCGCGGTGGCCTTCTCCGACAGGCCGCGCGCCTCGGCCATCAGCTTCTCCTGGATGGCGGCGGCCTCGGCGAGCAGCTTCTCGCGCATGGCGAACGCTTCCGCCTCGCCGCGCTTGTGGATGGCGCCGGCTTCCGCCTCCTGCACGCGGGCGTGGGCCATGCCCTTCTCCTCGAGGCCCGAGGCCTCGGCGAGCAGCTTCTCGCGCGTGGCGGAGGCCTGCGCCTGGCCCTGCTTCTGGATGACGGAGGCCTCGGCCTCCTTCACGCGCACCTGCGCCATGCCCAGCTTCTCCGTGGCGACGGCGTCGGCTTCACGCACGCGCACGTTGGCGAGGCCCGCGGCGGCGGACTCGGCCTGGATGCCCTCGGCCAGCCGCATCTTCGCCTTGGCCGACTTGTCCGCGGCCTCCAGGTCCGCCTCCGCCAGGGTCAGCTTCTCCTTGGCGAGGAAGACGGCGATCTTCGCGCTCGCGTCCGCGGCCTGGATGTCCTTGACGGACGCCTCTTCCGCGTGGCCCTGGGCGGCGATGATCAGCGCGTCCTTGTTGCGGCGGGCCTCCGACGTCACGCGCAGGTCCTTGATGTTCTCCTCTTCCTGGGCGACGGTCTTCTCCACCGCGATGCGGGCGCGCACCACGTCGGCGATGGCCTTCTTCTCGCCTTCGAGCGCCTTCTCCTTGGAGATGCGCTGCAGCTCCGTCTCGCGCTCGCGGTTGATGGCTTCCAGGGCGCGGTCCTTCTCCACGCGCTCGGTCTCCACGCCCACCACGCGCTCGCGGTTCTTCTGCGCCACCTGCACCTGGCGCGTCTTGTTCTCCTCGTTGATGGCGATCTCTTCTTCCGCCTTGATTCGCGCAAGCTGCGCCTTGGCGAACTCCTCGCTCTTCACGCGGTCGGCTTCGGCCGTCTCACGCGCCTGGATGCTGTCGATCTCCCGGCGCTGCTTGGCGGACGCCTCTTCGCGCTGACGCTGCAGGGCGAAGATGGCCTCATCGGCTTCCACGTCGCGCTTCGTCACGGCCATGCGCTCGGACTGGCGCAGCTCGTTGGTGAAGACGTTCTGCTCGGTGGTCAGCTGGGTGATCTTCCGGATGCCCTGGGCGTCCAGGATGTTGTCCTTGTCGAGCATCTCCACCGGGGTCTGCTCGAGGAAGTCGATGGCGCAGTCCTCCAGCATGTAGCCGTTGAGGTCGCGGCCGATGGTGCCGACCACCTTGTCCTTGATCTCATCGCGCTTGGTGTAGAGCTCCTCGAAGTCGAAGCTCTTGCCGACCGTCTTGAGGGCTTCGGAGAACTTGGCCTCGAAGAGGTTCTCCAGCGTCTCCTGGTCGCTGGCGCGAACGCAGCCGATGGACTGGGCGACCTTGAGCACGTCCTCGCGGGTCTTGTTCACGCGCACGAAGAAGGTGACCTTGATGTCTGCCCGGATGTTGTCCTGGCAGATGAGGCCTTCCTTGCCGCGGCGGTCGATTTCAACCGTCTTCAGCGAGATGTCCATCACCTCCGCGCGGTGGACGATGGGGAGGACGACGGCGCCGGTGAACGTCACCGTGGGCTCCGTCTTCATCGTGTTGACGATGAGCACCTTGCCCTGATCCACCTGGCGGTAGAACTTCGCCACGCTGACGAAGATGCCGAAGAGGATGATGACGCCGCCGCCGATGATCGCTACCAGGCTGATGGGATCCATGGCCTTCCTGTAAGTCGTTGGGCGGGCCTTGTTCCAAGCACTCGGGGTCCCCCGCGAAAGCCACCCGGTGCCGATTGTCGCGCCCTTCCGGAAGGCCCGGAGGACGCCAATGTTCATCGCAGCGAGCGGGCCCTCGCGACGGCCGCTGCCTTGAGCGGATCGCGAAGCTGCTCCATTTCCTGGGGCAGGAGCCAATCCACCGGCTCCACCTCGTACACGCCGCGCTCGGCGTCGTAGCCGAGGATCAACGCCGGCTCACCGCGCCGCAGCTGGTTGGGCTTGTCACAGACGACGTTGAGGATGAGGCCCGCGGCCCCATCGTTGAAGGTCGCGTGGCCGTCGCGCGCCGTCACGCTGCCACTGGAGATGTTGCACACGCGGCCCATCAGGGCCTCGCGGCCCGGGGCACGCTTGGCGATGAAGACGGGCCGCAAGGGACGCACCGCCAGTCCGGCCACCACCGTACCCACCGCGAAGCAGCCCAGTCCCAGGCCCGTGCTGACGAGCCACGAGGGCAGCATGGAGAGCGCGCCGTGCGTCATCTGTCCGGTCATCAGCGACAGTGACCAGGACAGGAAGACCACCAGGCTCACCGACACCGTGAGGGGGATGCCGCCGAAGCCCAGCGCCGCGAGCAACCCGGTGGCGGCCTCCGCGTCATGCAGGTGCGAATGGTCCGCGTGGCCATGGCCCGCGACAGCCTTCGCGCCGCCCTCCAGCAGACCCGACGTGGCCTTGGCCCCACCCTCGAACGCGCCGCCCACCGCCTTGGCGCCGCTTTCCAGGTCGATGTGGGCGTCGCCGTCCAGCATGTCGATGCCCGCCGCGCCGATGATCACGCAGAGCCAATAGGCCAGCACCACCCCCAGGAGGGCGGAGAAGATCGCGGTCGGAAACGCCACCAGGGCGTCGAGGAAGGTCGTCATGCCTCGGGAATACGTTGGAGTTTGGAGTCGCAAGCGAGTGTAAGCGACTGCACCGCCATCCGAAAATGCCACCCGGGGCTTTTCGACCTGACTGGAGGGCATGCAGGCAGGGGCCGCTCGGGATTGCCGGTCGGGGGTGGGCTGCGCACTACAGGGTGAGCCCGAGCCTCCAGGCGTCCTGGACCTCCGGCCCCTGGAAGGTCGTGATGCGCTCCAACCTCGCGGTCTTGGAAACAGAGCGGACCCGTCGTGCCTCCCGGGGCCTGACGCAATTGGAGCGCCTGCGCCGGGAGGGGCATCGTCGGTTGGGGACGATGAAGCGGGGCTTCCGGTACGTGGACGCGAAGGGCCGCGCGGTGTCCGCGGCGGAGAAGGAGCGCATCGATGCACTGAAGCTGCCGCCCGCGTGGACGGAGGTGGCCATCGCGGCGAAGGCGTCCGCGCGGCTCCAGGCGGTGGGCAAGGATGGCGCGGGCCGCTGGCAGTACCGCTACAGCGAGGCGCATACCCAGCGACAGCAGTCGGTGAAGTTCCAGCGCATCGTGGGCTTCGCGCGGGCGCTGCCGAAGATGCGACGGCAGGTGAACGTGGACCTGCGCAAGCGGGGGCTGGGCCGGGAGCGGGTGCTCGCGGGCATGCTGCGCATCCTGGGCACATGCTTCATCCGCCCGGGCAGCCAGCGCTACGCGGAGGAGCACGGCAGCTTCGGATTGGCCACGCTGAGGGCGCGCCACGTGAAGGTGATGGGCGACACGGTGGTGTTCGACTACCCGGGCAAGTCGGGCGTGCGTCAGCACCGCGAACTCAAGGACCGGCGCGTGGCCACGCTCGTGCGGCAGTTGCTGAAGGTGCGCGGGCGCGACGTCTTCAAGTTCGTGTTGGATGACGGCGCGGTGGTGGACGTGCGGCGTCGGCACCTCAACGAGTACATCCAGGAGGTGATGGGGCCCGGCTACAGCGCGAAGGACTTCCGCACCTGGGCCGGCACGCTCATCTGCGCGTGCGCGCTGGCGAGGGCGCGTGAGCACGTGAAGCGCGAAGGGGATACCGGCCAGGTGAAGAAGAACGTGATCAAGAAGAGCATGGTGGCCGCGGTGCGCGAGGCCTCCGAACACCTGGGCAACACGCCGGCCGTGGCCCGGGCGTCGTACATCTACCCGTCGGTGCTCGCCCTCTTCGAGCGGGGCCAGGTGGTGGACCGCTACTTCAAGTCCGTGGACGAGCTGGCGGCACACTCGGGCGGGGGCATGCACTGCTCGGAGAAGGCGCTGCTCCACATGCTGGGCAGGGCGAAGGGGGCCGTGAAGGAGGCGGCCCTGTAGGGGGCTCCAGGCTCGGGGCCTGGGCCGCCCGGATGGAGAGCGGCCGGGGCGGGAGCATTCTCGTGGGCCCGGGAAGGCGTTAGCGTTGCGCCCGTGCCCGAGTACGTCACCCACCGCGACGCCTTGCCCCGCGCCGAACTGGAGTCCCTCGGGGACGCCCTGCTCGGCTCGCGCTTCGTCGCGCGCAGTCCGCTGATGGGCACCTTCCGCGCGAGCCGGGGCTTCTCATTCATCTTCACGCAGGCCGGCCGCGCGACGTTGGAGGAGCGCTTCCCGTTCCTGTCCGCGTATCTGCGCTGCATCCTCGATGGCGACAGTGCCCGGGAGTTGGTGCCGCCGAGGCGGTGGCGCTGGTTCGGTGCCTCCGCGCTCCGTCCCAATGCCTTCTACCTGAACCTGTTGTTGCTGGACGCGGGGACGCCGGTGGGGCGCCACATCGACGCGACGTTGCAGGAGCCCAGTGGCCTGCGGCACGCGACGCCCGCGCACGTGAGCGTGCTCTACCTGCGCGTGCCTCCGGAAGCACGCGGCGGAGCGCTGCGGCTGTTTCGCGACCGTGAGGCGAAGGGAGAGGTAACGCCCGAGCCGGGGATGCTGGTCCACTTCCGGGGTGACCTCGCGCACGAAGTGCAGTCCTTCACGGGCGGCCCGGAAGGCGCGCTGCGGGCAAGCCTGGTCTGCGAACAGTACGCGTTCACGAACCGGGTGCTGGCCCGCATCCCTGAGTACCGCATCCAGTCCAAGGCGGGCTTCTCCGCATATCTGGAGGCCCAGCGGGAACGCGACGGCACCTCGCCTTCCGTGGGGACGTTGGAGGAGTGACGCTGCGAGCCCGGAGCCCGTCCCCGGGGCATCCGAGCAGTCGGGCAGGGCTCCGCTTGCGCTCGCCGTCCACCGTCACGACTGTTCTTGTTCACCCCTTGCGAGGGAGCACGGACATGGCTGGAAAGAAGCTGCAAGAGGGCTACGGCGGCACCAGCGAGCAGCGCCAGCGTCACCTCGAGAACGACAACTTTTCCGAACGCGCGCCCCGCAATCCCGAGGAATTGGATGAGGTGCGCAGCGAACCGGACGAAGACGGACACCGGGTGGTGACGCTCAACCCGCTGGAGTCGGAGCCCCCTGACGAGAATCGCTAAACTCCCGGCAGCGCCTGCTAGGTTGCGCGCCCGCGATGAGCCAAAGCCTCACCCTGCTGGCCGGTCCCGATGCCCTCCGCATCCTTCGTGAACGCGGTCTGCGCGCGGAGGACGTGGACATCCTCCCCGGTGCATCGGGAGGACCGAAGTGGCTGGCGCTGGAGGGCATCGACCGGGTGCTGTTCGGGGAACTCCTCCAGCAGTCACGCACCCGGCCACTGCACCTCATCGGCAGCTCCATCGGGAGTTGGCGTCTGGCGTGTCTGGCACAAAAGGATCCGGTGGCCGCGCTGAAGCGGTTCGCGGAGGCCTATCTGGATCAGCGCTATCCGCCCAAGCCCCCGCCGTCGCTCGTCAGTGAGACGAGTGCCCAGGTCCTCGGAGCGCTCCTGGGACCGGACGGCGCGGAGGAGATCCTCACGCACCCCTGGGCCCGGCTCCACGTCGTGACGACGCGGTGCAAGGGGTTGCTCGCGGTGGAGCAATCCGGAGCGCAGCTCGCGGGCTTCGTGCTCGGGGCGCTGGCCAACGCGGTGAGCCGCCGGACGCTGGGGCTCCAGATGCAGCGCGTGCTCTTCCACACGGCCGGGGACACCAGCCCGTTCGCGGGACTCAAGGACCTGCCGTCCGTGAACCGTGTCCTGACGCGGGACAACCTGCGCCCTGCCCTGCTGGCCTCGGGCTCCATTCCCCTGGTGATCGCGGGCGTCCACGACATCCCGGGGGCGCCCCCGGGGACGTACCGGGATGGAGGCGTCGTCGACTACCACCTGGACGTGGATTACGGCGCGGGCGACGGGCTGGTGCTCTACCCGCACTTCTATCCGTACGTCGTGCCCGGCTGGTTCGACAAGTCACTGAAGTGGCGCCGGGCGGGACCGCTCAACTTCCGCCGCGCACTGATCATCGCGCCCTCGCCCGCGCACCTGGAGCGCCTGCCCGGCAAGCGCATCCCCGACCGCGTCGACTTCACCCGCATGAAGGACGATGAACGCATCCGCGCGTGGAAGCAGGTGCTGACGGAAGGCGAGCGCATGGGCGATGAGCTGCGCGAACTCATCGCCAGCGGCCGCATCGCGGATCACGTCCAGCCGCTGGCGTAGGAGCTCAGGACGACAGCCAAGCGCGGAGCGCGTCGTAGACGCCCGGATGGTTGAGCAGGTCCAGGTGGTTCGCGCCCAGGATGATCCGCTGATTCGCTTCGGGGAACCGCAGCGTCAGCTCCGGCTGGAGATGCCGGCCGAGCGCACTGGCCACCGGAACCAGTCCGTCTCCAGGAAGCCGCGCTGCCCCTTCCTGCGCGGTGGACGCGGCGACCGCATAGCACTCCACGCCGTCAGGCAGCGCGAGCTGGCGACGGACATCGCCGCCCCATCCGAAGCGCTCCCGCCCTTCCCAGTGCTCATCCAGCACGTTTCCGAAGCGCAGGTCCGTGACGCCCGCCCCCCGGATCCTTCCGAGCCGCGCGAACGGAGCGCTGTACGGGCTGATGCCGAGCAGCACATCGACCCAGCTGCCACCCCGCTCCAGCGGAGAACCCTGGTGCGGAGTGCCAAGGCACACGAGCCTGCGCAGCCGGTGCCGCCAGCCATGCCCCCGCGCTTCCGCGGCGAGACACGCGCTCCGGGCCACGAGCCCGCCCATGCTGTGCCCCAGGAGCGTCAACTCCTCCAGCGGCACGGGCCACGAGGACACGAGCTGCTCCAGCAGCTCCGAGAACGCACGGCCGTTGCGGGAGACATGCAGTCCGCTGTTGTAGTGGAGGTAGACGGGCGTGTACCCGAGGTCCCGCGCCAGCGCCTCGCCATGGTCGTGCCCGAGCCGGTTCCACTGAAGGTCGTTCATCGAGGAGCCGTGCACCAGCACGAGCAACCGGCCCCCAGCCCCCGGGAGCGCGGCGCGCAGGGCCTCGGGCTCCAGGGACAGCGGCTGGCCGTGGATCCGGAACGTCATCGGAATGGCGAGCGGATTGCCGCCCTCGTCGAGCGCATCCCCCAACACGCCGTTCAGCGCGGCGACCACCGCCTCCCGCTGGGGTCCGGGCACGCTGTCCCCCAACCAGGGCGCGAGCTGCCCGATGAGCGCATCGAGCCCCGCGCCGACCTGCTGCGTGACGCCCTGGAGCGTCCCGTAGACGAGCCCCGTCAGGGCGCGCACGGGCCGGGCCAGAGGACTGCCGAGAATCGCCGGGCCACTGGCGATGGTGCAGTGCATCTCCTGCACGATTCCGATCACCCCCTGCGCGGCCTGCACCGCCAGCCGGCTGGCACCGCGCAAGGCATCCGCGTTCTTCCGCTCACCGCGAAGGGACTGGCTCGTCATGGCTTCACACCCCACGGAACACCGTCGCCCAAAACCTACTCAACCGTAACCTACCGGTGAGTAGGTCGCGCGTCAACGCGCGCCCCGGCGGGCAAGCGCCCACAAGCGGACGCATGGCCGTGCCCACGAAGGCGAGCGGATCCACGGTGGAGAGGAAAAGCCACCAGGAACCCGAGGGCTCACCGGCCGGCCCGCGCGCGAAGGAAAACCCAGACGCGGAAAACAGAAAGGGCCCCAGTCTTTCGACTGGGGCCCTTTCCAGAGTTGCGGGGGCAGGATTTGAACCTGCGACCTTCGGGTTATGAGCCCGACGAGCTACCAGGCTGCTCCACCCCGCGTCACCGTGCTGCGCTTTTGCTTCTGAGACAGAACACCAGGGGTCTGGTCTTTCATTTCAACCAGACCCCTGGTTTTTCAAGTTGCGGGGGCAGGATTTGAACCTGCGACCTTCGGGTTATGAGCCCGACGAGCTACCAGGCTGCTCCACCCCGCGGCGAGAACGAGAGGGTAAGTACATCTGCCTCTCGCGACCGTCAACTCTATTCTCGGCGCCCCACCGCATTGTCGCGAGGGAGCGCCGAGAGCGAGTGACGCACTACTTGCCCATCTTGCTCAGCAGATCCGCGAAGGTGCCGAAGCCCTTCTTGCCCGAGCCCACCGGCTTCTGCGTCTTCTGCCACGCCTCGACCTCGGCGCGCTCCTCGGCGCGGATGGCGCCAGGGATGGACAGGCGGATCTTCCCGGCGGGATCCATGTCGATGATCGCCACCTTCAGCTCCTGCCCGATGGAGAAGTGCTTGCGCATGTCCGTGCCACGGTCGGTGCCCGTCTCGCTGGCCGGGATGAGGCCCTTGCCGCCCGGGAACGCGAGGAACACGCCGTAGGGCTCCAGCCGATCCACCTTGCCGGTGACGACGTCGCCCACCTTGGGACGCGGCGCCGCAGGCTGCGCGGGCTTCGCCTCCGTGGCCGCCTTCGCCGGACGCTCCTCGGGAGGACGCTGCGCCTCCTCCTCGGAGATGCGGCGCAGGCCGATGCGCTTGTCGTTGGGGTCGATCTTCTCGATGGACACCCAGATGACTTCGCCTTCCTTCACCGCGTCGCGCGGGTGCGCGATGCGACGGTCGCTCAGCGCGGAGATGTGCACCAGGCCATCCACGCCCGGGCGCAGCTCCACGAACGCACCGAACGGCTGCAGGCGGACGACCTTGCCCTGCAGGCGGTCGCCTTCGTGCAGCTCCTCCAGCGCCTTCTTGAACGGATCCTCCTGGCGGGAGCGCAGCGACAGCGTGATGCGCTCCTTCTGCTTCGCCTTGTCGGAGGAGTTCGGCTGGCCGTCCTCCATGCGGAGGATCTCCACCTCCACGTCGTCGCCCTGCTTCACGACTTCGCTGGGGTGACCCACGCGCGTGTAGGACAGCTCGGAGACGGGGATCATGCCCTCCACGCCGCCCAGGTCCACGAAGACGCCGAAGTCGCGCACGCCGGAGACCTTGCCCTTGACCGTCTTGCCCACGGACAGGTTCTTGCGCGTCTCCGTCGCCAGCTTGCGCTGCTCGTCCTCCAGCAGCGACCGGCGCGACAGCACCACATTGCGATCCCGGACCTCCGTGACGCGGAACTGGAGCTTCTCGCCGATGAACTGATCCGGCTTCTCCACGAAGCGGATGTCCAGCTGGCTGATGGGGCAGAACGCGCGCATGTCGCCGATGGCGACTTCCACGCCGCCCTTGTTCACGCTGAGCACCATGCCCTCGACGGGCATGCCGGTGGCGCGGGCCTCGGCGAGCATCGCCATGGACGCGTTGCCCTTGGCCAGCGCGCGGCTGAGCAGGATGCCGCGGGCACCCATCTCCACCACGTGCGCGTCCAGGCGGTCACCCACGCCGAAGCGCAGGATGCCCTCGTCGTCCTTGAGCTCGCGCAGCTCGATCATCGCCTCGGACTTGCCGGAGCCGTCCAGCGACACGAACGCGGTGTCCGCGCCCAGCTGGAAGATGGTGCCGGAGACCTTCTCGCCCAG
>SECN01000708.1 GCA_004173515.1 Myxococcaceae bacterium | reverse complement strand
CGGAGCTGGGCGTGGTGCTGCTGCTGTTCGTCATCGGGCTGGAGTTGCAGCCCTCGCGCTTGTGGAACCTGCGCCGGTCGGTGTTCGGCATGGGCGGCGCGCAGGTGGTGCTGACGGGCGTGCTGCTCGCGGGCGTGGGCCGGGGGCTGGGCCTGTCCTGGGGCGCGGCCATCATCGCCGGCTTCGGCCTGTCGCTGTCCTCCACCGCGTTCGCGCTGCAACTGCTGGCGGAGAAGAACCAGCTCACCGCCGAACACGGCCAGCTCGCCTTCGGCATCCTCCTGTTCCAGGACCTGGCCGTGATTCCCCTGCTGGCCGCGCTGCCCCTGCTGGGCAGCTCCGACACGCCCTCCACGGAGCCCGGCTGGGTCATGGCGGTGAAGGCCGTGAGCGTGGTGGTGATGGTGGTGCTGGCGGGCCGCTACCTCCTGCGCCCGGTGTTCCGCGCGGTGGCGTCCGTGCACAGCCAGGAGCTGTTCACCGCGACGGCGCTGCTCGTGGTCGTGGGCACCGCGGCGCTGGTCAGCGCGGTGGGCCTGTCCATGGCGCTGGGCGCGTTCCTCGCCGGCGTGCTGCTGTCGGAGTCCGAATACCGCCACGAGCTGGAAGCGGACATCGAGCCCTTCAAGGGCCTGCTGCTGGGCCTGTTCTTCATCGCCGTGGGCATGTCGGTGAACCTGGCGCTGCTCGCGCGCGAGCCCTTGCGCGTGCTGGCGCTGGTGCTAGGCCTCACCTTCCTCAAGGCCCTGGTGCTGTACGGCCTGGGGCGCGTGGGGTTGAAGAAGCCGGGCTCCGCGCTGAGCCTCGCGGTGGTGATTTCGCAGGGCGGCGAGTTCGCCTTCGTCCTGTTCTCGCTGGCGGTGTCCTTCCACGTGATGAACCGGGAGCAGGCGGACCTGCTGGTGCTGGTGGTGGGCCTGTCCATGGCGGTGACGCCGTTCCTGTCCGTCGTGCACGAGCGCTGGGTGGCGCCGCGCTTCAAGCCCAAGGGCCCGCAGCGCGAGTACGACGTGTCCCCGGACCAGGACCACCCGGTCATCATCGCGGGCATGGGCCGCGTGGGGCAGGTGGTGGCCCGCCTGCTGCGCGCGCGCCGCATCGGGTTCACCGCCATCGACGTGAGCGCGGAGCACATCGACTTCATCCAGCGCTTCGGCAACCAGGTGTTCTACGGCGACGCGTCCCGGCTGGACCTCTTGCGCGCCGCCCGCGCGGACAAGGCCCAGGTGTTCGTGCTGGCCATCGACGACATGGACGCGTCCCTGCGCACCGCTCAAATGGTGAAGGAGCACTTCCCGCACCTGAAGATCTTCGCGCGAGCCCGCAACCGCGTGCACGCCTACAAGCTCCTGGAGCTGGGCATCACGCACCTGGTGCGTGAGACGTTCGACGCGAGCCTCGTGATGTCCAACGACGTGCTCCAGGCCATGGGCCTCTCCTTCACGGAGGCGCGCCGCACCGTGGAGCGCTTCCGCGAACACGACGAGTCGCTGATGGTGGAGACATCCAAGGTCTTCAAGGACGAGAAGAAGATGATGGAGATCATCGCCCGGGGCCGCGTGGAGCTGGAGCAGCTCTTCGAGAAGGACGAAGCCGAACAGAAGTCGGCCTGAGGACCCACCATGGCTTCCGACACCTCCGACACCGCGCACCCGAAGTCCTCCTCCCGCCTCTACCTGTGGGTGCTGGCGGCCATCTTCGCCGGTGGCCTCCTGGGCCACTTCGCGCCCGCCACGGCGGTGAAGCTCAAGCCGCTGGGGGACGCGTTCATCTCGCTGGTGAAGATGCTCATCGCCCCGGTCATCTTCCTGACCGTGGTGCTGGGCGTCGCCAACGTGTCGGACATGAAGAAGGTGGGCCGCGTGGGCGGCAAGGCGCTGCTCTACTTCGAGGTCGTCTCCACGTTCGCGCTCGTCATCGGCGCGCTGGTGGTGACGGTGCTCAAGCCGGGGGCGGGCTTCAACGCGGATCCAAGCCAGTTGGATGCCGGCGCGGTGGCTCGCTACGCGCAGCAGGCGCACGACCAGTCCACCACCAGCTTCCTGCTGCACCTCATCCCGCACACCTTCGTGGACGCGTTCACCGGCAACGGGGACCTGCTCCAGGTGCTGCTGCTGGCGCTGCTGTTCGGGTTCGCGCTGATGGCCATCGGCACCGCGGCGAAGCCGGTCATCGTCCTGTTCGAGGCGCTGTCGAAGGCCTTCTTCCAGATGATCGGCATGGTGATGAAGCTGGCCCCGATTGGCGCGGGCGCCTCCATGGCCTTCACGCTGGGGGCCTACGGCGTCGACAGCCTGGGCCCGCTCATGCGGCTGATGGGTTGCTTCTATCTGGCGTGCGTCATCTTCGTGTTGGCGGTGCTGGGGCCCATCGCGCGGCTGACCGGGTTCTCCATCCTGCGCTTCCTGCGCTACATCCGCGCGGAGCTGCTGCTGGTGCTGGGCACGTCGTCGTCCGAGTCCGCGCTGGTGCCGCTGATGCAGAAGCTGGAGC
>SECN01000012.1 GCA_004173515.1 Myxococcaceae bacterium | reverse complement strand
CGGGCGGGGGAGGGGGCGCCTTGTCCGCCGGTGCTCGGGCCCGGGCCGCGGGCCGTCCGGGCGGAGGCGTGATAAAGGGCCGGCGTGCGTTCCTTCTGTGTCCGTTGCCTGCGTCCCGAGAGCGCGTGTTACTGCGCGCACGTTCCCCAACTGGAGACGCGCACGCGCGTGGTGTTCCTCCAGCATCCCCGGGAGCGGCGCGTGGCCATTGGCACGGCGCGCATGGCCCACCTGTCGCTGCCCAACTCCGAACTGCACCGGGGCGTGGACTTCACCGGCCATGCCCGGCTGGAGGAGCTGGCCCGACACCCGGAGCGCGTCGCGGTGCTCTTTCCCGGCGAGGACGCCATCTCCGTCGAGGATGCCCGGGCGAATCCGCCGGAGACGCTCATCGTCGTGGACGGCACCTGGCCGCAGGCGAAGAAGGTGGTGATGCGCAACCCGCTGCTCGCCAGCCTGCCGCGCATCGGCTTCGTGCCGCGCCGCCCGAGCAACTACCGCATCCGCGCCGAGCCCGCCGACCACTGCGTCTCCACCATCGAGGCGGTGGCGGAGATATTGGGGCAGCTCGAAGGCCGTCCGGAGCACTTCGACCGGATGCTGGGCGCGTTCGAGTTCATGGTGGACACGCAACTGGAGCGGCAGGAGACGCGCGAGGGCCCGGGGCGCCGCCGCATCTACAAGGGCGAGTGGCGCCCGCCCCTGGAGCTGCGCTCGCTGGCGGAGGCTTCCGAGCACCTGGTGCTCTTCTACGCGGAGGCCAACGCGCACCCGCTGGAGGCGGACATCCCGCCGGAGCTGGTGCACCTGGTCGCGCGCCGGCTCTCCACGGGGGAGCGCTTCGAGGCGGTCATCGCCCCGGAGCAGCCGCTGGCCTACAGCACGCCGTTGCACGTGGAGCTGTCGGAGGACGCGCTGCGCGCTGGTGAGCCCCGCGCGGAGGCGCTCGCGCGCTTCGAGGCGTTCCTGCGCCCGGAGGATGAGCTGACGGTGTGGACCACCTTCGCGTTGGATCTGCTGTGGAGTGGTGGCCTGTCGCGCAAGGCGGCGCGCAACGTGCGGCTCGCCACGGCGCGGGCGCTCAAGGGCAAGGCAGGCGGGGTGGAGCAGGCAGTGGAAATGCTCGGCGCGGCGGCGGTGAAGCCGTGGGCCCAGGGCCGCGCGGGCCGGCGCATCGCCGCGCTGGAGTCCGTGGTGCGGGACCTGGTGGCCCGGGGCCTGGCGACGCAGCCTCCCGCGCGCCTGCCTCGCACCGGCACGGAAGGCTGAGCCGGGCTACTGGCCCAGACGAGCGGTGCCCACGCGGGCGCCCAGCGTCGTCGAACCGGAGCGCCAGGGCGCTGCCTGCTCGCGCACCCACCGCCCCAGACGGGCGATGAGGTAGCAGCCCACCAGCAGCGCCACGGACACGCCCAGCGCCGCCGCGATGCCCAGCCGGGGCCCGATGCGCTGGGAGAGTCCGGCGATGTCCGCCCAGCCGTACACCACGGGCAGGTGCAGGACGTAGAGCCACAATGACATCCGGCCCAGCGGCGCCAGCAGCCCGCTCAGCCGCTGCGGCAGCAGGTTCACCGCGCCCAGCACCAGCAGACCCTGCGCCACGCGGAACATCACCACCGTGGGGCTGTTGGGCGTCCAGTCGATGGGCAGCCAACGGGTGAGCGCCATCAGCCCCCCGCCCAGCGCGAGGAGCGCGAGCCCCTGCGGCCAGCCCGGCTTCAACAGGTGCAGCGCGTGCGCGGCGAAGGCGCCCGCGAAGAAGAAGCCCGCCCAGGGGAAGAACGGGAAGCGGCTGCCCTCCCCATTGCCGATGAACTGCTGCACCGGCACTGGCAGGTGCGCGCCCGCCTGCCACATCACCGCGCTCGCCAGGGGGATGCCCACCGCCAGCCCGCCCAGGACGAGCGCCCGCGCGCCCAGGTTCGGCGTCAGCACCAGCGCGAACGCACCCAACAGCAGCGACGCACCGATGCACTGGAGCGCGTCGAACTGGAACACCTTGGCCAGCATCGCGTCCGAGTAGCCCAGGTCGCGCACCGCGCCCCAGCCCGGCCAGTGCAGCAGGTATCCCAGGAACAAGAGCAGCAGCGCCCGGCGGAAGCGGCGCCCGAAGGAGTCCTTCGCCGCGCCGGGGCGCGTGCCCAGCGCCATCACTACCGCCCAGCCGCTCACCAGCAGGAACAGCGGCGCGGTGATGCCCCGAAGCTCCCAGTAGCGTTGGATCCACGGATGGTCGCGCAGCGCGGGCGCGAGCAGCGCATCCAGCGTGTGTCCCATCACCATGGCAACGACAGCCAGACCCCGTGCACCATCGAGCGCGGGGTGGCGGGTTTGCCGGAAGCTGAGCGAAGGGCCGAGTCCGTTCAAAGCGCTCACGAGCATAAGCCCAGCCGTGGGCCCCGTCTCCAAAACGCACCAACCGTGGGGGTTGGCAGGCTTCAAACCCGGCCTGCATTTCACTCTCGGAGAGGGTCGCGTGCTCGGCAGGGGATGCTACAGGATGGATGCATGTGCCCCCGCCTCGCCCTCGTCTCCGCCCTCGCGCTGCTCATCTCTCCGGCCTCCGCGGTCGCCCAGTCGGGGGATGACTGGTTTGGCTCCGACAAACCCAAGCACTTCGCGGCGTGTCTGGCCGCCACCGGCGTGGGCTATGGCGCGGGCGCGCTCGTCTTCGACACACCGGGCGCGCGGGCCCTCTCCGGCGTGGCCCTGGGGCTGGGCGTGGGGGTCGGCAAGGAGGTGTATGACCGCGCCCAGGGCAAGGTCTTCTCCGTGAAGGACCTGGCGTGGGACACCGCCGGCACAGCCACGGGGCTACTGGCCTCGTTCCTCGTGGACCGTTTCATCACCGAGGTGCTGCTGCCCCCGCCCCGGAGCCTCGCCGTCGTTCGCGGGCACGGCCGGGGCTTGCGGCGGCGCGTCGGGACGGGCGCGGCGCTCCACGAACTTGAGCAGCAGGTCGCGTTGCAGGCGCGGCTCCACCAACAGCAGGCGGCCCTCGGGGTCGTCGGTGTCGGAGACGAGCACGGTGACCTGCCGGCGCGGGCACTGGTTCATGCACCCGGTGGGCGTGACGCGGACCTGCCCGGCGAGGCCGCGGTCGGCCAGCTCCCCCTGGAGCCAGCGCGGCAGGTCCTGCCCGCCACCCCGGGCGCACTTCCCCAGGCATTTGCGACAGACGAGCACGTCCACCTGCCGCCCCTTGTCGCCCGTGTCGTCCTGCATCCGTCGTCCTCCCTGGCCCTGGCTTCCAGCCCGGACTTCCGCTTCCAGGCGGATGCGCCGGTCCGGGGTCTCGGCACTCCGCCGCAACCGTGGATGAAGTGAAGGGCTAGCAGCGCGGTGCTTGTTCCGCAGGGCCCATGTCCCCCGCCCGCCGGGCCGCTGTCCAGACAGGCTCCGGACTGATGGCTACGGGTAGCGCGGATGCGGGGTGCGGCGTCTTGCCTCGGGGCGCCGGGCTTGGGGCGCTGGTACGGTGCGCCCGCGCTGTGTCGCTCGCGGAAGGCTTCCCCACATGCTGCGCCATCGACTGCTCCCGTGGTTCACCCTGTCGGCCCTGGGCCTTGGCGCGCTCGCCGGTTGTGAGCGCCCCGCCGAAGCGCCCGTCGCGGCGGTGTCCGCGCCCGCTGTCGCCGTGAAGCCGCCCGCGCCGCCGGCTGTGCCGAATGCCGCCGGGGTGGCGAAGCTGGCCTCGCACTTCTTCCAGGCCCCTCGCGCAGAGGCGCCGCTTCCAGCGGACACCGAGGCGCAGGTGGCCCTGGGGCGCATGCTCTTCCACGAGCCCCGGCTGTCGAAGAACCACGACGTGTCGTGCAACTCGTGCCACGGGCTGGACACCTTCGGCGTGGACAACAAGGCGCTGTCGGACGGGCACCGGGGGCAGAAGGGCAGCCGCAACTCGCCCACCGTCTACAACGCGGGCCGCCACATCGCGCAGTTCTGGGACGGGCGCGCCGCCACGCTGGAGGCCCAGGCCGAGGGCCCGATGATGAACCCCGTGGAGATGGCCATGCCGGACGCGAAGCGCGTCGAGGCCACGCTGTCCTCCATGCCCGAGTACGCCACGCGCTTTCGCGCCGCCTTCCCGAAGGAGCGCAAGCCGGTGACGCTGTCGCACGCCGCGAAGGCCCTGGCCGCCTTCGAGCGCACGCTCACCACGCCGTCGCGCTTCGACCGCTTCCTCGCGGGCGAGCACGCCGCCCTCAGTGTCGCGGAGCAGCGCGGGCTGGAGGCCTTCGTCACCACCGGCTGCACCACCTGCCACAACGGCCCCGCCGTGGGCGGCACGTCGTTCCAGAAGCTGGGGCTGGTGGAGGCGTACCCGAAGCTCACCGACGCGGGCCGCTTCGATGCGACGAAGAACGAGGACGACCGGGGCTATTTCCGCGTGCCCACCCTGCGCAACGTGGAGAAGACGGGGCCGTACCTGCATGACGGCAGCGTGCGGGACCTGCCCACCATGGTGCGGCTGATGGGGCGCTACCAGTTGGGGCGCACGCTGAAGGACGGCGAGGTGGACGACCTGGTGGCGTTCCTCAAGAGCCTCACCGGCGAGCTGCCCCCGGCCGAGCGCATCTCCGCGCCGCCCCTGCCCCCGAGCACGAAGCGGACCCCCAAGCCGGATCCGTCTTGAACGTCGCGTCCTGCCCGCCGGGTGGTAAACCTCCCGGCCCATGACCTTCTTCTTCCATCTCCACTCGGGGCTTCGCTACCTGGTGCTGCTGTCCGGCGCCATCGCGCTCGCGTACTTCGCGTTCTGCGTCGCGACGAAGAAGCCGTTCGACAAGGTGGGACGCATCATCGGCGCGTCCTACTCCGGCTTCCTCCAGTTGCAGGTGCTGGTGGGCATCGCGGTGCTCGTCACGCGCGGCTACTACCCGGCGCTCATCGGCCACATCGTGATGATGGTGCTCGCGGTCGGCTCCATCCAGAGTCTGCTGTCGGTGAACCGTCGCCGCACGCCGCCGGGCTACGTGCTGCCGCTGGTGGGCACCGTGCTGTCCCTGCTGTTCGTCGCGGGCGGCGTCATGGCCATTGGTCGGAGCCTGCTCAAGTCCACCGCGTTCTGACGTGGCCCGTAGCCGGGACCTGGACCTTCGCGGTCCATGTCCCAGCAGGGCAGGGGCCCGGCGCCTCCGGTGGCGGCTCCGAGCGCTTCCCGCTTCAGGCCCGAGCCGCATCGGGCCGCGCTGCCTTCGCTAACGGCGCGCGCGGCGGCGCAGGCCCAGCGGCACGAGCAGCGTGAGGAGCAGGGGCAGCAGGCCCGAGCCGACGCTGCACCCGCCGTCCTCGTCCTCCGGCAGTTCCTTCTCCGGCCCGGAGCCCGCGTCGGCCGTGCCCGCATCGGTGCCGCCCGAGCCCGCATCCGTGCCGCCCGTGCCTCCGTCGGCCGGGCCGGCCACGCAGTCACCCAGCGAATGTTCGAGCGCGCCCAGCGTGGACGCCGACGCCGCCGGTCGGGACCGCGCGCAGAAGTCGTCCGGCACCGAGGCGTTCCGCGCGCCCGCGCCGATGAGGGACGACACGTCGCCCTTGAGCGTCAAGTCCCCCTGGAGGGGCGCCACGTACCAGTTCGTCCACGTGGCGGTGGCCACGTTCGTCAGGTTCGTGCCCGCCGTGAAGGTGCCGCCCTCGCGGACGCGGATGGCGGACGACAGCACGTTGCCGTGGGCCTCGCCCGTGGTGGAAGCGAAGCGGAAGTCCACGCCCGTCGTTCCGATGAACGAATTGAACAGCACCCGCGTGTTCGCGGCCTTGTTCAGGTAGACGGCGACGTCGGAGCAGTTCGCGACGATGTTGTTGCGCAGCATTCCGTCCGAGTGCTCCGGCGTGCATGGCACCGACGCATTGAAGGCCGGCGCGCAGAACGCCGGATCCGTCCCGCCCCCGCCGAAGGACAGGCCGATGCTCGTGTCCGCCAGGGCGCGGTCCTTCGCGCAGACGACGCGGTTGCGCTCGAAGAGGCCCCGCTTGCCGCCGCTCTTCATGAAGGCGCCGTAGGAGATGCCGCCCACCCTGGAGAAGTCGTGCAGGTCGTTGTCGCGCACCACCCAGTCATCCCCGGTGTCGATGTTCAGCTTGGTGACGGGCGTCCCCGTCGCGCGGGCGTGCGTGTCGTAGAGTTCGTTGTGTTCGATGAGGCCCCGGTGCGGCATCTCCCAGACACCGGAGCCGTTCTTCGCCGCGTTCACC
Organism: Myxococcaceae bacterium; assembly: GCA_004173515.1. Lineage (GTDB taxonomy): Bacteria > Myxococcota > Myxococcia > Myxococcales > Myxococcaceae > Corallococcus. The sequence continues at coordinate 41,323 of SECN01000012.1, read as the reverse complement.
TTGAGCTGCGCGTTGAAGTCGCGCACTCGGCTGTGGCGCAGCACGAAGCCCTCCGCGTGGCCCGTCACATGGAACGCGTGCTCGCAGTCCTTGTCGGCCGCGCAGATGCCCTCCACGGTGAGCCCGTCGAAGGTCCAGTACCGGCCCGACACCTTGAAGCCCTCCAGCGCGTTGAAGCGCACGAGCGCCCCGTGGCGGTTCGCGGCGCGCACCGTGATGGGCAGGGCCTGGGTGCCCTCCGCCTTGCAGTCCAGGTTCGCGTTGACGGTGTACGTGCCATTCGCCAGGACGATGTCGTCCCCCGCCTGGGCGGAGGCGAGCGCGGACTGCAATTCAGGCACGGTGGAGACGTTCTTCTGCGCCGCGCCGCTGGTCAGCGGCAGCAGGAGCAGGGCGAGGGAGGCGGTCCGCATCAGGGGGACTCCAGGGGGGAGAGGGACGCGAGGACCCTAGCGGATTCCCCCCGGCACCAGACAACCAGCCGGGCGCAGGCCCTCCGGCCGCTAGGGAAGCGGCGGGCGCATGAGCACCTCCTGCTTCATGGCATGTCATCCCAGGTTCTCGCGGCGGGGACGTTCGGCGCTCATGGGCGCGGGCCTCGCCAGCGTGTTGCTGCTGGCCCCGGGAGCGCTCGCGCTGCCCCGGAAGGGAGAGCCGCTGCCGGCCTTCTCCGCGAACGACCTGACGGAAGGCGCCCACGCGAGCGAGGAGCTCAAGGGGCGTCCCTCGCTGGTGGTCATCATCACCGACAAGGACGCGGGCGACGCGATGCGCGGGTGGTTCACCGCGGCGGATCAGCAGGTGCCGGACACGGTGCACCGCCAGTCGCTCATCACCCTCAAGCTGCCGTTCATCGTCAGCGAGGGCGCGGCGCGGGGGAAGGCGAAGAAGCAGGTGCCGCAGGACTTCTGGAAGGACACCTGGCTGGACAAGAACGGTGGCATGGCGAAGGCCCTGGGCCTTGCCTCCAGCCCCACGCCCTACGTCCTGGCGCTGGATGCGGACGGTCGCGTGGTGGCCAGCGTCCACGCGACCGTGGATTCACCGGAGGCGCGGACCATCTGGTCCGCGCTGTCGCGGCGGTGAGTCACGAAGCCCGCGGGCCTAGTAACGCCCGTCCAGGATCTCCTGCAGCTTCTGCTTGTCCGCGGAGAAGGGGAACGCCTGGAACAGCTCATAGCTGTTGTTGGAATCGAGCAGCGAGGGCCGCATCACCCGCACCACCTCCAGCTTGTCGTTGGAGAAGGAGAACTGGTTGATGACGGTCATCACGTGCGACACGAGGAAGTGCTCGCGGGGGACGACCATCGACAGCACGCGCATCTTGTCGCGCGGGAAGGACTCCCGGGCCATCGCCTGGGTGAGGCTGCGGAACTCCGTGTCCGTGATGGGACGCACCACCGGCAGCGGAACCGGCATCGGCTGCGGCCCCGGCCCCGGGTAGTTGCCCGGCGGGGGCGGCAGGCCCGTGCCGTACGGCGCGGCGTCGTCGACGTACTCGCTCAGCTTGTCCAGTTCCTCCATGGCGGCGCGGATGCTGTTGCGGCCCTGGTTGTCGCGCGTGCGGGACATCGCGTCGCGCAGCGCGTTCTCCAACTTGTCGATGCGACGCTCCATCACCTCGCGGTCGATGACGGCCAGGTTGCGCACCGGCGGCGGCGGCGGAACCGGCTGCGGCGGGCGGGGCGTGGAGTGGCCCGGCGGAGGCGGGCGGCGCATCTCCGCGGCGGCGGCATTGGCGGCCCCTTCCGTGCGCGGCGCGGTCTGGGCCAGCGAGGCGACGGAGGAGAGCAGCACGACAGCGAGGGTCAGGGCCTTCATGGTGTGCATCCTTGGGGGTGTTCGTCCTACGCCCCATCTGACGGGACGAAGGGCGCGGCATTCAACCCCCCTGGAGAAGTCCTGGGAAAAGGCCCCGACCTCCGCCGCGAGGCGTCAGGGCGTGGCGGCGCGCTTGGAGACGACCTGACCCTCGGGGGTGACCTCGTAGACGACGGGCACGCCCGTGGCCAGCTCCAGCGCCACGACTTCCTCGCCGGTCAGCTTGTCCAGGCGCATCACCAGCGAGCGGTTGGAGTTGCCGTGGGCCACGACGAGCACGTTCTTGCCCTGGCGCAGGTCGCCCGCGATGGCGCGGTCGTAGAAGGGCAGCACGCGCTTCGCGGTCATCTCCAGGGACTCGCCGTTGGGGGGCGGCACGTCATAGGAGCGGCGCCAGACGTGGACCTGCTTCTCGCCGAACTCCTTGGCCGCGTCCGCCTTGTTGAGCCCCTGCAGGTCGCCGTAGTGGCGCTCGTTGAGGGCCGCGTCGCGGATGACGGGCGGGGTCTGACCCAGCGTCTTCAGGAGGATGGCCAGCGTCTCCTGCGCACGGCTCAGCGCGGAGGTGTAGGCGACGTCGAACTTCAGGCCTTTGAGCGCTTCGGCCGCCTTGCTGGCTTCGCCGCGGCCCTGCTCGGTGAGGGGCACGTCCACGAAGCCGGTGAAGCGGTTCTCGTGGTTCCAGAGGGACTGACCATGACGGACGAGGGCGAGGATGGGCATGCCCCCTCTGCTAGCCCAACCAGGGGGAGCGGGAAAAGGGGCAAGGTCCATCCCCCCGTCCGGCCCGTCGGTTCCCGGGCACGCCGGGCGGCCCCGGCGCCCTTTCAGGTGCCCAGCGCGGCCAGGCCCCGGGGCCGCAGCGCGCGCGTCAGCACCACGATGCCGAAGAAGAGCAGGGCCGCGCCCGCGGTGATGGGCCGCACGCCCAGCCGGTCGGACAGCATGCCCAGTCCCCACACGCCGACCATGTAGCCCAGGTTCACCAGCAGCAGGAACAGGCTGCTCACCCGCGCCTGGAGCTCCGGCGGCGTGCGCGCCTGACACACCGTCTTCAGGCCGGTGAAGACGATGAGGTACACCGCGCCCAGGACGAACAGCGCCACCAGGGCCACCGGCAGCGTGGGGGACAGCCAGAAGAGCGCGGTGCACAGCCCCACGAGCAGCACGGAGCCCTCCAGCAGGTTCCTGCGCCCCACCCGCACGACGATGGCCCCCGTGCCGAAGGCCGCGATGACCGCGCCCGTGCCCTGCGCTGACAGCAGCATCGACGTGGTGGTGGCGTCCCCGCCCAGCACCTTGATGGCGAACACCGGCACCAGTCCCACGAAGGGGGAGATGAGCAGCCCCACGAAGCCCGCCGTCCCCAGCGCCAGCGCGATGCCGGGATCCTCCCACGCCACCCTCATGCCCCGGGCGATGCCCGCCCACAGCGCCTCCCGCTTCGGGGCCACCGCGTGCACCGCGCTGTTCATCCGCGAGAGCACCAGCAGCACGGCGAGGAACGACAGCGTGTTGAGGAACAGCGCCCCGGCGATGCCCGCCTTCGTCAGCACGAGCGCGGCGACCACCGGCCCGATGATGCGCCCCAGGTTGAACTGCGCCGAGTCCAAACTCAGCGCGTTGTGCAGGTCCTCCGACGGGACGACCGCCACGGTGAGCGCCGTGGCGCAGGGAACGACGAGCGTGTTGAGGCCGCCGTTGAGCAGCGAGATGGCCGCCACCCACGGCACGCTGAGGTTTCCCGTCGCGGCCAGCACCGTGAGCAGCGCCGCGAGCAGCCCCTGCAGGCACACGCACACGGCCATGAAGGAGCGCCGGTCGAAGCGGTCCGCCAGCGCTCCGCCCAAAGGCGCGAGCAGGAGCGACGGCAGGTGCGTGAGCGCCGCGACGCCGCCCGTCCACCCGGCCTTGCCCGTCACCTCCGTCACGTAGACGCCCAGCGCGACGGTTTCCATCCACGTGCCGATGTTGGACACGAGCATGCCCGTCCACAGCCAGGCGAAGTCACGGTGCGACAGGGCCCGCAAGGAGGACGCGCGCGAAAGCAGGGAGGAGGCCACGGGGAGCCCGGTTCTACAGCGCTCCTTCGCGGCGTGCTCGGTGGGCGCATGCCTACACGTTGACTCCCTGCCTGCCATGGGGGACGCGTGGGGCATGACGCGGCACAAGGTCCTGGTGGTCCCCCAAGCGGTCGCGGGCGAGCGGCTCGACCGCTTCCTCACGAAGCATGTCCCCGGCCTCACCCCGGAGCGGGCCCGCGCGCTGCTGGACTCGGGGCGCGTGCGCATCCGGGGCAAGAAGGCGCAGGCCACGCGCAAGCTGTGGGGCGGGGAGGAACTGGAACTGGAGACGCCGGAGCCCAGGGCCTCCCCGGTGGCCTCCCTGGAAGGGCCGGAGCTGCCAGTGCTGCACGACGACGCGGCGTTGATTGTCGTGGCCAAGCCCCCGGGGCTGGTGGTGGAGCCGGAGGGCCGCGCGGCGTCCGTGGTGGGGCTGCTCGCGGCGCGCTTCCCGCCGTTCGACGTGGAGGGCGTGGCCCAGCCGGGCGTGGTGCACCGGTTGGACCGGGAGACCAGCGGCTGTCTGGCCCTGGCCCGGACGGACGACGCCGTGGCCGCGCTGCTCAAGGCGTTCCAGGAGAAGCGCGTGGACAAGCGCTACCAGACGCTGGTGCTGGGACAGCCCCCGGACACGGGCCGGCTGGAAGGCCCCTATGCGCGCGACCCCAAGGACCCGCGCCGCTTCACCACCCGCGTGCCCTCCGCGCGCCGGGCGGCCCTGAGCTTCACCGTGCGCGAGCGGTTTCGGGACGGGGCCTTGTTGGACATCGACCTGGACACGGGCCGCACGCATCAGATCCGCGTGCAGCTCTCCGAAGCGGGCTTCCCCGTGCTGGGGGACGCCGTCTACGGCACGCAGTCCGCGCGCACGCATCCGGCCGCGCTCGCGGTGGGACGGCAGGCCCTGCACGCGTGGCGCCTGGAGCTGCCTGGCTTTGTGACGGGGAAGCCCATCCAGGTGGAGTCCGCGCTGCCCGAGGACTTCCTGCGCGGGCTGGCCCTGCTGCGCGGTTGAAGCGCGGGGCTGTCTTCATCCGTCTGGCATTCCGAGCCGACGGCTCACGCCCGCGCGCACCGCCGCGAGCCGGCGACCGTGAAGATAAGAGTTTTCTTATCATTCAGGCTGCTCCGCCTATCTCTTGACATCAGGCATTGATGGATTTACTACGTCCTGAAAATGAGAATGCTTATCATTTTCATTGTCGGATGTCTGTCTACAGGCGTCCGTGTTGGATGACACACCCCTTTCCTCCACCGCAGAGAGGCCCTCCCGATGAAGCCGCCTGTTGCCTTCCCTTCCTTGCGACGTTCCGCCGCCGTGCTCGCCCTGGCCCTGTTCACGGGGTGTGGTGATTCGGAGGAACCGGGCACCGACGACGACAACGGGCCGCTGTATGCCATCACCACGCAGCTGCTCGTCGCGGACCCGGTGGAGAGCTACGTCGTCGTGACGACGCAGGCGGAGCAGACCGCGTCGCTGTCATTGGACAACGCCATCAAGGTGTCGGGCCGGGCGCTGGGCGTGGGCATTCCCAAGACGGGTTCGCTCTACGTGGTGAGCGACGAGAGCCCGGTGGTGACGCGCTACCGGCTCAACGCGGGTGGGAGCCTGGAGGCCGCGGGCACGGTGAGCTTCGCGCCCCAGGGCGTGACGTCGCTGGGGGAGTACCAGGCCAACTTCCAGTTCGTGTCGGAGACCAAGGCGTACTTCTTCGACGGGGCGACCGCGCAGGTCGTCATCTGGAACCCCACGGCGATGACCGTGACGGGCACCATCCCGCTGCCGACGCTGGTGATTGCCGACACCGTCCTGGCCTTCTCCGGCGCGGTCGTGCACGTGGGCTCGCAGATCATCATGCCCGTGGGCTGGCGTCCGGAGTCGGGCGTGGGCATCACGAAGAAGGCGGCCGTGCTCTCCATCGACACGACGACGGACGCGGCCACCATCGCGACGGATGACCGGTGTGGCTACACGCACGACGCCGCGCTCGGCCTGGATGGCAAGGTGTACATCGCGACGGAGGCGTATGGCGCCGCGGTGTTCCGCGTGGTCGCGGACTCGCCGGAGCCGTGCCTGCTCAAGTTCGATCCCCAGACGCGTGCCTTTGATGCGACGTTCTACCGGTCGCTTTCGGGCCTGGTGGGCGGCGGCACCGCGGGTGCGCTCATCCCGGGCGCGGCGGGCACGGCGTATGTGCGCGTGCTGGATGAGAACATCGCCCCGGTGGCCGAGGGCACGCATCCGCGCACGATGGCGAGCGGGACGGGCTGGCAGTGGTGGGAGCTGAAGCTGGACACGCTGACCGCGACGCGGCGCACGGACTTCCCGTCCACCTCCGGCAGCGTCTTCCTCTTCGAGTCGGAGAACCAGACGCTCTACACCGAGTTCGGCGCGGGCGCCGCGTCGACGACGCTGCACGTGCTGGGTGAGGGCGGCAAGCCCACGTTGACCACGCAGGGGCTGTCCTTCTCCTTCGTCCAGCTTCGCTAGCGCGGTCCATTCTTGAAGCAACCCGGGCCCCCGGGCCCGATGGGCGAAGGCCCGTCGGGCTGGGGGCCCGGCTCGTAGGCCCCCCCTGGTTTCACCCTTCCCTGGAGATTCGATGCGTCATCTGTTCCGTATCGCGGGCGTGTTCGCTGTTTCGACGCTGTGGTCCACTTCGGCCTTCGCCACCAGCACGGGCATCACCGGTCAGTCCGGCAAGGACGGGGTGATGTGCAGCACGTGCCACAAGGGTGGGGAGGTTCCCACCGTGGTGCTGGAAGGCCCGGCGACGCTGGAGCCGGGCGCCACCGGCCAGTACACCTTCATCATGCGGGGTGGGGCGGCGAAGACGGGCGGCGTGGACATCGCGGTGGACGCCGCGGGCGCCAACCTCGTGGCTGGCACCGGAACGAAGAAGCTGGGCGCGGAGCTGGTCCATACCGCGCCGCAGGACTTCACCGCGGGCGAGCTGCGCTTCAACTTCTCGCTCGTCGCTCCGTCGACGGACGTCACCCTCAAGCTCTTCGGCGCGGGCAACTCCTCCAACGCGGACAAGAGCAGTGACGGGGACCGCGCGGCGGCCACGACGCTGAGCGTGAAGGTGGGCAACGGCACGCCCGTCGTCGTGGATCCGCTCCCGGCGGAGAGCGACAGCGGGGGCTGCTCCGCCGCGGGCACCGCGCCCGTGTGGGGCCTGGCGCTGGCCGGGCTGGCCATGCTGCGCCGCCGTCGCCAGAACTGAGACGTCCTCCGCCGTGTCCGGTGCCGGTGTCGCCCGTGCGACGACCGGCGCCGTGTGTCACCGGAACGCGTCCACGACGTAGGCCGCCGCGACGGACCCATCAAGGATGGCGGTTCCAGGCTTGGACTCGGGCCGCTTCTTCATCTGGTCCTCGCTGAGCCGGGCCACCGCGCAGATGGGGAACTTCTCGCTGTCCGGCGGGTGAGCCTCGTACCAGCGGATGACGACCTGTGGACCGTTCGTCCAGACCTGTCCATACAAGCGCGTCGTTGTCTCGAGCGTTCCGAAGTCGCTCTTCAGGATGCTCTCGATGGGACCTTCGTAGAGCGTGACGGCCCGCGACCGGATCTGGTTCGCATCCAGTTCCACGAGCGCTGTGTCCCCGACATGCAGCCGGAGCGCACGCATGGTCCGCTTCGCTTCCTCGGTGCAGTCCTGTGGCCCGGGGGTGCCATCCGCCCGCAGTGCCACTCCGCCCGTCGCGGGGCATCCAGAGGCCGTGGCAAGGAGCGCGATGGCGCTGAGCAGGAGGGGGTTGGGAGTGGGCATGACCGGCGCTTCTACTGCCGAACCAGCGTGTGATCCATCCGCACCAGGACCTGAAGGAGCCCGTCCCCACATGTCCATGTCCTCCCGCTTCAGGCGGGAGACCGCGACGGAGCACAACCTCCTCAGGGTGCCACGAGGCCCCCCTTCAAACACAGCGCAGCCGTGTCGCAGGGAGGTCCCGTCGTCGTGCCTCCCGGGCAACACGGGCAACGCCCCGTGTGGCCACGGGAGCAACAGCCACGACGCTCCAGGGGGGCCTTCCAGGAGCTGCTTCCATCCATTCCTCCGAGTGTGGCGTGAGCCGCCGCCTCCTGCCGATGACCTTCCCCGCCGCGCCTGGAACAGGTTGGTACGCCTCGTGAAGTGAGCGGGGGCACCCACGGGTCGCGGCGATACCCGCGCGACGTGGGAGGGGATGCCCCGAGCGCTGGGGCCTTCCGACACTTCTGGAATGGAGGCAGGACCATGCAAAGCCGCAAATGGCGAGTCATCTCCCGTGCAGGCGCCACCGTCATGACCCTGGGCCTGATGTCGGGCCCGGTGGCTTTTGGAGCGGAGGCCCAGCCCGGCTCGGAGCAGGGCTCGAGCACCCCTCCCAGCCGCGTCATCGCGGCCCGTCCGCTGCACCAGCCGCCGGCGTTGAGCGGGACGGGGACGGAGGCTCGCAAGAGCGTGAAGGCGTTCGTCACCTGGGCCGGCCAGTCCGTGGTGGAGGAGCAGGACGACGCGCGCAAGGCGCTGCGCACCGCCGCGAAGAACCCGGACCTCATCCAGGCCTTCTCCGCGGAGATCCTGGAGGCGCACAAGGCCGGGGACTCCAGCCGCGCGCTGGTCGCCCTGGGCCTGCTCGGCGAGATGCGCACCTACGACGGCGCGAAGTTCCTCGCGGAGTTCGTCCGCATGCCGCTGCCCACGAAGGGCACCTACATCGAAGGCGAGCTCCAGGAAGAGGTCCAGCAGGCGCGCCTGCAGGCCAAGGCCATCGCTGGCATCGCGTACCTGCGCGACGCGGACTTCGACCGGGAGGTGCTGTACCAGGTGGGCTCGCACCCCTCCGTCATCGTCCGCGCGGAGGCCATCAGCGCCTTCCTGTGGAACCGGGGCGATACGCTGGATGCGCGCAAGGCGTTGGAGCCCTTCGTCCGCCGCGAGGAGTTGCTGTTCCTGGACCGCGTCCGGCGCGTCAGCGGCGAGAACGCGGAGACGTTCAACCGCAAGCTCAGCGCCTACCTCAAGGCCCACCCGGAAGTGCAGGCGCCGAAGCCCGAACCGAAGGCACCCCGGCCGCCCGAGGAGAAGCCCTACACCTTCGACGTCACCCCTCCGAAGTTCTGACCTGACCTCACGACCGAGGAGCGAGAACGCCCATGAATCTCAAGCAAGGCATTGCCCTGATGTCGTCCCTTCTTGCCTTTGGCCTGTCCGCCGAGGCCGGCGCCGTCTGTACGCAGACGGGCGCGAGCCAGGCGGACCGGGACCTCTGGAACACCCACGGCTGCTGGCAGGACTTCTTCCTCTGGCAGTACAAGGCCTATGGCCTGAAGTCCGGGGACTGGAGCAACCGTGGCTGGAGTGACGCGTGCAACGTGTCGCTCGAATTCCCCAAGCACTGGAACGCTTCCTACCTGCTGACGTACGGCATGGCGGACAACTTCGCCCAGTCGTTCCACGGCACCGCGGACTACCGGGGCACGGCGGAGGCGCCCAACAGCAACTTCCACGACAGCCTCTACCACGGCATCACCGACCGCACGGATGTCTTTGGCACCTTCTCCCCCCGGTTCTGGCCGTGGGACACGGACAAGGTGGAGACCGCGTGCCCCCTCTACAACCCGAACGCCAGCAACTCCAACCCGGCCTCCCGCGCGGGTGACTACATGCACGAGGGCTGGCACGCCAACTTCGACAAGTACAACATCGACAATGGCAACACCGGCGGCCACCGGGCCGGTCCCCAGGGGGCCTGCACCGCGACCGGCTGCGACTACTTCTACTTCCATGGCATCAGCAAGTATGTCTTTGGCGCCATGTGGGAGAACAACGGGACGGCCAGCCGCTTCCACTCGCCCAACCAGGTGCAGGTGGAGTTCCTCTGTGACGTGTCGGACCAGTCGCAGTGGTGGATTCCGTTGAGCGTGCGGCAGTCCGCGGCGGCGGATGCCAACGGCCGCGCCGCGTCGCGCTTCATCAACGGCCCGGGGTATAGCTGCGGCAGTCCTCGCCCCTGGTAGACGGATGACCCCGCTGGCGCATTCGGAGCGTGAATCCATGACGTCGTTTCGGATGCGCCTGGCCCCGGGCCTGTTCCTCTTCGCCCTCCTCTGCTGTTCAAGCCCCCAGCAGGCAGGAACGCAGCAGCAGGGCCGCTGGGAAACCCTCCCCGAGGGCGCCGTCCCTGGCGCCGGCTTCCAACTGGCGACCGTCTTCGACGGCCAGGGCGTCCTGCTCTGGGGCGGGCTGGGCGGCTGCACCTTCAATGGCGTCTGTGGAGACGGGGTCCGGTTCGACGTGGCGGCCCGGAGCTGGACCCCGCTGTCCTCCCTGAAGGCTCCGGCCGCGCGCACCCTGCACACGGCGGTATGGACCGGCCAGCGGATGATTGTCTGGGGCGGCGTGGGGTGCGGCGAGCGGCCCCAGCTTCCCTGCGGGGATGGGGCGGCCTACGCGCCGGACACGGACACCTGGAGCGCGCTTGCCCTCCAGGGCGCTCCCTCCGCGCGCGGCTGGCACACGGCGGCGTGGACGGGGCAGGGGATGCTGGTGTGGGGCGGAGAGGAGCCCCAGCAGGCCCGCGTGCTGGGGGATGGGGCCCGGTACGACGGGGCCTCCGGGACGTGGACCCCCATGTCCGGCGACGGGGCTCCCCGGGCGCGCCGCTATCACTCCGCGGTGTGGACGGGACAGGAGTGGCTCGTCTGGGGCGGCAGCGGCGGTGCCGCCGTGGACGTGGCGCTGGGGGATGGCGCGGCGTACTCACCCGCGACGGACACCTGGAGGCCGCTGGCCTCGGCCGGGGCTCCCCAGGCCCGCTGGGCGCACACGGCGGTGTGGACGGGGACGGAGATGCTGGTCCTGGGCGGCCTGGGCTGCGGCAGCGACGGGCCGGACCGGCCGCGCTATTGCGAAGGCGGGGCCCGGTATGATCCCCAGCGCGACGCGTGGTCGCCCCTGTCGACGAAGGGCGCTCCCACGCCCCGCGACGGGCACGTCGCGGTGTGGACGGGAACACGCATGTGGGTCTGGGGCGGCGCCGCCGCGAAGTGCGGCAATGGTGGCTCTGGCGCCTGCGCGGACGGTGCGGCGTATGACCCCGCGAGCGACACCTGGACCCCGCTGAGCACCCAGGGGGCACCCCTGGCCCGCTCGGGGCACACGGGCGTGTGGACGGGCCAATCCCTGTTCATCTGGGGAGGACTGGGAGGCGCGGGGGCGGAGGTCGCCTTGTCGGATGGCGCCCTGCTGGTGCCCTGAGCGCGACACCGCCCATCCGGTGAAGACGCCGCCCCCGCCTTCCAAGGACGCAGCGTCCGAACCTGTCCGACTGTCGGACAGGTTTGGCGGAAGTGTGCCCGGCGGAGGACCTTGTCCATGGACCTGCCCTGGCATCCGCCCCAGCGCGGCGTCGCGGTCCATGGCTTGCACTCCGCCTGCTCAGCGTGGACCGAAGACAGGCAGGTCCGCGCCCGCTTCGAAGGCGCCCAGGTCCGGTGCCAGGCCGGCGAAACCCTCGTTGATGTTCGGCAGGGGCTGGCCCGCGTTCGCGGCGGCGGAATCCGCGCGGATCCGCAGGTCCGGCCTGGCGTAGAGCGTCAGGGGCGCGGCGGGATACGCCACGGTGTTGGCGAACGCCGTGAGGTCCACTTGCACGGCGTGCTGTTCGCTCGTGCCGGTGCGCAGGGTCTGGAGGCTGCCGAACGTGCTGGTCCCCAGTCGGCCTGTCACGGTGTCCGTGGTGGAACCCACGCCGTCATGGTCGAGGCTGGAGCTTGCGACCTCCAGGTCGGGGACATGCAACACCCGCCCGGTGCCGCTGCTGTACCCGTTGAAGGTGCCGCCCGCCCCGCCCAGGAAGAGGTTGTTGCGCGCGTAGAGGTGCGCCACCGGGCGTCCCGCGTAGATGCCGAACGCGTCGCCGTTCTTCACCACCGTGTTGTGCAGGAGTACGTCCCCGGTGCTGCCCCGGTAGAGTTTGAAGGCCACGTGCACCGCGTTGTAGATGGCATTGCGGACGAAGTACGTGGGACCGCCCAGCCCAGGCTGCGATGACACCGCGATGAAGTTGTTCGTCAGCCGGTTGCGGACGATGCGGCAGTTGTGGAAGCAGAAGTCCGCTTCGATGCCGTCATCCGCGTTGCCGCTCAAGTCATTGTTCAGGATGTCGATGCTGAACTGATCCACGGCCTCATCGTCCTCCAGGAGGGAGATGCCGTCCCGGAATCCCGTCACGCGGTTGTGCAGGATGACGTGTCCGGGACCGGTGACGGCGATGCCTTCGCCCAGGTTGTCACCGCTGACGCCGAGCGAAGCCTCCGCCCACTGCGTCAAGCCCGTCACCACGTTGTCCGCGATGTATGCATTCTCCGCGCGGGTGAATGTCACGATGCCGTCGCCGCCGTAGGTGTTGCTGGCGTTGATGGCGCACCGCTGGATGGCGATGTGCTTCGAGCCGTTGAACCGGATGCGGCCGTTGACGGTGAGCCCTTCGAGGTGGACGTAGGCCTGCGCGAAGAGGTTGATGGCACCGTTGATCACCACCCCCGCGGTCCCTCGCAGGACGACGGGCCTTCCTTCGGCGCCGCTCCGGGACCAATCAAAGCCAGCGTAGGTGCCCGCGCCCATCTGGAGGATGTCCCCGGGCTGGGCGCTCGCGGCGACGCTGGCGAACGTGGCGGGCGTCACCGCCTTGATGGGGGCGCTCGCCATGGGGACGGGCACCGGACGCGTGGTGGCGGTGGTGGTGCGTGTGGTCGTGCCGCCATCGGGGTCCGTGAGCGTGAGCTCCAACTCGTAGGTCGTTCCCGGCTGGAGGTCGAACACGCTGCCGGAGTGGCGGCCCGTCCAACTGAAGCCCTCGTTGCTGCCCGCGGCCACGCGGCGCAGGGGAAGTGCTTCGCGCCAGGGATGGGTGCCCGCTGCCCGGTAGCGGACCGTGACCACGCCATTGGCGTTGGCATCCCCGCTGAACGCCCACTCCACGGTCAGGTGGTGCAGCGTCGGGAAGGGCAGACTCGTCGCACCGGCCACCGTGGCATCGGCGCTGTTGCTTCCCGCATCCCCGCTGCTTCCTCCGTCGGAGAGGGGCCCCGCATCCGCGAGGCCCCCATCCTCCGGGGGCTCATCGGAGCAGGCCACGGACGTCAGCAATCCAAGAACACAGACCCAGCGCCAGGATGAAGGGATCATGGGATGTACAGGGTTGGGCGCGCGCCCCGAGCGCGGTGGGACGTCAGGGAGACTGGTGCTGACACAGGACCGGGAACAAGATGGCCCATGGCGATCTTCAATGGCAACTACCCGGCGGACATCTACCAGGCCGCGGGTGAGGCTTCCTCCATCACGGACCTGGCGGACTCCGTGGGACTGCTCTGCATCCAGGGGCAGAAGTTCATCGGGGCGTCTGGCCTCACGCCGACCACGTCCCAGAAATACTTCAGCCAGCCCCACTACCCGGAGGGCCTCAAGGGCGCCAGGTTGTGCGATGCGCTCGCCGACGAACCCGCGGTGTGGATGATTGGGACGGGCTGGATCTACAGCCGCAGCCAGATCGCGACCGCCGGCCACAACGTCATCAGCCTTCTTGAAGAGGTGGATGGCGCGAAGGTGTCCGATCTCCGCTTCGTCACGGGCTACTACCGCAAGTCGAGCAGCCGCTCCGCCTTCACCTACAAGGTCTATAAGATCAAGGCGCGCGAGATGACCGACAATGACACGGCGGTGCTCACCATCGAGGGCTTCTTCGAGACGAAGCAGGTCCTGGACCAGGTGACCAAGACGGAGGCGGCGACGGTGGCGAACGGCGATTTGATCCAGATGCTGGGCCACCCCCTGGGACAGCCATTGAAGTACACCGAGGGCAAGGTCGCCGCCGCCAATCCCCACCGGGATCGCAGCACCTTCGACACCTGGCTCAGTGGCGTCTCCGGCAACTCCGGATCGCCCGTGTTCTGGAAGGGCAAGGTGCTGGGAATCTTCACGGGCGGCGGTTGGCTCAATGAGTTCTCGCTGGATCTGAAAGCCGGCGGCTACAACCACGCGACCTACGACAACAGCAACATCGACCACTCGGGCACCGTGGCCTACGTCCCCGCCATGGGTTAGCCCGGACACGCCCGTGTCGGGGTAGGCTGTCGCCCCATGTCCTATCAACGTCCTCCGGTGAAGGCTCCGCGTCTGTCGGGCGTGGCCCTCAAGGCCTTCGTCAACACCCTGGAGCGCGGCGGCGTCGGGCCCATGCTGGTGGAGAAGTTGTTGCGGGACAGTGGCATCGACCAGTGGCGTGAGCTGTCCGCCGGAGATGCGCCGCCCATCCAATATCCGCTGCCCTCCGGTGCGCCGCCAACGGAATCCCAGACGCCTCGGGAGCAGGCCGCTCGCGCCGTCGCCGCGTCGCCCGTGGAGTCGAAGCGGGAGACGGTCGCGGCCTTCGCGCGGGCCTACCGGGACGGAGGGACCGAGCCGCTGGCCGTGGCGCGAAAGCTGAACGAGGCCATCGAGCGGCTGGACGGCGGCGCGGACCGCCTGGGCCTCTTCATCGCTCGCAAACCCGACGAGGTGCTGCGGGCCGCGGAGGCCTCGGGAGAACGGTGGCGCGCGGGCCGGCCCTTGAGCGTGCTGGATGGCGTTCCCGTCGTCCTGAAGGACGAGGTCGACCTGGCCGGCTTCCCCACGACGCTGGGCACGACGTTCCGCACGGAGGTGATCGCCGCCGACTCGACGGTGGCCGCGCGCCTGAAGGCCGCGGGCGCCGTCATCCTGGGCAAGGCCAACATGAATGAGATTGGCATCAACCCCATCGGGTTGAATCCGCATCACGGCGCCGCGCGCAACCCTTGGAACCGGGGCCACATCACCGGCGGCAGCTCCAGCGGCTCGGGCGCGGTCGTGGCGGCGGGCCTGTGCCCGCTGAGCATTGGCGCGGACGGCGGTGGCTCCATCCGGATTCCCGCCGCGCTCTGCGGCATCGTGGGCCTCAAGGCGACCTGGGGCCGCATCCCGGAGACGGGCGTGCCCCCGCTGTGCTGGAACGTGGCGCATGTCGGGCCCATGGGCCTCACCGTCGACGACGTCGCGGCGATGTATGCGATTCTCTCCGGCCCGGACGGGCATGACGTCGTCGCGCGGCAGCAGCCCGCGCACCACCTGTCGGGTTACGAGGACGGGGCGCTCAATGGCATCCGTCTGGGAATCTGCACGCCCCACTTCGAGGACGCCGACCCGGACGTGGTGGCCCGGTGCCGGGAGGCGGTGCGGGCCCTCACCGACGCGGGCGCCACGGTGGTGGAGATTCCGCCGCCCGACCTCAACACCGTCCTCTGGACGCACAGCTGCATCATCCTGAGCGAGATGACGGAGGCGATGCTTCCCCAGTTGAACGCGCGCGCGTCGGTGTTCGGCCTCGACTCGCGCACCAACCTGGCGCTCGGGCGTCGCTTCCGGGCCACGGACTTCGTGCACGCGCTGCGACACCGTCACCGGCTGACCCGGGAGCTGCTGTCCCTCATGGCGGGCGTGGATGTCATCATCACCCCGACGACGGCCTCCACCGCCCCGGCCATCCCCGAAGCGACGCTTCCCGCCGGCGAATCCAACCTGCCGGTGGTGGACGCGCTGATGCGCTTCATCCGCCTGGCGAACCTCACGGGGTGCCCCGCCCTGTCGGTGCCGGCCGGCTTCGACCGCGCGGGCCTGCCGGTGGGGGTCCACCTCATGGGGCGGCCTTTTGAAGAGCACCTGCTGCTGCGCCTGGGGCGGGTGGTGGAGCGCGCGACGGAGCGCCGCACGCCTGCTGTCCATGTGAGCGTCCTGCCCTGACAGCGCGGGCCCGTCCCGAACGTCGGGCCCTCCACACCGGCTGACGGGGCCGGTGTCACGGCCGAGCGGAAACGCCCGTGCGGAGGCCCGTGGTTTGTTAGCGTCGTCTTCGTCCCGCCAGGGTGGCGCGGACAGGAGGTGACACCGGGATGGATTCCACCGACGCGCGCCTGGCCCGACTGGAAGTCCGCCTCCGGCGGTTGCAGGTCCTCACCTGCGCCGCGCTCACCGTGGCCGTCCTGGGACTGGGGGCCGCGGCGTTGCGCGCCACGCCGTCGCCGTCCGGAGAGGTCGTCGCCTCCCGGCTGGTGCTCCAGGATGCGCAGGGCCGCACCCGCGCCACGCTGGACACCCAGAAGGACGGCGCCGCGTCCCTGGTGCTGCGCGACCGCGCGGGCCGGCCCCGGGCGCTGCTGGGCGTGGGCGCGGATGACTCGCCCCGCCTCCGCTTCTCCACGGCGGAGGGCGAGTCGCTGGCCGAACTGATGGTGTTCTCCGACGAGGCCCCCCGCCTGACGCTGTCCAAGTCCGGGGGCGTGGACCTGTTCTCGGTGGGGCTCCAGGTGGATGGTTCGTCGCGGTTGGAGCTGGCGGATGCCTATGGGCGGCCCCGCGCCATCCTGGGCGCGGACGAGCATGGCCTGCCCGGCCTGAGCCTGGTGGATCGCCGGGGGCAGACGCGGGCGTCCCTGCGCGTGGGCAGCTCGGACGAGGGGACCCTGGTGCTGGAGGGCAGCCAGGGCGAGCTGTTCCGCGCGCCCGTCGTGCAGTGAGCTGGGGCCCGTTCAATCCCAGCCACGAAGCTGGACGCGCACGCGCCGCAGCAGGAACTCCCATTTCTGGCGCTTGAGCGTCGCCATCACCCGGCCGCCCACGATGGTGAGCCCGGTGAGCGTCATCACCAGGAAGCCGATGCGGTGGTCCCGGAGTCCCGCGTTGAGCAGGTTGGCCGCCACGTCCAGGGTGAGGAACAGCGTGCCCAGCGCCAGATAGGCGCGGATCTGCAGGGCCATGCCCAGCGCCACGCCCAGCAGACACACGGCCCCGAAGACGAGCGCGTACGTCCCGTCCTCCGACTCGCCCATCCGCATCGCCAGCTTCGCCGCCGCGGGCACGTACAGCAGCAGTCCCCCCAGGATGCGCACCGCGTTGCGTGCCGCCTGCGGCAGGCTGGACGTGAAGAGCTGCCCCATCATCAGGAACAGCAGGCCGAGCGGTGCCAGGTACACCTCCAGCCCCTCCAGCCCGAACGCGAGCGCGGCGATGAGCAGCGCCAGGTTGCAGGCCGCGGCCGCGAACGCGCCGAACATCCGGCTGCGCTCCACCGCGCCCAGCGCCGCGTACAGCAGGCCGGAGCCGCCCGCGAGCAGGGCCGCCTCGCCCGTCGCGTCCCCGGGCAGCACCAGCGCCATGCCAATGGGCAGCAGCGCCGCGAACCGCCGCGTCGCCCGCTCCACGGGTCGCACGCCCGCCCGGCGCGCCATCACCGTCACACCCACCAGCACGAAGCCCAGGGACAGCGCGAAGAGCGCATCGTGTTCGGGGCGCAGGCCCTGTGCGTACAGGCCGCGCACCAGGGCGTAGACGCCCACCACGGCCACCTGCACGAAGTACACGTGCCGTCCCGTGTGTTCGCGCCACGCGCAGTGCAGGGACACGCCCACCGCCAACCCGATGGCCGCGAGGGCCAGGGGCAGGGCCTCCTCCGGCGCCCGGCCCTTCACCGCGACGATGGCGAGCAGCACCCCGGTCGCCACGAGCCACAGGTCGCGCCCCCAACCCATTCCGCCCGCCACGTCGCCCCTGCGCCGCGCCGTGGCTTGCTGCGCCAGGTGCAGGGCCAGGGCGCTTCCCGCGGCGGCCAGGGCCAGCGCCGCCCCGGAGACGGTGAAGAGGCTCCGGTAGCCCGGCAGGGGGCCCGCGCCGCTCGCGTCCATCACGAGGGCGGTCATCAGCGCGCAGAGGACCGCGCCTCCCATCAGCATCGTCGCGGCGCTGGCGACGAAGCCCGCGAGCGCGCCCCGCCACTGGAACGCCGCCACCAGCAGCGTCGTGGCGATGAGCGCGAGCGTCAGGGCCCAGGCCGGGGAGGCCATCCACGTGCCGCCCAGGCCCAGGAGCATCCGCCAGAGCACACCGGGGACGGCCAACGTCGGCCACGGCTCTCCCGTCACGGCCAGCGCATACGCCGTCGCCGTCAACAGGTAGGGCAGCGCGGACACCTGCGTGCGCAGCCGCGTCGGGCCCGTGCCCACGCCCCGCCGCCGTGCGACCCACGGCCCCAGTGTCACCACCGCGAGCCCCAGCAGCGCGAGCGTGGGCCCGGGCCACGCTTGGAAGAGGGGCGCCATCTGGGCCTGGGCGTGGACGAGCAGCAGCAGCCCGAGCCCCAGGACGATGCGCCCCGGCTTGCGTGCGCCCCCGCTGAACAGCACGGCGCCCGTGGCGAACGCGAGCCCCGCGGAGGGAAGCCCGGGCTGGAAGAACGCCGCCGCCGCCACCAACGCCACGGCCGTGAGGGACCACTGGCGCAGGATCTGGAGGAAGGGCTCGGGGAGGTCCTGGGCGGTGGGCCAGAGCAGCCGGCGCACGAAGGCGCGCGCCGCGCCCAGGCCCGCCACCGCGATGGCGGCCCCGGCATAGAGCAGCCCGGCCGCGGCGATGCCCGCGAACGCCCGCTGCCAGGAGAAGAAGAGCGTGTCCCCGGGGGCCAGCCACGTCGCGGGCTGGAGCCAGTCCAACTCATACGGACCCATGAGCTGCACCGGATGGGCGAGCACCCATTGCCCGTCGGGCGGTCGCAGCGCCATCAGCGGTGAGCCGAGCAGCGTCTTCTGCGCGGCCCAGAGCGCGGCGCCGGGCAGCCCCAGCAGGAGCCCCAGGTGCGCCAGGGGCCGCGAGCGGAAGGAGGCCGCGAGCAGCAGCCAGAGCAGCGCGGGGCCCAGCACCAACAGCGGGGGCACGACGCCGAGCGCGAAGGACGGATCCGGCATGCCCACGCCCACGGCGGACTTCAGCAGGACGACGGCCAGCGCGGCCACGCCCACGTGGGGCACCGCGTGGTACAGCGGCCCGTGCCGGGGGTTCTCCAAAAGCCGCCCGAGCCACGGACCGAAGCGCCGCGTCGCCAGCGCGAGCAGCCACAGCGCGATGCCGATGAGCGGCAGGCGCCAGGCGCTCACGTCGGGGGACAGCGGACGGCCCGCGCGGTTGATGACCGCGGTGAGCGCGATGAAGGCGCCTCCCGTGGCGAGCGTCACCACCGAGCCGCGCAGGGCGAACGCCACGAAGCCGCGCGACACGAACGCCAGGATCGCGATGGCCGTCAGCAGTCCTCCCGCGAGCAGGAAGCCGGACCGCTCGGCGTCGACGGGCACGGGGACCCAGTTGAGCAGCGTGAGCGTCGCGAAGCCGACCTGCACGAGCGCCGCCGCCGCGAAGCCATCCAGCAACAGCGGCCGTCCCTGCGCTCCGAAGGGCAGGGGGATGACGTCCAGCAGCCGGCGCCCCTTGGGCACCGGGGCCTCACCCGCGACCGGGCCGCGACCGCGCAGGGCCGCGAGGAGCGCGAAGCCGAGCCCCAGGGCCGAGGCCACGAGCGCGGCGCGCACCGAGGTGAAGTCGGAGACCGTGCCCAGCGCCTGCGTCACCCCGAGCGCGAGCCCCGTGGCCGCGATGAAGGCCACGAGCCGGCTGCCCTCCCTGCGCACGCGCAGCAGCAACACCGCCGTGGCCAGGGCCGTGGGCACGCAGGCGAGCAGTGTCCTGGAAGGGACCACGAACCCCGCGAGCGCCTCCGGCAGGGAAGGGGTGACCCCCAGGGCCAGCACCACCCCGAGCGCGGCCGTGCCCAGGGAGAGGTCCTCCAGGGGCTTGAGCCCATCACTTCGTCCGGTGCGCCGCGCCCACGCGTCCTGCGCGAGTCCCGCGAGGCCGTGGAGCACCGCCGCGAGCCCGAAGACCGCGAGGCTCGCCGTGTCCGACGCGAGCCACGGGGTTCCCTCCACGAGCGCGAGCGCACCGAAGAGCGAGGCGACTCCGCCCAGATAATGGAGCCCCCGCCAGCTCCAGCCTCCCGCGACGTGGGCCGCGACCGCGATGAGCAGCCCCGTCAGCGCCTTCGGCCAGGGGTTGCTCGGCCCCCCATCCCAGGCCAGCACGGAGACGGTGGGCAGCGTCGCCAGGGCCATCACGACGCCCCAGGCCAGCATCCGGATGCGCAGGCCGCTCGCGACGGTGGTGCGCGCCATGAGCAACAGCGTCGAGGCGACGGCGGCGACCCCGAAGCCCCACCATGTGGGTTCCGTGGGCGCCAGGGTGCGTGCGAGCAGGGCGCCCGCGAGCAGCGCGGCCATGACCCCCGGATGCACCAGCGCCCGGCGTCGGGGCTCCAGCAGGAAGAAGAGCAGCGCGGCCAGCACGGGCGCGCTGGCGGACGCGACGTCCACCCATCCGTCGTCCCCCGGCATGACGGAGAACGCGCCCAGCGCTCCGGCGAGCGCGCCGCTGGCCACCACCGCGTGCGCCAGCGTTTCGAGCACCGGGCCCGCGCGCGGATGGGCCTCCCGGACCGACTCCGTGGACGCGGCCATCGCCACCACCGCCGCGAGCCCCACCGCCCAGAGCGTGAGGCCCGCGAACAGCGGACTGCCCGGCTCCAGCGCGTCGAACCCGGAGGGGGCGCTCGCCACCGCGAAGACCGCCAGGCAGAGCGCGCCATAGAGCGCGGCGCCCGCGTTGACGAAGGGGGCCTTGCCTGTCGCCGCCCGAGCGCGCCACGCCGTGGCCCCGAGCGCCACCACGCCCGCGGTCGCGCACAGCGCTCGCAGCCAGGGCGCTTCGTCCCAGCCCATCAACGGCAGGCCCGCGAGGAGCGAGGGGAACAGCGCCACCGCGAGCGACGCGGCGGACGCTCCGTGCAACAGCCGGCCCGCGATCCGCAAGGGAACGAGCCCCACCGCCGCGACCCCGAGCGCGACGGGGACACCCACCATGGGCGCCAGCGCCACCAGCGACGACAGCGCGACGAACACCACCGGCAGCAACGCGAGCCCGATGCCCGCCAGGACGCGCCCGGCCGACAGCGAGCGCCGCGACAGGAACGCCCCCAGCCCGATGAAGGCCGCGTGGTAGCCGAAGAGCGCGCCCGTGACGATCAACTGCCGGGGCACGCCCCCCAGCGCCCGCCACGCTTCACGGACGCCCATGAGCGAGCCGCCCAGCACCAGCACCGCGCCCAGGAACCACCAGATGTATTCGTGGAGCCGGGGCGCGCCTTCGCCCTCATCGAGCGCGACCATCGCCTCCAGGCCGCCCCCCAGCGAGCCCATGTGCCCCCGGGAGAACAGCGCCTGCCCGGACCCCAGCGCGGAGCCCAGGTCGTCCTCGCCGGAGTCGTTCGGGTGTCTGGCGCGGTGCTCCACCACCGCCGCGCGCTGCTTCGCCGCTTCCTCCCGTTCCGCCTTCGCCGCCGAATCCAACGAGTGCGCGAGCGCCGCCACCCAACCCGGGCGCCACCCGCCCGCGCGGCGCAGCGACGTGGCGACGTCCTCCGCCCAGGCCTCCACGTGCACCGCGGAGTCGACCGGGGGCGCCGCCACGGGGGCCGGCATCGGCTCGGGCAAGGAAAAGGCGGCCACCGGTGACGCCTCCAGCGAGGCATCGAGCCGCTCCGCCGTGACGGCGTCCAGCAACCCGTCGAACCGCCAGCGCTCGATGCGCCGGCGCAACAGGGTCCGCACGAAGTCTTCGAGGTGCTGCCCCGTGGCGGGCACGAGCGTGGCGCCACACTCCGGGCACGGGGCCCCTGTTTCAGTGGCGCGGAGTTCCGCACAGGCTGGGCAGATCATGGGGCGCCAGCATAGCGGGAGCCCCCGTCACTTGGGGGGCCCCCCTGGTGACACTGTCACCAACAGCCTGTCGCTCCTAGAAGCGCCACACGCCGTGCGAGCCGCCGGAACCGGTGCAGACGAGCAGCGCCACCGCGTTGCTCAAGCAGCAATCCATCTCGTCGCCCGGGGGCTGGCACTGCTTGTTCGCGTAGGTACTGCACGCGGGCAGACCGGTACACACGGCCTGGGAGGCGCAACTCGTGAACACGCCGTTGCACGTCACGCCCTGGCCGTCCTGGGAGGAGCAGGAGGAGCCCGTGCAGGACACGGACAGGCTGGCACCACAGGACGCCGAGCAGGTGGCGAGCTGGGAGACCCTGCCCCCCTCCTCGCTCGGGGGCAGGGCCCCGGTGGCATCGGTGTCGGACGTCGGCCCGCCACATCCCACGACGGAGAGGCCGACCAGGGTGACCAGGACCGCAAGAGCACGCTTCATCATGTAACCCCCAGGGTGCTGCGAGTGCATGCTCCGGTATACTACGGATTCAAAGGATATCTCGCGCTCCCCGGGGCTCTGTCTCAAGGCCTGCCCGGTCCCGAAGCAGGCCTTCAGTCGCAGTAGTACGTGGGCGCCAGCGCGAGCACGTGCTGCTCCGCGACGGGGGACAGCGCGCGCAGGCGGGAGAGGAAGAGGGGCGCCTTCATCCCCATTCCAATGAACCCCCAGACATACGAGCGCTCCTGGGACGCGTTCAGCTCCTGGCGTTCGGCGTCCGTGAACGTGCGCCCCACCGCCTTCTCCAGGGTCTGCAGGTCCAGGGCGAGCTGGGCAATCAGGGTTCCCCGCAGGGCCTGGAGCAGCTCGGAGTACTCGGCCAGGGCCGCGTCCAGCGTCTCGGGTTCCCGGGCGAGGATCTTCTGGGCCTCCAGGAAATCGAGCCGCGTGTGTTGCGCCTCCTCCAGCCAGTGGTGCTTGAGCAGGTTGCAGAACAGCGGATCCAGCACCTCGTTCTTGTTGCTACGGACCGTCTCCAGGTAGTGCTGCTGGGTCATCAGCTCCAGGTGCAGGTTGAAGATGAGGATCCCCAGGTGTGACTTCGTCATGATGGCCCGGGCCACCTCCACCTGGTTGTCGAGCAGCGCCGGGGCGACCTTGAACCCCCGGGCGAACGCGCCGGTGTAGCGCGAGAAGAGCTGCTGGTGCTTGAGCTCCTCCTCGGTGAAGCGCAGGAGCGCGCGCATGTGGATCGCGTTGCCGTGCAGCTCCAGGCCGGCGCGCTGGGACGCCAGGGCCACGGCGTACTCCTCCAGGAACAGGAACAGGTGGGCGTAGCTGTTGGAGCGGATCTGATTGAGCAGCAGTTGCTCCCCGGCGCTCAGGAAGCCAAGGGCCTCCGCCCCGGTCAGCGCATCCGAAAGGAACTTCCGGCTGAAATCGAGCTCGGTGTCCCGGGGCAACAGCTCATCGAGCCGCCAGGACACCTTCTCGGAACTCTGGATGCAGGACTGGTACTCCAGGGTCTGATTTTGCATTCGTGAATCAAACGGCCGCGGCCCGCACCCCGTCAATCATTGCCGGGATGAAAGGCGTTGCGCGGGGAGTCATCCTCCCCGGGGTCGTGATGCCCCCACCCTCCGGACGCACTGTGACCCACGCGCGGGAAGGGGCTTCTTTCCCCTGGCGGACAGTCCGCCAGGGAGCGGACTCCGGATGGAGAAACACTGCGACGTCATCATCCTGGGCGCGGGGGCCGCGGGGCTGGCCACGGCCGAGCGGCTGGTGCGCAAGGGCCTGCGGGTCATCGTCCTGGAGGCCCGGGACCGGGTGGGCGGCCGGGTGGCGACCCTGAGGGACAGGACGGACGACGTGCCCCTGGAACTGGGCGCGGAGTTCGTCCACGGACATCCTCCCTCCCTGCTGCGGTGGATCCGCCAGGCGCACCTGACGCTGCGTCCCTGCAATGACAGCGAGGCGCTGTTCTGGCGCGGCCGGTTGGTGAAGGTGGACACCGCGCACGCGTTCCAGCAGCCGTTGATCTCCGTGCCACCTCCCGACCGCTCCATCGCGGAGTGGATCCGCGCGCGGCACGGCGCTTCCCTGCGTGCCCAGATGACGCGGGCCTGCGTCCTGGACATCTACGCCACGGAGCCGGAGCACCTGAGCGCGCTGGCCGTCGCGCGGATGGAGCGGTGGGCCCATCAACAGGGGGGGCTGCCTCCCTTCCGGGTGCTGGAGGGCTATGACCGCGTCCTGCACGCGATGGCCGCGAAGGTGCTTGAGACCCCGGACACGCTGCTCTTCAACGCGGTGGCCCAGGAGGTGCGCTGGAAGCCCGGCGAGGTGCGCATCCGGGCCCAGACCCGGCAGGGGACGCCGCTCGGGACCTTCCGCGCCAGGCACGTCGTGGTGACGCTTCCCCTGGGGGTGCTCAAGGCCCGCCCGCCTGCCCCGGGCGCGCTGCGCTTCGTGCCCCGTGTGCGAAGCCATGAGCGGGCCTGGCATCGCCTGGAGATGGGCCCGCTCCTGAA
Organism: Myxococcaceae bacterium; assembly: GCA_004173515.1. Lineage (GTDB taxonomy): Bacteria > Myxococcota > Myxococcia > Myxococcales > Myxococcaceae > Corallococcus. Next base: position 17,272 of record SECN01000012.1, on the reverse strand, counting down.
GGTCCTGCTGCGCTTCCGCACGGCCTTCTGGCGCCAGCACGCGGACACCGCGCACTTCGGTTTCTTCTACACCCCCCGCGCTCCCTTCCACACGTGGTGGACCCTGTCGCCGCAGCGGGACTCGCGCCATCTGGTGGGCTTCAGCGGAGGGCTCGCCGCCCGGGGGCTGTCGCGTCAGGGGGAGCGTCAGGTGCTGGAGCAGGCCCTGGAGGGGCTCTCCCGACTCTTCCCCGGCTCACCCCGACAACTGCACCAGCACCTGGAAGCGTGGCGCGTGCAGGACTGGCAGCGGGAGCCGTACACGCGCGGGGGCTATTCCGTCGTCCCCGTGGGCGCGCTGGAGGCGGTGGATGCGCTCGCCGCGCCGGTGCGGGGGACGCTCTTCTTCGCCGGCGAGGCCACGCACGCCGGGGGCGGGATGGGCACCGTGCAGGGCGCGCTCGACACCGGACGTCGCGCGGCGGACGAGCTGCTGGCCTGGCGCGACAGGAAGCGCCGGTGAAGCGTCCGCCTGGGTGGGAACGCTCCGCCCACGGTCCGAGGGCGGCCTCGCCCCGGTGTGTCGAGATTGGGCTTCAAGAACGTCCCGTTCGCAAAGGCAAACACCCTCAGACAGGAACCGTCATGCGCGGTCAAGACCTCTCCACCCCCTACTACCTCATCGACGAGGCCCGGCTCGCGTCGAACATGGAGAAGATCGCGCGGCTGCGGGAGCTGTCGGGGGCGAAGGTGCTGCTGGCGCTGAAGTGCTTCGCCGCCTGGTCGGTCTTCGACAAGATGGCCCCCTTCATGGATGGCACGACGTCGTCCTCGCTCCATGAGGTGCGATTGGGCCAGGAGAAGTTCGGGGGCGAAACGCACGCCTACTGTGTCGCATGGGCGGACGACGAGGTCTCCGCGGCCGCTCGCCGCGCGGACAAGATCATCTTCAACTCCATCGCGCAGTTCGAACGGTTCAAGCGCAAGACGCGCAAGGCGTCGGTGGGCCTCCGGTTGAATCCACGCATCTCCGCCTCCGATTTCGAACTGGCGGATCCAGCGCAGCCCTTCTCCCGCCTGGGAGAATGGGATCCGAAGAAGGTCGAAGCGGTGGTCGACCGCCTCTCCGGCTTCACGCTCCACTACAACTGCGACAACGCGGAGTTCGACCTGTTCGACGAACAGCTCTTCCTGGTCGAAAAGCGGTTCGGCGCGCTGTTCTCGAAGGTGGAATGGGTCAGCCTGGGCGGGGGCGTGCTCTTCACCGGTGAAGGCTATCCGCTGGAGAAGTTCGCCCGTCGCTTGAAGGCCTTCTCCGAAAAGCATGACGTGTGTGTCTACCTGGAGCCGGGCGAAGCCGCCATCACCGACGCCGCGACGTTGGAGGTCACCGTGCTCGACCTGCTGAACAACGGCAAGGACCTGGCCATCGTGGATGCCTCGGTGGAGGCGCACATGCTGGACCTGCTCATCTACGGCACCTCCGCCCGCATGTCGCCCGACCAGGGCCCCCACCACTACCGGATCTGCGGCAGGTCCTGTCTCGCGGGGGATGTCTTTGGCGAGTTCGACTTCCCGGCGCCGCTGAAGGTCGGTGACCGCCTCTCCATCCTGGACGCGGCCGGCTACTCGATGGTCAAGAAGAACTGGTTCAACGGCATGAAGATGCCCGCCATCGCCATCCGCGCGAAGGATGGGACCATCCGCGTCGTCCGCGAGTTCACCTACAGGGAATACGTCAAGAGCCTCTCCTGAAGCACCTCTGCCCTTGGCGCGTCCGAAGGAGGTTGCCTCCCTTGAAACACAATGTGCTCATCCTGGGCGCTGGTGGCGTCGCGCGGGTCGTCGCGCATCAATGCGCGCGGAACAACGATGTGCTGGGCGAGCTCCATCTCGCCTCACGCACGCGGCAGAAGTGCGAGGCCCTCATCGCCAGCGTCCATGAAAAGGGGGCCATGAAGGTGCCCGGGGTGTTCAAGGCCCATGGCGTGGATGCGATGAGCGCCCCCGCCGTGGCCCGGTTGATCCGCAGGACGCGCGCGCAGATCGTCATCAACGTGGCGTCGCCCTTCGTGAACGACGCGGTGCTGGTCGCCTGCCTGCGCACGGGCGCCGCCTACCTGGACACCGCCGCCCACGAACACCCGGACCGTGCCTGCGAGCCGCCGCCCTGGTATGCCAATTACGAATGGCGGCGTCGGCGCACCTGCGAGGAGCAGGGCGTGACGGCGATCCTCGGCGTGGGCTTCGACCCCGGTGTGGTGAATGCCTATGTCAGACTCGCCGCGGATGAATATCTGGATACGGTTGAGAGCATCGACATCGTGGATGTCAATGCCGGCTCCCACGGTCGCTTCTTCGCCACGAACTTCGACCCCGAAACAAACTTCCGTGAGTTCACCGGCCCTGTCTACAGTTGGCAGCAGGGGCGCTGGGGGACGAACTCGATGTTCGAGGTCCAGCGCGATTGGGATTTGCCCGTCGTGGGCCGACAGAAGGTCTACCTGACAGGACATGACGAAGTGCATTCCCTGTCCCTGCGCTATCCCAGGGCGGATGTGCGCTTCTGGATGGGATTCAGTGACCATTACATCCAGGTCTTCACGGTGCTGAAGAACCTGGGCCTCCTGTCCGAGCATCCGGTGCGGACCGCGGAGGGGCTGGAGGTGGTGCCGCTGAAGGTCGTGAAGGCGGTGCTGCCGGATCCAGCCTCGCTCGCGCCCGGCTACACCGGGAAGACCTGCATCGGTGACCGGGTGCGGGGCATGAAGAATGGCCTGCAGCGCGAGGTGTTTCTCTACAATGTCTCTGACCACCCGACGGCCTATGCGTCCATGGGCAGCCAGGCGATTGCCTATACCGCGGGGATTCCCCCAGTCGCTGCCGCGATGCTGATTGCCTCCGGCGCGTGGGACGTGGCCCGGATGGTCAATGTCGAGGAGCTGCCGCCCCGGCCGTTCCTGGCGCTGCTGGAACGACTCGGTTTGCCTACACGGGTGAAGGAGGGGAGCCTGGATGGTCCCCTTCCTCCCGTGAAACATGATTATTCAGACAGAGCAGGGTGAGTGCCGTGGGGAGTCTTCAGCGCCCTTACCTGTACAGTCTGGCCTGCGAAGACAGTCGCCCTACCTGTTGATTCCGGTAGTGCGTGAAATCTTGGGTAGCATTGTTTTCGGGTCAAGGTGTTGGTACTGTTGATTTCTGGATTCATCCTCTTCGTGGAGGTCGGCCCACCCCCACGGCAATGGCTCACATTGTGAGGACCGGGGGGCGTGTGTTGGTCCTCCCGAACGGGTTGTCGTCTCCACCCATTGTCTTGCTGAGTTCCCATGGCCTCCGCTCGAAAGCGGCTGACCCGGAAGTTCCCCCCAGACAACCCCATGTGTGAGCCGGCTCCGCTTCGTGCGGGAGCGGTGAGCTGACGATGGGCCCGGGGGACATGACGTCGGAAGCAACCGCGGAGTGGGAAAAGGTGCTGGGCATCTTTTCGGACGAGGCCGAGGGCCTGGTCGCCTCCATGGAAGAGAACCTCATCGCGCTCGAGGTGGCTCCCGCGGACTCGCTGCTGCAGGACATCCTGCGCGGAGCGCACACGCTGAAGGGCGCCGCGGGTTCGCTCGGCTTCCAGGCGGTGACGGACTACACGCACGGGGTGGAGGATCTCCTCCAGGCGCTCATCGACCGGCGCGTCGCGGTGGACGAGACGCGGGTGTCGCTGCTGTTGGGCGCCGTGGACCACCTGCGCGACTTGAGCCGGGCGTCGCTGGCCGGCGTGGATTCGCTGGGCGCGGTCCACCTGGCCCACCTGGCCCGCCTGAAGCAGGGCGCTGGCCTCCACCCCGCGCCGGAAGCGATGGCCCCGGCGCCGGCCGCCCTTCCCCGCATCCCGGAGTCCTCCGGGGGCAAGCGGGGCCGCTCACGGATGGACCTGGAGCGCCTGGACCGCATCGTCACGCTCACCGCGGAGCTGTCCGTCGCCCGGGGCCGGATGACGCAATTCCTGTCGCGCGCGGAGGACTCGGGCTCAAGCTGGGAGGATGCGCTGTCGCTCCAGCGGGAGATGGATCCGCTCTTCGAGGAGCTCCAGGAAGAGGTGATGAAGGTCCGGATGGTCCCCGTGGGGCCGCTGTTCCGCCAGCACCTGCGCACCGTGCGCGACCTGGCGCGCTCCCAGCACAAGCTGGCCCTGCTGGAGCTGGAGGGCGAGGACGCCACGCTGGACACCGCGGTGCTGGATGGCCTGCGCGACCCGCTGCTCCACCTGCTGCGCAACGCGCTGGACCACGGCATCGAGTCCCCCGACGAGCGCAAGGCCGCGGGCAAGGACGCCCGGGGCCACCTGCGCCTGCGGGCCTACCATGACGCTGGCAGCGTCGTGGTGGAGCTGTCCGACGACGGCCGGGGCATCCAGCGCGAGCGGGTCCGCGAGCGCGCCCGGGAGCGGGGGCTCGTGGCGGCCCCCGAGCGGCTGCGCGACGACGAGCTCTTGCGCCTCATCTTCGAGCCCGGCTTCTCCACCGCCGCCGAGGTGACGGAGCTGTCCGGCCGTGGCGTGGGCATGGACGTGGTGCGCCGGGACATCGAAGCGCTGCGGGGCTCCGTGCTGCTCCAGAGCCAGGAGGGCCGGGGCACCACGGTGACGCTGCGCCTGCCGCTCACGCTCGCCGTCATCCAGGGCTTCGCCATGGGCGTGGGCGACCAGGTCTACGTCGTCCCCATCGAGGGCGTGCAGGAGTGCATGGAGGTCCCCGCCGCCGAGCGCACCGCCGATGCGTCCGGCGTCCTGTCATTGCGCGGCCAGCCGCTGCCGTACCTGCGGCTGCGTCAGGTCTTCGACCTGGGCGGTGGCACGCCGGCCCGGGAGAACGTCGTCGTGCTCAAGCACCCGGACGGCATGGTCGGCCTGGCGGTGGATGAGCTCCAGGGAGAGGGCCAGCGGGTCATCCGCCCGTTGGGCAAGCTCTTCCAGGGCCTCCCCGGCATCTCCGGCTCCACCATCCTGGGCGACGGGCGCGTGGGCCTGCTCCTGGACACGCCGTCGCTGGTGAGACGGGCCATCCACCGCGCCTCTGAACACGCCGAAGCCCCCCATTCCTCGCAGGACCTTCTTCCGGAGCAGCCATGTTCAACAACCTGAGCATCACGGCGAAGCTGGTGTTCGCCTTCAGCGCCATGGTGGCCATCATCATCGGCATCGTGGGGATGACCTACACGACGCTGGTCCGGGTCGCCGCCTCCGCCACCGGCGACACCGAGAGTCAGCAGATGATGATCGCCGTGCGCACGTTGGAAGGCGACATGGCCGACCTGGCGATGGGTCAGCGTGGCTTCCTCATCACCGGCGACGACAAGTTCCTGGATCCCTACAACCAGGCGCGCCTGAGCGTGTCCCAGAACCTGGACCGCATCCGGGAGCTCACGCAGCGCGACCGCCGCCAACAGGATCGCCAGCAGGAGATCCGCGACCTGATGCAGCAGTGGGTGACCCAGCACCTGGAGCCCCTCATCGCGCAGCGCCGGGACGTCAACGCGGGCCGCGGGGAGCTGGCGTCGCTTATCGCGGTGGAGCAGGCTGCGCGCGGCAAGGAGACGTCCGACCGCGTCCGGATGTTGCTCACGAAGCTGGCGGACGACGAGGAGACCCTCCTCAAGGAGCGCACCGCCCGGACCGCCGACATGGCGCAGGACCTGTACGACGTCATCATCATGGGGGGCGTGCTGGGCGTGGCGCTCGCCGGGCTGCTGTCCTTCCTGCTCACCCGCAGCATCGTGCAGCCGCTCACGGAGGCCGTGAAGGTGACGACGCAGGTCACCGCTGGCGACCTCACGGCGAACATCACCGCCCGGGGCACCGACGAGACGGGCCGGATGATGGGCAGCATGCGGGACATGATCCAACGGCTGTCCGGCGTCATCAGCGAGGTGCGGGGCGCGGCGGGCTCGCTGTCGTCCGCGTCGCTCCAGGTGGCCTCCGCGGCGCAGGGCCTGTCGCAGGGCACCAGCTCCCAGGCGGCCTCCGTGGAGGAGACCACCGCCAGCCTGGAGCAGCTCAACGTCAGCATCCGCCAGAACTCGGAGAACAGCCGGGAGATGGAGCAGACGGCCCTGAAGGGCGCCCGGGACGCGGAGGAGAGCGGTCGCGCGGTGAAGGAGACCGTGGAGGCGATGAACGCCATCGCGGAGCGCATCTCCATCGTGGAGGAGATCGCCTACCAGACGAACCTGCTCGCGCTGAACGCCGCCGTGGAGGCCGCGCGCGCCGGGGAGCACGGCCGGGGCTTCTCCGTCGTCGCCACCGAGGTGCGCAAGCTGGCCGAGCGCAGCCAGAAGGCCGCGAAGGAGATTGGCGGTCTGGCCACCTCCAGCGTGAAGGTCGCAGAGCGAAGCGGCCAGCTGCTGTCCGAGCTGGTGCCCGCCATCCGCCGCACGTCGGAGCTGGTGCAGCAGGTGACCAACGCCTCGCGTGAGCAGTCCATTGGCGTGTCGCAGATGAACCGCGCCATGACGCAGGTGGATCAGGTGACCCAGCGCAACGCCTCCGCCGCGGAGGAGCTGTCCTCCACCGCCGAGGAGATGGCCACCCAGGCGGAGTCGCTGCTCCAGATGATGACGTTCTTCCGGCTGGTGGAGGGCTTCGGCTTCAACGCGCCCGCCAGCCCGTCGCGGCCCACGGCCCACCGCATGCCGGCCTCGCCCGCGCGCGGACTGCATGCGGCGGCGCAGGGGACGTTGGGCGCGTCGTCGCCCCAGGTCTCGGCCCTGTCCCGGCTCCAGAATGGCAATGGCGCGGAGTCCCCGGCCCACCAGGACTTCCAGCGGTTCTAAGGGAGACAGCCCACCATGAACCATCCCATCGAGCCGGGCACCGGCAGCCGGTCCAGCTTCTTGAGCTTCATGCTCGCGGGCGAGGAATACGCCGTGGGCCTCCTGCGGGTGCGGGAGATCATCGAATACCGCCCCGTCACCCGCGTGCCGGGCATGCCCGTCGCCGTGCAGGGCGTCATCAACCTGCGCGGCAGCGTGGTGCCCGTGGTGGACCTGGCCGTGAAGTTCGGCCTGGCGCCCCGGCCCATCACCCGCTGGTCCTGTTTCGTCATCGTGGAGGTGTCGCTCGACGGCCAGCAGACGGTGCTGGGATTGCTCTGCGACACCGTGCGCGAGGTGCTGGAGTTGGGGGCGGACGACATCGAGCCCCCACCGGCCTTCGGCACCCGCGTGCGGCTGGAGTTCCTGCGGGGCATGGGCCGCCACGGCGACACGTTCATCCTGCTGCTGGACCTGGACCGGGTGCTGTCATTGGAGGAGCTGCTGCGGCTGACGAGCGCCGCGGACGAGGCACCGGACTCCCTGCCGGCCGCTTCGCCCCCGGCTCCGCATCCGGAAGCCCCGGGCCACGGGTGAGGGGATGAGCGGGCACGAGCCCTGGGCCCATGCGCTGCCGCCTTCGCTGTCGCACTCGGAGCTGATGTTGTTCCAGCACCTGGTGGAGGCGGAGACGGGCATCCACCTGTCCCTGGCGAAGAACGCGCTGGTGGCCAACCGGCTGTCCCGGCGGCTGCGGGAGCTGGGCCTGGACTCGTTCGCCGCGTACTACACGTACGTCACGTCGCGGGGGAACGAGGCGGAGAAGGTGCGGATGCTCGACAGCCTCTGCACCCATGAGACGTCCTTCTTCCGCGAGTCCCGCCACTTCGACCTGCTGCGCGACCACGTCTTCCCGGAGTGGGCCGCGCAGGGCGCGCAGGGCCGCCGTCCCCGCAGCTTGCGCGTGTGGAGCGCCGGGTGCTCCACCGGCGAGGAGCCGTATTCGCTGGCGATGGCGCTGCTGGAGGCCTTCCCCCCGGACTCCGGCTGGCATCTGGAGGTCCTGGCCACGGACCTGTCCACCTGGGCCGTGCGGCGCGCGCAGGAGGGGCTCTGGAACCTGGAGCGCTCCCGGACCATCCCGCCGCTCCTGCTGCGCAAGTACATGCTGCGCGGCGTGCGCAGCCAGGAGGGGCTGATGATGGCGGGCCCGGAAGTGCGCCAGCTGCTGCGCTTCGGCCGCGCGAACCTGCATGACCCGGCCACGTGGCCCGCGGGGACGTTCGACATCATCTTCTGCCGCAACGTGCTCATCTACTTCGGCGCGGAGGCCCGGGGACGCGTCATCCAGGGGCTGCTCCAGCGCCTGCCGGAGACGGGCTACTTCTTCCTCGGCCACGCGGAGAGCCTCATCGGCATCACCGCGGCGGCCCGCTCCGTGAGCGCCAACGTGTACACACCCCGCCCGGGCCCGGCGGCGCCCTCCCGCGAGTGAGCGCCGTCAGCGCACCCCGATGCGCTTCAGCAGGCCGTCCACCATCGAGGTGAGCTGGAACTGATCCATCCAGTCATCCAGCTCACCCAGGCCCGTGAACGCGGAGAACCGGCGCAGGGTGTCGGCGGCCTGGAAGGCGCTCTGGAGGCCGAGCAGCTCGAACAGGTGCGGGCGGCCCCGCTGGTACAGCGCCGCGTCCAGGTGCTTCCAGGGCTCCAGCTCCGCGGGCTCCGTGAGCGGCCAGATGGCCGCGCGGGACGCGCTGGAGCCCACCCGGTCCAGGATGGCATTGGCGGCCCGGCGGCCCGCTTCACACGCGCCTTCCATGGAGGCCAGGTCCGTGTGGGTGCGCACGTAGTCGCCCGCGAGGCAGAGGTTGGGAATCGCGCTGGCCGCCTCGGGACGCACCTCCCAGGAACGCGGTGGGTGGATGAGCAGCCGCGACGGGTTGGTCGGTGGCAGGCCGGCGCTGTAGTCCAGGTCGGCGTCCAGATGGAATGAGTGCAGCAGCCCGTCCGTCAGCACCTGCTCGACCACGTCCCCGCCGTTGAGCGCTGCCTTGAGCTGCCCCCAGACCTCCGTCTTGATCTCCTCGGGGGTGCAGTCCTTGGCCCGCTTCGGGACGAACGTGCCCGGCGTGTCCCAGTCCGAGATGTCGATGGAGAGCAGCCCGCCCACCTGACCGTCTCCGAACTGGCCGCGAAACAATCCCAGCTCACGCCAGAACTGTGGCTGCGAGATGGACGTCAGCGCCCAGGGGGAGTCCGGATAGAAGATGTGGCCCCGGACCAGGGGGACGTCCTCATAGAGGAAGAACTGGATCCCCACCATCCACGACACCAGTTGTTCCACGTCTGTCTGGCGCAGGCGTGCGAGCGCGGGGTCCAGCGCGGCGAGTTCCGGGGTGATGAACCCGTGGGCCGCCTCGATGGGCACCGCGAGCACGTAGTGGTCGGCGGTGCGCGGCCCGCCTTGATCGAAGCGCGCCCGGGAGATGCGCCCTTCGGACATGTCGAACCCGGTGAAGCGGACGCCCGCGTGGAACTGGACGCCCAGGCCGCGCAGGTGGGTGACCCAGGGCTCGAGCCACATCTGGCTGGTGGGACCGCCCAGCGTCCGGTCGTTGTTCACCCCGCTCGACGCGAAATCGAGGAGCAACTGCATGGAGATGGTGCCAATCGTTCGCGCCGAACCCCTGCGCGGATCCATCGCGACCATCGTGCGGGGCACCGCGCGAAGCTGGCGCTGGAACTTCGGGGAGTAGCGGTCGCCCTGCGTGAAATCCCACCACGACATCCGGTCGTACTGTCCCAGCCGGCGCGCGTCGCTGGATGAGAGGAATTGGAGCATCTTGAGGCCGAAGAGGCTGGCGTCGGCCGGATCGAAGTCGAGCTTCTGGAAGAACAGCTCGAGCGCCTCCAGGACGTCATAGGGCTTGTCGAGCCGTCGGCGGGAGAAGCGGAACCAGGTGTCTTCATCAATCAGGGCGATGGCGCTCTCGGTGGTCGCCTTGAGGTGCTGGTCGACGGTCCGGCCCGGCTCGCCGGTGGCGGGGGTCCGCTGCATCTGGTCAATCACATGGCGATAGAAGCGCGGGTAGAAGCGGAAGCCGTGCTCGCCTGGCAGCGCCCGTCGGTTCTGCGTCCCGGTGCCGGGCACGGGCTGGGAGCGAGCCTTGCCGCCCCAGGTGGCCCGTGAATCGAAGACGTGGACCTTGCAGCCGCGCTCCGCCAGTTCGTGCGCGACCGTCAGGCCCGCGACACCGCCCCCCACGACGATGACCTCCGGCATGCAGCCCCCCTGTTCCCGCGGTTGGTGCCAACGGTGAAGTCGACCGCGCCATCGTCGCGGCGCGGTCGCATCTCCACCATCTGCCCACGGTCGCTCCTGTCGCCCGGCATGCGAATGGGCTCAGGGACAGGACAGAAGGTGGCCCCCGGGGGCCATGGACACCCTGCGTGCACTGGAGCGGGCGCGACGGCATCCGCTCCAGCGGGGCCGGTGCTACTTCACGCAGTGCAGCGATGGACCGGTGGGGTACGCATCCCACTGGCCCACGCTGAGGTTCGCGATGGAGGAGTTGTTGGACGTGATGGCCTCCAGGCAGCTCACCGGCCACAGCCGCCCGTCATCCAGGCGGAAGGCGGCGGGGCGCCCGGGTGCGCCATACACAGGCGCCCCGGAGGTCATGGACGCACCGTACGGGATGCGGTGGAACACGTCCGACGACACGGCGATGGCATTGCGCGACAGGTTCTGCGCGGGCGCGGCCAGCGCGAACTGGAGCCGCACCCCACCGCGCGCCAGCGTGAGCGGCAGGCCGGCGGACTGGAGCAGGTAGCCTTCGTACACGCGGCCGTGCGGCACCTGGTCGCACGTGCGGCCCGTGAGCAGGTCCACGCCGCCGTGCGCCAGGTTCCAGGTGTCGGGCCCGCCGGGGCCCACCGAGCGAAGGATGTCCACCGGCACCGTGCCGCACGTGGAGGACGCCAGGGCGTGCTTGTCCGGACGGGACACGATGGCCGGGCCTTCGGTCCACGTGCCGCTGATGTCGAACTGGTCCACCCGCTGGCTCAGCGCGCTGTCGAAGAGGAAGACGCGGGTGCCGCTGGTGGTGGGGCCATCCACCGCGATGGCGAAGGTGTCATTGGCATCCATGTACTGCCAGTCCACGGAGAACGCGGCGAGCAGCGAGTGGCGCGTGTGGTTCGCCGCCGTCCTGGGGGCGAAGCCGGTGGCGGTGAGCTCCTCCACGCCCGTCTGGAAGGTGGGGTCCGCCGAGCGCAGCACGAACTGGCCACCGCCGTTGCCGTCCACGGCGTACCCGGTGGAGTCGGTGTAGATGAGGTGGAACTTCCCGTTGACGTGCGTGACGCTCGGCTGGCCCGCGCCGTACTTGTTGGGCAGGGGGCGGTAATCCCGCGCGGGAACGATGATGGGATTGCCGCCGTTGAGGCGCGTCCAGTTGAGGCCGTCCGGGCTGGAGGCCACGCCAATCATCGTGGTGCCGGTGCCGTCGCCGTAGCCGCCGTAATACATGTAGTACGTGGTGTCGACGCGGATGACGGACGGGTCACAGACGTGGACGCCGTCGAACTGCGCGGCGTTGCCCGTGGGGCGGAACACGGTGTTGTAGCTGTTGGCCACCGTGGAGCCCCGCGCGTGCCACGGGCCGCTCGGCGTGTTGGCTTCGGCGTAGAGGATGTAGTCGCCCGCGATGCCGCCGCACCACCACATGCGGTAGACGCCGTCCTTCATCACGCTGGGCACGTAGTCATACGAGGTGCGCGAATACACCGGCGTGTTGCCACCGCGATAGCCGGTGATGGTCGCCGCCCGGGCCACGGGAGACAGCAGGCCGCTCGTCGCGAGCGTCAGGGCGAGCAGCCACGTTGCACGTCTGGACACAGGGAGTCCTTTCCTTGGGCGAGGCGGAGCGCCTTCGCTGGAAATTAGGTCTATCAGGTAATACTGGATTTTGTGTGGAGGTGGGGAGGGGAGTGTCCTAGCCTCCGGGACTTGTCACTTGAGACATCCCGAGCCGGAGCCTTCCGTGAAATCACCTGTGAGTCCGTTCTTGCGTTCCTGTATCGCGGCTGTTTCCGCCGCCACGTTCGTCGTCTCCGCGCCCGCCTGGGCGAGCGTGACGTCCAGGGCGGCTCCCGCCGTCGCGCCCGTGGCCGCGCTCGCGACCACCGTCGCGGAGATCAACCAGCAGATCGCGGCGGCCCTGCCGGGCGGGGAGGTCGTCGTCCGTGACGGCACCTACGACGGCGCGAGCATCAACTTCACCCAGCACGGCACCGCGACCCAGCCGATTACACTGCGCGCGCAGACCCGGGGGAAGGTCCTCTTCACGGGGGCGTCCTCCCTGACGATCTCCGGTGAGTGGCTCATCGTGGATGGGTTCGTCTGGAAGGGGGCGCGCAAGCAGAACGTGATTTCATTCAACCGCGCCAAGGACTGCGAGTTCCGGCACAACGCGTTGATTGATTCAGGCCCGGAGCCCACGGTCGCGGACGGGAGCATCAAGCTCCAGAATTCGAGCGCGCGGAACAAGCTGCTCCGCAACCGCTTCGAGAACCTGCCGGCGCAGGGAATCCGTCTCACCTGCAACGCGACCAACTGCGCGAACGTCGACAACCAGATCGCCTACAACCTGTTCTACGGCAAGAAGTCCTCCTCGGGCAGCAACAACGGGGAGTCCATCCAGCTGGGCTCCGGCATCATCGGAGACGTCAAGACGGTGGGCGACCTGAGGACGGTCATCGAGTCCAACCTGTTCGAGAACATCGCGCCGTCGGCGGAGATGATCTCCAGCAAGACGAACTACAACATCTTCCGCTTCAACACGTTCCGGAACACGGAGGACCGGCTCGTCCTGCGGATGGGAACGCATGCCCAGGTCTACGGAAACTGGTTCGTCAACGCGATGGGCATCCGGGTCCACGAATCCTTCCACTCCATCCATGACAACCACTTCGAAGGGGTCAACGGCCCGGCCATCATGCTTCCCAGCGGGAAGAAGACGGACGCCTGCTACCACTGGCCCGCGGACTCGGTGCGCGTCGTGGCGAACACCGTCGTGGGCGCGTCCGACAACGCCATCGAGATTGGCGGCAACAAGATGGAGTCGCCCGGCTGCACCTATTCGGAGCTTCCTCAGAACGGGTACTACGAAGAGAACATCCTGGTGAACTTCACCGGGAACGCGTTCTGGCTGTACGCCCCGTCGACCCAGACGTACGTGGAGAACATCGCCTGGCCGCAGGTGGGCTCCGCGACGGGGGTGACCTTCGTGGATCCGCTGCTCACCCGGAACGCGATGGGCGCGTACATCTCCCGGAGGTTCCCGGCGCGGGGCGCGGTGATGCAGTGCCGCGCGCTGACGGTCGCGGACGTGGGGCCTTCGAGCACCTACGCCTGCAACTGAGGTTCGGACCCGTGGCTACTTCTTGCGCTCCCGCAGCGCCTTGCACGGGTCGTCCTCCGGCATCGCGGGGGTGAACCAGACGTAGTCGTAGGGCAGGGACGCGGCGTTCACGAGCGCCGCGTACGCCTGGGGTTTCACGGCCTCCGGGGACACCTCCAGGAGCGCCACGCTCAGCACCTTCGCGTTCGGGTCCCGGCGCGTCAGGTGCGCGGGCACCGCCCGGTCCTTGCGCACGTGACCGTTGCCGGTGATGAGCAGCGCGCCATTGCCCACCGACAGGCCCAGCAACTGGTCCGCCATCATCGCGTCACGGGCCCGCTGTGCCAGGGCCATGGGCTCCAGCATCTCCGGTGGCAGGTGCCCGCAGTGGGAGCGGTCCAACTCCTCACGCACCGCCTTGGCTTCGGCTTCGGGCACGGGGGCGTCCAGTTGCAACCGCGTGCGCAGCTCCAGGGGCAGGGCTTCGGGTCCCTTCATCACCAGCTCACGCACCTGCGCACGGGGCAGGTTGGCGGCGGCGATGGGCAACTGGGCTTCAAGGCCGGCGTTGAACACCGGGGCGTAGAGGCTGAAGTCAGGCCAGCCGCTGTGGGCCCAGTCCAGGGCCTGGGCCAGCGCTTCGGCGTCACCCGGGTCCTTCTTGAGGGACGCCGCGATGGTCGACCATTGGGTCACATCCAGCATCTCGAACGCGAGCGCGGGACGCCGGCCCGCGTGGACCGTTGCTCGCACCAGCTCCGCCTGGAGCCGGTGGTGGTCCGGATGATCGTGCCGCTCTCCCAGCAGCACGTAATGCGTGGAGAACACCGCCTGGCGCAGGGTGTCCTCGTCCACGAACCTTCCCCCCGCCACGTCCCAGATGCGGCCCACCAGCGGGTGGTCCAGGTGCTGCGTCGCGGTCCAGGTCCGGGAGGGGGAAGGGGAGGAAGGCATCTGTTCCGGGGCAGGCGCCTGTCGGCTGGCGCAGCCTGCGAACACGAGGAGGGCGGCGAGGAAGGCGGGTGCACGCGTCATCCCTCCATCCAACCTGGAAAGGGGGCGCATTGCCTGACCTGAAATGACAGGGCCCGCGCTCCCGGACAGAAGGAGGCGGGCCCGCGTCAGGCAATGGATGTCTGTCTGCGGGGGACTACTTGGAGTCCACCACCAGCACCATCCACCGGTCGGTGCCGTGGTCGATGCGCACGTTGGAGGCGCCGGCCTCCTGGAGCTGCTGCACGATGCGCTCCAGGAACTGGAGGTGCTCCTGCGGGGCGTCCACGAACACGTTGCGCGAGCCCGGGCCCTTGGCCTTGGGCTTCTTCGCCGGCGCGGAGCCGTTGAGCAGCTCCGGCACGGCCGCGGCCTTCAAGAGCGCGCTTGCGTCCTCGGTGGTCACCTCGGAGCGCTCATCCTGGACCTCCCAGGGCGTCCTGGCGGCTCAGGTCGGGCTGGGTGCGGAAGAGGTCGAGCAGGAACGCGTGGCGCTCCTGCGACTGCTCCTGGGAGGTCCTGGGCATGGGTGTGTGGCTCCGGCGGTGTTGGGTGCTTGAAAGCGGCGCACCTATACCCGAGCCACCCCCCAAAGCGAAAGCCGAGCCCTACTGCCGCCCGCGCGGGCCCGGACGCGCCGTGCGTCCTCCCGTGCGTCCCGACGGGCGCGGTTGCACCGGGCGGGGCCACGCGTTCGTCGCGAGCCCCTGCTCCTCCCCGGCGCCATCCCCCGCGCGGCGCAGGCGCGCGGCCTCCGCGGCGGACTCCGGCGGCACCAGCGCGTTCGGGCCCCGTCCGATGAGGTCCTCCCGCCCCGCGAGCCGCAGCGCTTCACGCGCCAGCGGCCAGTGCTCCGGGTTCCAGTAGAGCAGCAGCGCCTTCTGCAGCCGCTTCTCGCGCAGGCCCTTGGCCGTGTACACGGGCTCCATCTTCAGCGGGTCCAGACCCGTGTGGTACATGGCCGTCGCCACCGACATGGGCGTGGGGATGAAGTCCTGCACCTGCCGGGGCCGCTTGCCCTTCTCCTTCAGCCACTGGGCCAGCAGCACCATGTCCTCCAGCGTGGAGCCGGGGTGCCCGCTGATGAAGTAGGCGATGTCGTACTGCTCCTTGCCGGCATCCTCGCTGGCGCACGCGAACATGTTCTGGAAGCGCTCGAAGCTCTCGATGCCGGGCTTCTTCATCTTCTCCAGCACGCGCGGGGACACGTGCTCGGGCGCCACGGACAACTGGCCTCCCACGTGGTGCGCCGCCAGCTCCTTCACGTACTCCGGTGAGAGCTCCGCCAGGTCGTACCGCACGCCGCTCGCGATGAAGACGTGCTTGATGCCCGGCTCCTCGCGCACCTGCTTCATCAGCGAGATGAGCGGCCCGTGGTCCGTCTGGAGGTTCTCGCACACGCCCGGGTGCACGCAGGACAGCTTGCGGCACTTGCTTTCGATGTCCTCGCTCTTGCACTTGAGCTTGTACATGTTGGCGGTGGGGCCCCCCAGGTCCGTGATGGTCCCCCGGAAGTCCCCCATGCGCCGCACCTCGCGCACCTCGCGCAGCACGCTCTGCGCGGAGCGGCTCTGGATGACGCGGCCCTCGTGCTCCGTGATGGAGCAGAAGGTGCAGCCGCCGAAGCACCCGCGCATCAGCACCACCGAGTGCTTCACCGTCTCGTAGGCGGGGATGGGCTCCTGGTACATCGGGTGCGGCACGCGGTTGAGCTTCAGGTCGTACAGCTCATCCATGGCCACCGTGGCGGTGTCCCCGGGCTTCATCCCGGCGCCGTCCTCCAGCGGCCGGGCCGGCGGGTTCATGTAGATGGCCCGGTTGCCGTGGCGCTGCGCGATGGCGCGCGCGTTGCCGGGGTTGGTCTCCATCTGGAAGTCGCGGCTCATCACCGCGAAGGCGCGCGTGTCCGCCACCACGTCCTCATAGGATGGCAGCACGACCACCTTCTCGCGGTCCGCGGCCCGCTTCGCCGGGTCCGCTTCGATGCGCTTCATCGCCGCGTCGTTGATGAGGTGCGCGGTGCCCCGGATGTCCTTCAGGTCCTCGATGCGCTCGCCCCGGTTGAGCCGGTCCGCGATCTCCCAGATGGGCCGCTCGCCCATGCCGAACACCAGCAGGTCCGCCTTGGCGTCGAAGAGGATGGAGCGGCGGACCTTCTCGCTCCAGTAGTCGAAGTGCGCGATGCGCCGCAGGCTGGCCTCGATGCCGCCCAGTACCACGGGCACCTCCGGGAAGGCCTCCCGGCAGCGCTGCGCGTAGACGATGGACGCGCGGTCCGGCCGGCAGTTGGTGCGCCCGCCCGGGCTGTACTGGTCCTCCGAGCGGTTCTTCTTCTGGGCCGTCAGCCGGTTGAGCATCGAGTCCAGGTTGCCCGCCGCCACCCCGAAGAAGAGCCGGGGCTTGCCCAGCGCCTTGAAGGGCTCCGCCGAGTGCCAGTCCGGCTGCGGGATGATGCCCACCTTGAAGCCCCGCCCCTCCAGGAAGCGCGCGATGAGCACCGGGCCGAACGCCGGGTGGTCCACGTAGGCGTCGCCGCTCACGATGATGATGTCGCACTGCTCCCACCCCCGGGCCTGCATGTCGGCGCGGGTGACGGGGAGGAACGGGTGGGCGTAACGCGGGGAGATGGAGGCCATGGGCTTGAGTCCCCTCAACAGCGGGGGAGGGCCCAACCAACCCCATCAGGGCGGGCGCTGTCCACTGCGACGGCCGCCTGCCTCCCTGCCCACCAGGGGGCAGGCAACCCACCACGTCGTCCAAACCCAGACGCCCCGTGCGCCGTTTCTCGACTCCTCGCAAAGGCAGACATCAGGGTCATTGGGGCTCCAATGGGGTGTCTGTATATACCTGGGCCTGGGTACAAGTTTGCCCGTATTGCTGAAAAAGTCCGTTCGTGGCAAACAATCTCCCCGGGCCCTGGCTGTCATTGTCTGGCGTCGGGTTCCGCTTCCCCCCTACCTCACACCGCCCTGTCGTGGAGACAGTCATGTCCTTGCGCCGTCCTTTCTCGCTGTTCGCCTCCCTGCTGCTCCTGGGGGGCTGTGGCACCGAAACCTTCGAGGAGGGCGCGGCACCGCTTCAGTCCCGGT
>SECN01000707.1 GCA_004173515.1 Myxococcaceae bacterium | reverse complement strand
GCCAGGAAGCGGCAGGATTACTTCATGTTGCCGATGATCGACATCGCGATCTCGTTCAGCTTCTTCATGATGTTGGAGGCGAAGGCAACGGCCTCCTGCTGCTTCTGGAGCATCAGCTGAGCCTCGGCGCGGGTACGGTCATCGCCCGTGAGGCCCTTGAGGGACGCCTGCTCGGTGGCGTTCAGGCCCTGGCTGGTGTTGAAGGCCTTCGAGATGGCGGCGCCGGCGACGGTAGCGTTGGACATGGGGTGTCTCCAGATTTGGTAGCGGGTGGGTGCGCTGCGAAGCTGCTTACAAAAGGATTATGGGGGATCGGGGTCCGGAAGTTTCCTGGGGATTTTCCGATTCAGATTTTCCCGCCTTTTCCCGGGGAGCCCGGGTCCGGCCCACCCTCCAGGTGGGTGTTCCTGATCCACGCCCCGGCACCTCCCGGATCTTTCGGGCGCCTCATATGAGGCGGAAGGTCCCGGGCTGGAAAATTCGTTGCCTTCAGAGCGAAACTCTCGACCTCCAGCGCACGACAATCCTTCCAGTTCATCTTTTGTAGCGCTTTCCAGATCCAGAGTTCCCTTTCCCGGGAGATGCCCATGGCGACGAACATCGGTGGCCTGAACACCCAGGCCCTCAGCGTGAAGAATCCTGCTCAAGGCGTTGTGAACGACGCGACCATCGCGAAGAACACGAAGCTCATCGAGACGACGCTCGGCCAGGTGGACAAGGCGATCGCGGGCGCGACCGCGAAGTCGGACAAGGCGAGCGCCAAGGCCGACCAGATGGGCAAGTCCGTGACGACGAAGAGCGCCTCCGCCAGCACGGGCGCCTTCCCCACGGAGCTGCCGAACCCGCTGGACAACGCCAACGCGCGCTACTCCCTGGAGGTGAAGGACAACAAGATCACCACCCCGGGCGGCTACGTCATCGAACCGCTCGGCCAGTTCGAGTGGAAGGTGACGGGTCCGGACGGCAAGGAGACCCGCGTGTGGGGCGATCCGCACGTGGACGAGGGCGACGGCGGCAAGTGGGACTTCAAGAACGACACCACGTTCGTCCTGGGCGACGGCACCCGCATCAACGTCAACACCGTGCCGTACGGCAACGGCATGACCGTGACGGGCTCGCTGGACATCGTCATGGGTGACGACCACGTGACGGTGAAGGACCTGGACAAGGGCAAGGGCACCATCAGCGCGGTGAAGCGCGACGGCGTCGACGAGGCGGTCCGCTTCGCGGGTCAGAACAAGACCGTGGACGTGGTGACCATGGGCGCGTCCACGGACGACTGGACCTTCGAGAGCGCGGAGATCGTCGGCTCGGAGAACGGCGGCGAGGTCCTGAAGAAGGGCGGCGACGTCAACGTCAGCCACACCTACGGTGGTTCGGCGAACCCGGCCCTGGCCGCGAGCAACAAGGACCCGCTGGCCGCGCTGCAGAGCCGCCTCAACGCGGTGACCAACACCTTCGACTCGCTGGCCCAGACCAAGTCGCCCGGCTTCAACCCGTTCAACCGGGTGGATGACTTCGGCGGCTCGTACGACAAGAGCAAGCACCGCAAGGGCATGACGGAGTCCTTCGACTCGGTCACCACCATGCTGAAGACCCTGAAGCAGATCCCGCGCATGAGTGATACCGTGCGTCCGCGCAGCATCATCTTCTAGTCGCTGCACCCTCCCGCGAGCGGGGCGGTGTGGTGCCCCGCTCGTCAGGAGGTTCACGTTGACTGCCAAGCCCCCGCCCCAGGCCCCATCCGCCGAGTCCCGCCAGCAGGAAGAAGATGCGCGGTTGATTCGCGGAGAAATCACCCTGGGTGAGTTCCTGAAGATGCCCCAGGCGACGCTCTACCGCTGGGCACAGACGGCACACCAGATCATGCAGGCGGGCAAGACGGCCCAGGCCTTGGACATCTTCAAGGGCCTGGTGGCCGCGGCCCCCTATGACAGCGTGCTGCACTGCCAGGTCGGCGCCGCGTACATGACGCTCGAGCGCTTCGACGAGGCCTTCGACGCCTTCGAGCAGTCGCTGCGCTTCAACACCGACAACGGTGACGCGCTCGTGGGCCGCGGCGAAATCTTCCTGCGCCGGGGCAACGTCCCCGCCGCGCTCACGGACTTCAGCCGCGCCATCCAGAATGATCCGTCACTGCAGCGCCGCTCCACGCAGCGCGCCCGCGGGACGTTGCTCGCGCTCAAGCAGCAGGCGGACCGGGTCCAGGGCAAGCCCGCGAAGTAGCCTTCCACCTTCAGTTGTCCCGTTCGCGGCCCGGTCGCACGCTCCTGGCGTGGGTCCGGGCCGTCGTCCTTGCGGGGGAGCTGGGGCGCGGGAGGGAGAGAGCCCGCAAAAGCGAAGAGCCGGCCTCCCTTGAAGGAGGACCGGCTCTTTCTGCCAGGAAGCGGCAGGATTACTTCATGTTGCCGATGATCGACATCGCGATCTCGTTCAGCTTCTTCATGATGTTGGAGGCGAAGGCAACGGCCTCCTGCTGCTTCTGGAGCATCAG
>SECN01000210.1 GCA_004173515.1 Myxococcaceae bacterium | reverse complement strand
TCGACTTAAATTCGATAAGCCTTCTTGCTCATGCGTGCTCCGGAGGCGGGGTCATCAGGACGAGGAGGCGGGCGTTGTCCGGGCCGTCGTTGACGACGCCGTGTTCGGAGCCCGCGGGGGCGAAAAGGGTGGAGCCGGGGCCGTGCGTCGCTTCCTCATCGCCGATGCGGAAGCGGCAGCTTCCGTCCAGCACGAGGTACACCTTGTCGGACGTGGCATGCCGGTGGGGCTTCTGCGCCTGGCCCGGGGCCAGACAATAGACGTCGAGGAAGAAGCGACCGGATTGGAAGACGGTGTGCTTCTGGAGCTTCTCCAGGGAGAAGCCCTGGAAGGCCGCAAGCTGCTTCACATCCATCGTGGCAATCGCTCCTTCGCCTCTATATAGCGACGGGCATGGAACCGCTGTCGCTGCATTTTGTTCACGAGCAAGTGGGTGCCCGCTTCATTTCGGTGGGCGGCCGTGAAGGGGTGGCCGGGTATGGAGACGTGGGCGCGGAGTATGGCGCGGCCCGTGACGCCGTGGCACTCCACGATGCGTCCTACCGCGAAATCCTCCGGATAACGGGGGAGGATCGCGCCTCCTTCCTCCACGGCATGGTCACCCAGGAGGTGAAGAACCTCCCGGTGGGCTCGGCCGCCTATGCCGCCTTCATCACGGTGAAGGGCGCCATGGTGGCCGACGCGCGCATCCTCAAGCGGGAGCACGACCTCCTCCTGGACGTGGAGCCCGGCCTGGGCGCCAAGGTGCGGGAGTTCCTGGACAAGTACCTCATCTCCGAGGACGCCGAGCTGCACGACGGCACCCCGGACTCCGGCTGGCTGCGGCTGCTCGGCCCCCGGACGGCCCAGGTGCTGGCCGCCGCCCTGGGAGGCCCCTTCGAGGCGCTGCCAGCGCAGGCCAGCCGGCAGGCGGTGGTGGCCGGCCAGGACGTGTGGCTGCTGGGGACGGCGCTGCCGGGCGGGGTGTCGGGCGTGGACCTGCTGGTGCCGCGCGCGGGGTTGGAGGCGGTGTGGACAGCGCTCGCACAGGCGGGCGCGGCGCACGGGCTGAAGCCGCTGGGGTTCGACGCGCTGGAGCTGCTGCGGGTGGAGGCGGGGGTGCCGCGCTACGGGCAGGACATGGTGGACACCACCATTCCGCTGGAGGCGAACCTCACGCACGCCATCTCGTACAACAAGGGTTGCTACATCGGGCAGGAGGTCATCGCCCGGGCCACCTTCCGGGGGCGCATGAACCGCCAGCTCGCGGGGCTGCTGCTGGGCAACGGGGACGTGGACGTGGCGCCCGGCACGGAGCTGCGCCGGGGTGAGAAGAAGGTGGGCTGGGTGACCAGCGTGGTGCGCTCGCCGGTGAAGGGACAGCGCGTGGCGCTGGGCTACGTGCACCGCGAATCGCTGGAGCCGGGCACGGAGCTGACGCTCGGGGAAGGCCCTGGCACCGCCACCGTGGCGGCGCTGCCCTTCACCGCCGGGTAGGATGGCCCCCGGCCGCGCTGGTCATGGCGTGGCACCGGGGGAGTCCATCATGCGGAATGGAGTGAGGGGTCTTGTCGCGGCGCTCGGGGGCCTGTCCGTCGCGTGCTCGGACCCCGACGTCTGCAACCATGACCTCGACTCCGTCACCTACGCGGTGACGGAGAACACGTGCGGACCTTCCGCCACGGGCACGCTGCGGGTGTTCTCGGAAGAGGACGCGTGCGAGGCCTTCGCGGAGATGGACGAGGGCCTGGGCCTTCCCACCGACGTCAATCCCCGCATGCCCAGCAGCCGCCTGTCCTCCGGGGAGAGCTACCTGGGCCGCGAACTCTGGGGCCTGAACTACAGCCGCTTCGACTCGGACGGGGGAGAGGTGCGTCCCTACCTCAGCCGGAGCTGCAACTTCACGGACCACGAGCCGCCGGGGCGGAAGCTCCTCTGCCGGGACATCGTGGATCCGAATCCCCAGACACCGCAGCCCGAGTGCACCGCCGTGCTGACCCGGCGGTAAAGCCAGACGTTCAAATCCTCGCACTTCCACCACGCCCCCGTCTGCCCTTGGGGACATAGGCAATGCTATCCTTGGAACGCTTCACAAACCTGCAAATCATTCCAAGGACACTTCAAATGCGGATGACCCTTCTGCTGGGGCTGCTGTCGGTGGGGCTGTTGGCGGCCTGTGGTGGCGTGGAGCCGGAGGCCCAGGACTCCGACGTGACGGGCCAGGCGCTTCCGCCCTGTGAGCAGGCCTGCTTCGTCGCCTACAACAACTGTATGCGGCGCGCGCCGACGCAAGAGGCGCAGGCGCTGTGTCTGGAGCGCATGGACGGGTGCTACCAGATCTGTGAGGGGGCCGCCGCGAAGCCGGTGGAGGCCCTGCGGCCGCCGCCGTGCGAGTACGCGTGCGAGCTTGCCTACAACTACTGCCGCCGCAATGCCCAGACGCCGGAGGCCCTGGCCCTCTGCGAGTCCGAGCGCGCGGACTGTGACGGAATGTGCCCGGCACCCGCCGCGAAGCCGGTGGAGGCCCTGCGTCCGCCGCCGTGCCAGTCCCGGTGCGACCTCCTCCATGAGCTCTGCATCAACGAGGCCGGGACGCCGGAAGCGCAGGCCCTCTGCGATGCCGAGCGCAAGGTCTGCAAGCTCGCGTGCGTGGCCCCCGCGGCGCAGCCGGTGGACGGCATCGAGTAGGTCCCTACCGTTTCGGTCCGGGGCCCCGCGAAACAGGCTCAGCCGTTGGCGGGGCCCTGCGTCACCAGGACGAACAGCAGTCCTCAGGGCTTGGAGAACGGGGAGCGGTGCGCGAGGGCTCCGAACAGTCTCCATGCCGGATGATAGGCTCTTGAAGTTCGCTTGAGCGAAGGAGTCTGCGTGCCGCGACATGCGCGAAGGACGCTGGCGAGCCTGCTGCTGGGCCTCGGGATGCTGGGGGCATTTCAACCGGGGACAGCTCATGCGGATCCGCCGCTGACAAAAGCCCCCGGGTGCATCAAGCGCGGGTGGCCCGCGACGGTCATCTGCGGCAGCACTCCGTGCTTCGTCTCAAACTGTGGTGAAGGAAAGTGTCCCTACTGTTTCATCGAGGGCATGGAGAACCTCGTCTTCACGGGATGGGCGGTCTACACATGCATGAGCGCCGACAGCGTGGCGGGGAAGGCACTGCTGTTCAACACGCTGCCCTTCAACGCTCGCCTGGGGCCCATCTGTGGCTGAGGATTCGTGGGAGCAGGAAGCGACCTGGGTGGTGGAGGCGCTCAACCTCCTGACCGTCCTGGCGGCACCTCGTCTCTACGGGCGATGGTGCACGCAAGCCCCAGCCGAGGAACTGCGGACCGTGCTCCAGTCCCGCATGGCGGCGCTCTCGGCATTCTGTGCGAAGGCGTGGGGGAGTCCGGATGCGGAGCGCTTCCGGTCAGCAACCCCCAAGGTACAAGCGCTCGCTGATTCCCTGGCAGGCGCTCCCCCCGGGAGCCTCATGGAACCCACCTGGAACGCCCAGGCCCGCGAGTGCTTGGACGCGATGGGTGTCCCGGTGCCTCCAGAAGGATGGGAAGCCTTCGAAGGGTGGCGAGTCGGAAGTCCCTAATGTTTCGGCCCAGGGGGCCCGCGAAACAGTTTCAGCACTTGGCGTGGCCCATCCGTCATCAGGACGAACAGCAATCCCAGGCCAGCGAGCAACGGGATGCCCCGCAGCCTGGCATCCCAGACACCCACCCGGCACAGCAGGAGGCGCAGACGCATGCGCCAAGGATGGACGCTTCAGGGTGGCCAGGGACTCAATCCCTGGCCACGCCTGTCGGACCGGAACCTAGATGCGCCCTTCGGCCTTCTGCTGACGCTCGATGCTCTCGAACAGGGCGCGGAAGTTGCCGCCACCGAAGCCCTGGTCTCCCTTGCGCTGGATGATCTCGTAGAAGAACGGGCCCGCGTCCTGCTGCTTGTAGAGGCTCGCCGCGTCCTTCATGAAGATCTGCAGCATGTAACTGCGCTCCTTGTCCCCGTCGATGAGGATCTCCAGGTCGCGCAGGACGTTGATGTCCTCGTCGATCTTCTTGATGCCCAGGTGCTCGATGCGCTCCGGCAGCGCGTCGTAGTACGAGCCCGGCGTGGGCATGAACTGGATGCCCGCGTTGTGCCGCATGTCCTTCACCGACGACAGGATGTCCTTCACCGTGATGGCCAGGTGCTGCACGCCATCACCGCGGTGGTCCTCGTTGAAGACGTTGATCTGACTGGACTTGAAGAACGGGAACTTGGGCTCGTTGTTCGCGAACTTCACGCCGCTCTTCGGATCCCAGATGACATCCGACTTCAGGCCGCTGCCGTGGTCCCGCTTCTGCTGCGACGCCACGTCCTCGGTGTGGAACTCGATGTGCCAGAAGGGCTCGAAGCCCATCACGTGCTCCATCCACAGGAGCATCGGCTTCATCGTCTGGAAGTTCGACGTGACGTGGTCCACCCGGCCAAAGCCATACTTGTTCTGGCCCCCCTTGGGCTGCGCATGCACCTGGAAGCCCGGGTAGATGGACGTGTAGTTGTCCCGCTGGAGGAAGCGGAACGTCGTGTCACCGAACGGCGTGGTGATGGAGAAGAACGCCAGCTTGCCGCCCCCGGCGTCCGTGAAGCGCTGGATCTCCGTGATGAACGTGGCGCCGCGCGACTCCAGCAGCTTGAACGTCTTCTCCACGTCCTCCACTTCGAAGTTCAACGTGCCCACGCCGTCCGGGTGCTTGCGCAGGTAGCGCCACGCCCGGCCGCCCTCGCCCACCGGCTGGCTCACCACCAGCGCGATTTCACCCGCCTGGAACAGCGCCGACTTCTGCTTGCCGTGCACGTCCAGCTCCGGCCCTGGCGGCTGCGCTCCAGGTCATGCACGTACCAGTGGATGCTCTCCAGGGCCTTGATGCCCAGCGATTCCTGCTTGGCCATGTCGCTGACTCCTCGTGATGAGAAAGATGTGGGGACTACACCGGCTGCGCGTCGGGCTGCCGGTCCGGCTGCGCCGCCTGGAAGGCGGGAAGTTCGTTGCACGCCGCCTCGATGCGCAGCAGCGTGGGAAAGGGCGTCAGCTCCACCCCCAGCCGACGGGCGCCGTACAGCTGGGGCACGAGCAGGATGTCCGCGAACGACACGGCCTCCCCCACACAATAACGCCCCGCCGTCGCCTGCACCGCTGCCTCCAGGGACGTAAGCCCGTGCGTGTTCCAATGCGCACCCCAGGCCTTTTCATCCCCCTTCAACACGTCCCTGACACGCAGCACCACCGACGTGTTCTGCAGCGGCTGGATGCCGGAGTTCACCATCTCCGCCAGCATCCGCGTCCGCGCCCGGAGATATGCCCCCGAGGGCAGCAGGGCAGGCGAGCCCCCGCGCTCCTCCAGGTACTCCAGGATGGCCATGGACTCCGACAGCCGGCGCTCCTGGCCATCGTCGTCCGTCCACTCCAGCGTGGGCACGCGCCCCATGGGGTTGATGGCGCGGTAGGCGGGCTGGTGCTGCTGCCCGCCGTCCTTCACCAGGTGCACGGCCAGGTAGTCGAAGGGGATGCCCTTCAGGTTCAGCGCGATGCGCACCCGCCAGGACGCGGACGAGCGCCAGTAGCCGTGGAGGCGCACGTGCTTCATGGGACCTTCACCACCGTCTGGGAGATGCGGCCAAAGAGGCTGTGGCCTGTCGCGTCCAGCATCTCGATGTCGATGGTGTCCCCGGGCTTCATGAAGGGCGTCTTCGGCTTGCCCTCGTCGATGGTCTCAATCATCCGGCGCTCGGCGAGGCAGGAGATGCCCCGCGAGCGGTCCTCGTTGGACACCGTGCCGCTGCCCAGCACCGTGCCCGCCGTGAAGGCGCGCGTGCGCGTCAGGTGCTGGATGAGCTCCAGGAAGGAGAAGTGCATCTCCGGGCCCGCGTCCGCGTCGCCCACCAGCTCGCCGTTGAGCGTGCTGCGCATGCGCAGGTGCACCCGGCCGTCCTGCCACGCCGGGCCCAGCTCGTCCGGCGTCAGCGCGAAGGGACCGAAGGCGGTGGCGGGCTTGCTCTGGAAGAAGCCGAAGCCCTTGGCCAGCTCCTCCGGGATGAGGTTTCGCAGCGACACGTCGTTGGCGATCATCACCAGCTTGATGTGCTTGCCGGCGTCCTGAGCCTGCGTGCCCATGGGCGTGTCACCCAGCACGACGCAGACCTCGCTCTCGAAATCCAGGCCCCACGCTTCATCCCGCAGGGGGATGTCCTGGGTGGGCGCCAGGAAGTCACCGGAGCCGCCCTGGTACACCAGCGGATCCGTGCGCAGCGTGGCGGGGGGCTCCGCGTTGCGCGCCTTGCGCACCAGCAGGACGTGGTTGATGTACGCGCTGCCGTCCACCCATTCGTAGGCGCGGGGCAGCGGCGCGTGCAGCGCCTTCACGTCCAGGGGGCGGCTCTGCACCGCGTCGGCTTCCAACTGCTGCGCCAGGGCGCGCAGCTGCGGCTCGCGCGCGTCCCAGTCATCCAGTGCCGCTTGCAGCGTCAGGGCCACGTTGGTGGCCAGGGCGTAGGCGGAGTTGTCCCGCTTGACGACGATGAGCCGACCATCGCGGGTTCCGTCCTTGAGCGTCGCGAGCTTCAATTCCGGGCTCCCTGGGCGGCCTGGGGGGAGGAAGGCGGACCGCCCGAACTGCCCGGCTTTTCCGTCGGGGCCCCAGGGGAGTCAAGCACGCCCGTTGAACGCGGCGCGGCATTGCGTTTCCCCTCCAGCAACGCTGCTGGCCGGTAGCACGCTCGCTGCTGGAATCTGGGGGGAGTGAAGATTTCCGTACGTCTGTCCTCGTGGAAACCCACGAGAGGCGGCCTCCGGGCTTGACGTGGCGGACAGAAGCGAGGCGCTGTCTGGCCGGCCGCCCCCCGGACGGACGGGGGTTCGCCGGGGATGAAGCCGGGAAGCGCGGGCGTGTCGACTGTTCAAGACCCAAGCGTCGCACGCACCCCGTGAGGCGCTCCCCCCTGGCAGGGATCCGGGCGGCAACCCAGGTTGTGGGAAGGGACGTCCGGCCGACCACGACACCGGGGCGACGAGGTTGGGGCGCGCGAGGGTAATGAATGGCGGGAGGCTTCCAACAGGCCGGCGACACCCCTGGGGAGCCACACCCGGGCCAGCGGCTGGGCAATCGCTATGAATTGCGCCAGCGGCTGAAGACGGGCCGGGGCATCTCCACCTGGCAGGGGCTGGACCTGCTCACCCGCGAGCGGGTGCTGGTGAAGGTCACCTCCCTGTCCGCCTTCGTGCCCACCGCCCGCCACCGCCTGGAGCACGAGGCGGAGGTGCTGTCGCGGCTGCACGGCCCGGCGCTCGTGCCCGTGCGCCACCTGGGCACCTTCGACGAATTGCTCTACCTGGTCACCCCCTGGATCGAAGGGGAGACGCTGGAGGCGCGCCTGCTGCGCGGCCCCCTGTCCGTGTCCGAGGCCATCATCCTGGGCCAGCGCCTGCTGGAGGCGCTCGCGGAGGCGCACCACGAGGGCGTGCTCCACCGCGACGTGAAGCCCTCCAACGTGCTGGTGCGCGGCGAGCCGCTGTCGGCCGCGTGGCTCACCGACTTCGGCCTGTCGCGCAGCGAGCGGTTGGACCCTTCGCTGCGCGACCTGCCGGTGGGCACGGCGCGCTACCTGTCGCCGGAGCAGGCGGGGCTGCTCAACCGGCCGGTGGAGGCGTCGTCGGACCTGTACGCGGTGGGCCTGGTGCTCTTCGAGGCGCTCGCGGGCCGGCCCGCCCTGGAGGGCAATTCGGTGGGCGAGGTGCTGCGCCTGCACCTCACCGCGCACCCCCGGCTGCGGCCGGTGGGCGTGGAGGTGCCGCTCGCGATGGAGGAGCTCATCGCCCGGTTGAACCCCACCGACCCGCGCGACCGCTACCAGTCCGCGGAGGCCGCGCTGGCGGACCTCAACGCGCTGGAGGCCGCGCTGTCCCGGGGTGAGGCGGAGCCCGCGCTCGTCACCGGCGCGCACGACCACCGCCAGAGCCTCACCGAGCCGTCCTTCGTGGGCCGGCGCGAGGAGCTGGCCACGCTGGAGCGCGAACTGTCGCTCGCGCGCACCGAGGGCGCCCGCGCCGTCGTGGTGGAGGGCGAGTCCGGCGGCGGCAAGAGCCGGCTCCTGGAGGAGTTCTCCGCGCGCGCCAACGGCCAGCGCGCGTGGGTGCTGCATGGACAGGCGCAGGACCAGGCCGCGCAGCGCCCCTTCCAGCTCTTCGCCGGCGTGGCGGAGGGCATCGCCCAGGCCGTGCGCGACCAGCCCTCGCTGGGGGTGCTGCTGCGCGAGCGGCTCTCCGGCCAGGAAGCGGGCCTGTGCACGGTGCTGCCCCGCCTCACGGAGGTGCTGACGCCCGGCATGCCACAGCCCCAGACGCAGGGCCTGGGGCCGGAGTCGCTGAGCGAGAGTCGCAGCGTCTGGTGCCTCACCGCGCTGCTCAACGCGCTGGGCACCCCCGACGCGCCCGCGGTGGTGGTGCTGGAGGACTGCCAGTGGGCGGACGCGCTCACGCTGCGCGCGCTGGAGGCGTGGAGCCAGGGCCGGCGCACGGCGGCCGGGCGCCTGCTGCTGCTGGTGTCCTTCCGGAGCGAGGACATCCAGCCCGGACACGCGCTGCGGCGGCTGTCGCCGGGCGCGCACCTCAAGCTGTCCGCGTTCGGCGCGGCGGAGGTGGCGCTGCTCGCGGAGTCCATGGCCGGCGTGCTGCCCCCGGAGGCGGTGGAGCTGGTGACGCGGCTGTCGGAGGGCAACCCCTTCATGGCCTCCGCGGTGCTGCACGGGCTGGTGGAGGACGGCGTCCTCATGCCCGGCCCGGAAGGCTGGGAGGTCCAGCCGGAGGCCATGGCGCACGCGCGCTCGTCGCGTCAGGCGGCCACCTTCCTGGTGCGCCGCCTGCGGCTGTTGCCCCCGGAGTCCCTGCACGTGCTGAGCGTGGGCGCGGTGCTGGGCAAGGCGTTCGACGCACGGGCGGTGGCGGCCCTGTCCGGCACGCCGGTGGAGGCCGTCAACACCGCGCTGGAGCCGCCGCGCCGCCGGCACATGCTGTGGATGGAGGGCACGCGCTCCACCTTCGTGCACGACAAGCTGCGCGAGGTGCTGCTGGACCTGCTGTCCCCGGAGGAGCGGCGGGAGCTGCACCGGCTGGCCGCGCGCGCCGCCGCGCAGTCCGTGCCCACCGACCCCTTCGAACTGGCCTACCACTTCGACGCGGCGGGGGAGCCCTCCCAGGCCCTGCCCTACGCGCTCGTCGCCGCGGAGCAGGCGCGCCAGCGCTTCGCCCTGGACACCGCGGAGCTCAACTACCGCATCGCGGAGCGGGGCGCGGCGGGCGCGGATGCCCACACCCGCTACCTCATCGCGTCCGGCCTGGGCACCGCGCTGATGATGCGCGGCCGCTACGACGAGTCCCAGCGCCAGTTGGAGGCCGCGCAGCGGCTGGCACGCGACCGGCTGGAGCAGGGCCGCACCCTGGGCCATCTGGGCGAGCTCGCCTTCAAGCGCGGCCAGACGGTGCAGGCCAACGCCTACCTGGAACAGGGCCTGAAGCTCCTGGGCCGCTGGGTGCCGCCCGACGCGCTCACCACCGGCGCGAGCGCCGCGTGGGAAATCCTGACCCAGGCCGCGCACACGCTGGCGCCGAGGCTCTGGCTGGGCCGCAAGCTGCTGAAGGACGGCGAGGAGGACATGCTCGCGGTCAACCTCTACAGCCGGCTGGCCTATGGCTACTGGTACCAGCGCGGCCGGGCCGCCGTGCTGTGGGCCCACCTGCGCGACATGAACCTGGCGGAGCGCTACCCGCCCACGCCGGAGCTGGCGCAGGCGTACTCCGCGCACTCGCCCGCGCTCACCACCCTTCCCTGGTTCCAGCGCGCGTATGCGTACGCGGAGAAGTCCCTGGCCCTGCGCCAGCAACTGGGCGACGTGTGGGGGCAGGGCCAGTCGCTGCACTTCTACGGCCTGGCGCTCTATGCCTCGTCGCGCTTCCGCGAGTGCATCGAGCGGTGCCGCGAAGCCGTGCGCCTGCTGGAGCGCACCGGCGACCCGTGGGAGGTGAACAACGCCACCTTCCAAATCGCCATGTCGCTCTACCGCCTGGGCCGCCTGAAGGAGGCCGCCGGGGTGAGCCAGAAGCTGCACGCGGCGGCGCTCACGCTGGGGGACCGGTACTCGCTGCGCCTGGGCCTGGAGGCGTGGGCCAAGTCCACCGGGGGCCGCATCCCCGCAGCGCTGTTGGAGACGGAGCTGGCGGCGCCCACCGCCACCGACCCGCAGTCCTTCGCGGGCGTGCTCATGGCGGAGGCCCTGCGCCTCCTGCGCGAAGGCGAGCCGGGGCGCGCCGCGGAGGTGCTGGAGCGCGCCGAGCGCGTGGTGGAGGACGCGCACCTGCGCCAGGAATACGTGGCGCCCATCACCCCGTGGCTCGCCACCGCGCGCCGGCAGCTCGCGCAGGAGGCCAGCCCCCTCAACCCGAAGCAGCGGGACGCCCTGCTCGCGGAAGCCGAGGCCGTGGCGAAGCGGGCCCACGCCATCGCGCGCACCTACCGCAACAACCTGCCCCACGCGCTGCGCGAGCGCGGGCTGCTGTCCGCGCTGCGGGGCCACTCCAAGCAGGCCCGGAAGTTCCTCGACGAAGCGCTGCGCGTCGCGGAATCGCTGGAGATGCGCCAGGAGCGCGCGCTGACGCTCAAGGCCCGGGGCGAGGTGGGCCAGGCCCAGGGCTGGCCCGGAGCGGCGCGCGACACCGAGGTGGCCACGCGCGAGCTGGAGGCCATGGACGACGGCCTGCACCCGGAGCCGGACAGCACGTCCGGCGTGGGCACGCTGTCGCTGGTGGACCGCTTCCCGCGCGTGCTGGAGGCGGGGCGGCGGCTCGCGTCCGCCCTGTCGCGCGACGCCGTCTTCGAAACGGCGCGCGTGTCCATGCTGGAGCTGCTGCGCGCGGAGCGCTGCGCGGTGGTGGATCCGCGCGCGCTGGTGTCGGAGGAGGAGGCGAGGACGCAGGGCTTGAGCCGCACCGCGCTCGCGCGAGCGCTGGAGACGGGGCGCATCACCGTGCTGGGCCAGGGCCTGCCCGGCGGCATCAGCGAGAGCATGGAGCTGCTCGGGGTGCGCTCCCTGTTGTGCGCGCCGTTGCAGGTGCGCGGCAAGACGGTCGCGTGCGTGGTGGCCAGCCACCGCAAGGTGGGCGCGCTCTTCGGCGAGGACGAGGAGCGGCTGGCGTCCTTCGTCGCGGTGCTCGCGGGCGCCGCGCTGGAGAACGCGGAGAACTTCGAGCGCGTCGCCGCGCTCTCCGAGGAGCAGGGCCGTCTCTACCGGGAGGAGCAGGAGGCCGTGCGCCGGCGCGACGACTTCCTGTCCATCGCCGCGCACGAGCTGAAGACGCCGCTCACGTCGTTGCAGTTGCACATCCAGGGGCTCCAGGCGAAGGCGAAGGGCGCGCCCATGCCCCCGGAGAAGCTGTCCGCGAAGCTGGAGTCCGCCTACTCCCAGACGCTGCGGCTGGGAAAGCTGGTCAACGACCTGCTGGACATCTCCCGCATCGGACAGGGCCAGTTGCACATCAACGCTTCGTGGGCCACTGGGACGCGCTGCGGCTGGAGCAGGTGGTGGGCAACCTGCTGACCAACGCGATGAAGTACGGCGCGGGCAAGCCCGTGGAGGTGACGCTGGACGGGGATGCGACACGCGTGCGCCTCCAGGTGCGCGACCACGGCATCGGCATCGCGGAGGAGGACCGGGCGCGCATCTTCGAGCGCTTCGAGCGCGCGGTGTCCGTGCGCCACTACGGCGGCTTCGGGCTGGGGCTGTGGATCGTCCGCGAAATCGTCCAGGCGCTGGGCGGCGGCATCGACGTCGCGAGCGCCCCGGAGCAGGGCTCCACCTTCACCGTCACCCTGCCCCGCTCCGGCGCGCCCATGCACTGAAAGGGGCGCGCGCGGGGCTTCAAGCTACCGGCGCGTCACTTCCAGGTAGATGACGTTGTCCTGCGAGTCGCGGAACAGGCGCACGTTGGCCACCTGCTCCAGGGGCGTCTCCGACAGCAGGCCGCGCATGCCGTCCTCGTCCCGGTACGTGAGCCACCAGTCCATGAAGGCCTCCATGTAGCCCGTCTCCGGCGGATGCACCGCGAAGTTGGCCACCAGCAGCCGGCCTCCCGGACGCAGCATGTGGAAGAACACCGACGTGAGGCGGCTGGCCGCGGAGTCGGACAGGTAGTCGTACAGCCCGGCCGAGTACACGAAGTCCAGCTCCGAGAACGTCACCTTGCCGCCCAAGAGCGCGCGCACGGAGCCGCACACCGGCCGCACGATGCCGTCCGGGTGCAGGCGGGAGATCTCCGCCAGGCTCACCGGATCCTGGTCGAACGCGATGAGCTCCTGGAGCCGGCGCTCCGCCACCGCGCGCGACTGCTCGGCCTCCCGCAGGTGGCCGCACGCCACGGACAGGATGCGGCTGTCGGGCCGTCGCTCGGCCGTCTCGTCCATCATCCGCGCGAGCAGCTCCCGGCGCTCCCGCACGCTGACCGCGGAGGGCTGCCCGTGCATGTACCGGTAGATTTCGCGGCCCGCGTGCAGCTCGTCCGCCGCGTGGTCCATGTACAGGTAGTCGATGAGCGCCGCGTCCCCCGCGTAGCCGCGCGGACGCTCGAAGGCGTGCCGGGTGAAGGGGCACTGGTGCAGGAAGGGGCGCATCGGGTGCTTGCGCGCCAGCTCCTGGCAGAAGCGCTTCCACAGCTCCGGACTCCAATGCCGCCGCCGTTCGATGAGGCCCCAGTGCAGGGACGCCATGCCGTGATGCAGGGTTTCATCCGGCCCCTGCACCATCCGGGCGTGCAACGCGTCCAACCACTCCCGCGCCTCGACGAACGCCTGCTCCGAGGAGGCCTCCTCCAGGGACGGCGGATTCACCAGGACGAGATGGTTGGGTTCAGGCGCGACCGGCAGAGCCGCGCCGTGGACCGACAGGATGTTCTGGCGCATACGCATCATCCTGACAACCTGGGAGCGAAGGGCATCCACTTCCCATTCGCACCACGGTCGCCGGGTCCGACCGCTGCCAGCCGGACAAGCCCCGCGCCCCCTGTCGCGTCCGCTCCGTCAGGGCGCGGACGGGGAGGCTAGCTCTCGATGCCCCGGAGGATCTGGAAGGCGCCCGCGTCCTCCTGCCAGGGCAGGCTCATGCTCCGGTCCACCCCGGCCGCGGGGACGCCACCGCCGCCCGTCACGCCGTGCTGGTCGAGCGCATCCTCGATGTCTTGCCGCACCGCGAGCACCGGGTGCACCTTGAGGCCCGTGGCGAACGCCACCGCGTCCATCAGCGCCAGGTCCTGCGGCCGGTGCGTGGCCACGTACAGCTCGCCCCGCGCGCCCCGGAAGGACAGCCGCAACGGGAAGACCCCCAGCCGGCGCAGCACCGCGGGCGGCACCATTTTCACCACCGCCGGGGACACCTTGCGCACCTCTTCACCGCGCACGAAGGGCACCCCCAACAGCCGCGACAGGCCGCGCTGCACGGCGTCCGCGTCCAGCAGGCCCAGCGCCACCAGCGCCTCGCCCAACGGGCAGCCCCAGCCCTTCTGGTACTCCAGGGCCGCTTGCACCTGCTCGGATGACACCTGGCCCCAACGCACCAGCCATTCGCCCAGCCGCAGCTTCCGCATGCGAGGACCTCCCCCCGGCGCGACGTCCGCGCCACGAGGCCAGGTCATGCGCCCTGCGTGCCACAGCCTGGGTGCAATCCTTCCGCACGCTTGCACCCGGACTTCCTCCACCGGGTGAAAGCTTTTCCGTGTGCACCCGGTCGGAATGACAGACAGGCGCCGCGATGAACGGTTCCAGGCATCCCACCGCGACCGCCGTCCCGCTTCACACGCGGGCGCGCGAAGCGTGCGGCGCCGGACGGATCAGCCCGTCCGCCGTGGCAGCAGCACCGTGAAGGTGGCCCCACCACCGGACGTGTCCGTGACCGCGATGCTGCCGCCGTGGGCCTCCACGACCTGCCTTGCCACCCACAGACCCAGCCCGAGCCCCCCGAAGCGGCGGGCGGAGACGGCCCGCTCGAAGCGCCCGAAGATGCGCTCGCGGTCCTCCGGCTTCACGCCCATGCCGTGGTCCACCACCGCGAGCCGCAGGTGCGTGCCTTCTTCACCCAGCTGGATTTCCACCGGCCGCGACGGGCTGTAGCGGGCCGCGTTGGACAGCAGGTTGCGCACCAGTTGCTCCAGCCGCACCGGATCCACCTCCGCGTGCAGCGGGCCCCGGGCCTCGAACGTGAGCGTGCAGCCCGCGCGCTCCAATTCCTCACGGCTCTGCGCGAGGCAGTCCGCCACCAGCGCCATCACATCCGTGGGCTCGCGGTGCAGTTGGAGCCGTCCGGACGCAACCTGGGACACGTCCAGCAGCGACTCCACCAACGCGCCGATGCGCTGCGCCTGCTTGCGGGTGTTCGACAGGCGCTCGGAGACCTGGGCGCGCACGGAGCCCGGCAACATCCGTTCGAGCATCTCCAGGTGCAGCTTCAGCCCCGTGAGCGGCGTCTTCAGCTCGTGGCTCGCGACGGAGAGGAAGTCGTCGCGCGCCTGCACGGCCTCCTTCAGCGCCAGCTCGCGCCCCAGTTGGAGCGCGGCCTCGCCCCGCATCCGGGACATGGAGAACTGGGTCTGCACGCGCGCGAGCAGCTCCCGGCCGCTGAAGGGCTTGACCAGGTAGTCATCCGCGCCCGCCTCCAGCCCCTCCACGGAGGCCTCCTCTCCCGCGCGCGCGGACAGCAGGATGAGCGGCGTGGCGCGCAGCGCGGGGTCGTCCCGCAGGGCCCGCAGCAGCCCGAAGCCGCCAAGCCTCGGCATCATCACGTCACTCACCACCACGTCCGGCGGGCGGCGGCGCATGGACTCCAGCGCCGCCTGCCCGTCCTCGGCCGTCTCCACCTCGAAGTGGGCCTCCAGGACGCTCTTCAGGTAGGCGCGCAGGTCCGCGTTGTCGTCCACGATGAGGATCCGCCCCTCCCGCGTCGCGGGAGGCCTCGCCTCGGGTGCCGGCGCCGACACGGGCGCGTTGGGGGGCGAGGGGCGCTCCCCGGACGCCGATTCAATCCAGCCCTCCACCTCCTGCACGAAGCTGTCGCGCTGGAAGGTGTCCCGCGCCCCGGAGTCCTCCGCGCTCGCGAGCCTGTCGGAGGGCAGGTGGTGGTGACCTCGCGGGATGCGCACCGTGAACTCGCTGCCCTCGCCGGGGCGACTCCACACGCCCACCGCCCCGCCGTGCAGCTTCGCCAGCTCATGGACCAGCGACAGTCCGATGCCGCTGCCTTCGATGCTGCGCCCCCGCGCGCCCTCCACCCGGAAGAAGCGCTGGAACAAGCGCGGCTGGGCCTCCTCGGGGATGCCCGTGCCGGTGTCCCGCACGGAGAGCACCCCGGCGTCCCCCTCCAGCCGCAGGCGCACCGTGAGGCCGCCCTCCAGCGTGAACTTGAAGGCGTTGGACAGCAGGTTGAAGACGATGCGCTCCCACGCCTCGGGGTCCACCCAGAACGGCTCGCCCAGGGGAGGGCAGTCCACCGACAGCGTGAGGCCCGCCCGGTGCGCGGCGGACTCGAAGTGCCCCGCGAGTTCCTGGGTGAGTTTCGCCAGGTCCACCTGTTGGAAGCGCACCCCCGCGCGGCCCGTCTCCAGCCGGGTGAACTCCAGCAACTGGTTGACGAGCTTCAGCAACCGCGCGGCGCCCCGCTGCACCAGCGCCACCCGCTGGTGCTGGGGACCCGGCAGGGGTTCGCGCGCGTCCGTGAGGGCGTCCTCCAGCGGCCCCAGCATCAGCGTCAGCGGCGTGCGCAGCTCGTGGCTCACGTTGGCGAAGAACCGCGTCTTCTGGCGGTCCAGCTCCGCCAGCTGGGCGGCGCGCCGGGTCTTCTCCTCCAGGGCGCGCGTGCTCTCGATGCTCGTGGCGAGCTGCCGCGCGAGCAGCCTCAGGAAGCTGCGGGTGTCGTCATCCAGCGCGATGCGCGGGTTGAGGCCCACGACGAGCACCAGCCGGGACTCCTGCTCCGCCGCGTCGGAGAGCGCCAGCGCCAGCGCGCGCGTCGGGGCCTGGCCGGCGACGCCCCCCGTGAGGGACGCGAAGTGCTCCGGCAGCGGCTCGATCAACTGCTCATCGCGGGAGCGCGCCACCTGCGCCAGCGGCCAGGCCCGGCCTTCCGTCAGGTCATCGTGCGCGGCGGGTGCCAGCGCGAGCCCCGCGTGGGCCACGAGCCGCGCGCGCTCACCGCGAAGCTCGTACAGGAGGCAGAAGGGAACATCGGCGGTGGACTCACCGAGCACGTCCTCGGCCGTGCGCAAGACGCCCTCCGCCGTCTCTCGGAGCGCCGTGCGCAGGGACAGCTCGCGCACGAGCGACAGGCGGCGCGCGCCCAGCACCTGCGCCGTCGTGTCCGTCACGATGATGAAGATGCCGCCGACTTCGGCGTCATCGCCACGCGCGGGGATGAAGGCGAACGTGAAGTAGCAGTCCTCCAGGAACCCGAAGCGCACCAGGGGGACGAGGAGGTTCTGGTGATGGACGGCCTCGCCGGTGTCCAGCACCCGCTCCAGCAGCGGCCCCAGGAGGGTCCAGCTCTCCTCGAACACCACCTTGAAGCTCACCCCGAGCCCCTCCGGGTGCTTGTTGCCGAGCATGAACCGCGCGCTGTCGTTGTAGAGCACCACCAGTTCCCGGCCCCAGTAGATGAGCGCGGGATCCGGCGCCGCGAGCATCACGCTCACGGCCGTGCGCAGCGCTTGCGGCCATTGCTCGACCGGGCCGAGCTGCGTCCGGGACCAGTCCTTCGCGCGCATCCGCCCGGCCATCTGGCTTGGGCCCGGGAAGAGCTTCTCCAGCAGGTCCTGCGCCAGGTCGATTCCGGGGTCGGGCAACGTGTCCGGGAGGCTCATGTTCCGTGGCTTCCGGCAGGCCCATGCGGTCGCGAGAGGGGGAGCATTCCCCCAGGTTCGCACCCCGGCCGCCCTTCGTCGCGAGGAACGCGTGCGCTCTCACAGGCATTCCCCCGCCCCCCTGCCCGCTCCAGATGGCGGGCAGGGGGGCGGAGCACCGGGGCACACTCCCGCCCGTCTCAAACCCTCAGCGGATGGGACTGCTCCGGGCACTCCCAGTACGTGTACTCGCAGGTGGCCCGCGTCGCGTCGCACGGCACCTGCACGATGGTGATGAGCTCACACGGGTGGACCGGCGCCTCCAGCGCGCGGGTGCGGTGGCCCGCGTCCGGACGCGCCTCCCCGGGAGCGCCGGTGCCCGCATCCAGGCTTGAGCCCCCGTCGACGCCGGCCTTCTCGGCGACAGCCTTCTCCACGGGCAGCGGCGCCACCACGGCGTGGTTGCCGGACACCCCCGCCCGGCCGCCGCTCGCACCCCGCGTCCCGGGATGGGTTTCCAGCGACGGCGTGCCCCCCAACGCATCCAGCGCGGACGGCACGCCCGGCGCGGCGCCCAGCACCGCGCCCAGGACATACAGCTTCGTTCGCATGACCTCCCCCTTGCCGGCTGCTGACTTCCTTCCGTCGGCGCGCGTCGTGACGCACCGGGTCCGGTCGAGCTGGCACAGACGGTTCTACCAGCAAGGTCTGACATCCCCTGCGGGCCCCGGAAGGCGAATGCGGGCGTCTGGTATCCGACGACAGGCACTGCGGTTAGGATGGCGCGCCCCGCCTGGAGAGCCGTACCGCGCATGAAGATTGAAATCGCCCACCTGCCCCACGACATCATCGAGGTCATCTACCCTTCGGAAGTGACGCCGAAGGACGTGACCGACTACGTCGAGCAACTGAAGAAGGACATCACCGCGCGCGCCGGCAAGGAATGGTCCGCCCTGGTGGACCAGTCGAAGCTGCGGGTGATGCCCTCCACCGTGGTGGGGGAGATGGCGCGGCTGAACGCATACGCCCAGCAGCGCGGCATGGTGCGCTCCGCGCGCGTGGTGGTGGACCCCGGCAGCGGCCTGCAGGCCTGGCGCATGACCAAGAACGCCGGCCTCACCATCCCCGCGAAGACCTTCGAGACGCGCTCCGAAGCGCTGGCCTGGCTCCAAGCGCCCGACGCCGACTAGCGGTACCGGAGGACCTCCCCCGCCGTGCGGAAGCCATGCGACCGCACAGGTCGGTCCTCGTATTACAGTGACACCCCATTCCTTTGCTGTGTCTGTCGCCGTACCGTCAGGAGTCGCCCCGCATGTCCCAGTCCGTCCCCGCCTTCCGAGCGAAGCTGCTCGGCACCCTCCTCTGTACCCTCACCGCCCTGGCCTGCGGACCGGCCTCCGAGTCCGGCGCTCCGGAGCAGACGCCCCTCTCCGAGTCGAGCGCGCCGGTCGTCTACGGCACCGATGATCGCAAGGACGTCTACGACCACCCCAGCACGGCGCTGAAGGACCGGGCCCGGCAGTCCACGGTGGCGCTGCTGTTCCCGGAGTCCATCGACGCGAGCAACCCGAACAACGTCATCCTGGACGGCACGACGCTCAACGAATACGAGGACCTCTGCACCGATCAGCGCTTCCGCGATGATCCGGCGCCGGCCTTCTGCTCGGGCACGCTCATCGACGATGACCTGGTGCTCACCGCGGGCCACTGCATCACGGACCAGGCGGAGTGCGACGACACGCGCTTCGTCTTCAAGTTCTACCGCACCGCCGCGGGCGTGATGGAGACCCTCACCAGCGCGGATATCTTCTCCTGCAAGAGCATCGTGGTGCGCCAGCAGGTGGAGTCCGGCGACCGCTACGTGGACTTCGCCATCGTGAAGCTGGACCGCTCCGCGGCGCCGCGCTTCACCCCCGCGCCGGTGCGTCCGGGCAACGCGGCCCTGGCGGTGGGCGCGAACGTGGCCGTCATCGGCAGCGGCAGCGGCATCCCGTTCAAGATCGACTCGGGCGGCTCCGTGCGCACGAACAACGCAGCCTTCCTGGACTACTTCATCGCCACCACGGACACCTTCGCGGGCAACTCCGGCTCCGGCGTGTACGAGACGGTCAACAACACCGTGGCGGGCATCCTGGTGTTCGGTGACAACGACTACGTGGCGCGCGGCAGCTGCAACATCGTCAACACGTGCAAGGAGACGGCGTGCGCCGGTGAGGGCATCGTCTACGTGAACCAGGCCATCAGCGAGCTGTGCGCGCGCACGACCAACGTGCGGCTGTGCAACAGCACCCCGCCCCCGGCCACGAAGTACGACTTCACCGGGTCCAACACCGCCAGCGCCACGCGCAACACCGTCAACGGCACGGTGACGCTCGCCGCGGGCCAGAAGCTCACCGTGGGCACCTGCGGCGTCACCAACGCGGCCGTCACCGGCGACTCGTACCTGCGCCTGCGCGGCCCGTCCGGCGCGGAGGTCGCCTCCAACGACGACGCGTGCGGCGGCACGGGTTCGAAGATCACCTTCACCGCCACCGTCGCGGGCACCTATGAAGTCCGCGCCGGCTGCTACCAGAACGACGCGTGCAGCGGCACCGTGTCCTGGGAAGTGACGGCCGGTGGCACCACCCCGCCCGCGAACGGCTCCACGCCCTTCAGCGTCACCAACAC
Source organism: Myxococcaceae bacterium (assembly GCA_004173515.1). GTDB lineage: Bacteria > Myxococcota > Myxococcia > Myxococcales > Myxococcaceae > Corallococcus. Next base: position 3,255 of record SECN01000210.1, on the reverse strand, counting down.
CGCCAACGCCACGCAGAACACGGCGAACGCGGACGTGTCGCTTACCGCCGGGCAGTCGCTGTCCTTTGGCAGCTGCGGCGTGACGGGCGCCTCCGGCACGGGTGACACGGTGGTGCGTCTGTTCAACGCCGCCGGTCAGCAGGTGACGTTCAACGACGACGCGTGCGGTTCGCTGTCCCACGCGGCCTACACCGTGCCCTCGGGCGCGGGCGGCACGTATCAGATCCGCATCGGCTGCTTCGGCGACACCGCGTGCAGCGGCACGCTGGCCTGGACCGCCCAGTAGTCGAACTGCCGCTGTTCCTGCTTCCTCTCCGGGCCCGTCCCCTTCCATTCATGTGGAGGGGTGGCGGGCCCGGGGCTTTCAAGGGGACGGGCGGGCGGAGGACATGCCCGGAGGACACCCAGGCCGGGCGGCCCGCCACCGGCGCCCAGCGGAGGAGGAGAGACCGGCCTAGGTTGAAGGGTTCCCTCCGCTCCGAGGCCCCCGCGTGGAAGTGGAAGCAGACGACGAACGACAGCAACGACTCTGGCGACGGGCGCGCGCGCTGGCGAAGGCCGTGGCGGGGCTGACGCTCGTCCTGGGGCTGGCGGTGCTGGTGGGCTGGGCGGAAGACAGCGTGGTGCTGACCCAGGTGCGGCCCGGCTTCCCCGCCATGGTGCCCATGACGGCGCTGGGGCTGATGCTCACGGCGGTCGCGGAGCTGGCGCTGGGAATGAAACAGCCCGGGTGGCGCAAGGCCGGAAGCCTGCTCGGGCTCGCGGTGGCGCTCATGAGCGGCCTCGTGTTGATGACCTACGCGTCGGACGCGGAGGCGACGCCGGGGCTCTTCCAGGAACTGGGCGGGCGCACGTCCCCGCAGACATCGTCGGGCCTGCTGCTGCTCGGCCTGGCCCTGGCGCTGCGGGACGCGACGGGCAGGGGCTTTCGGGCGTTCCAGGCGCTGACGCTCGGCGCGCTGGTGCTGTCGTTCACCCTGCTGCTGGCCTACACCTTCCAGGAGCGGCGGTTCTACCAGTTCGACGGGTATGGCACCGGCATCGCGGTGCACTCGGCCGTGGGGTTGATGCTGCTCTCGGTGGGCGCCGTGCTGCTGCGTCCGGAGCGCGGCTTCGTGTCGGTGGTGCTGCGCGTGGAGACGGGCGGGATGATGGCCCGGCGCCTCCTGCCGGCGCTGCTCCTGCCGGTGCTGGGCGTGCTGCTGGTGGACCGGGCCATCCGGCGCTGGGGGCTGGACGCGAGGCTGGCGTGGTCCATCCTGGAGGCGGCGCAGACGGTGGTGCTGGTCTTCGTCGTCTGGCGCGCCGCCGCGCGGCTCAACGCGCTGCACGTCGAACAGCGGCGCTCGCAGGTCCGCAGCGAGGACGACGCCAGGACCCAGCGGCGGCTGGCCGAGGAGAACTCTCTGCTGCACGCTCGCGCGGAGCAGGCCGTCCACGCCCGCGAGGACACGCTCGCCGTCGTGTCCCATGACCTGAAGAACCCGCTGACCACGGTGCGACTGGGCACCCAGTTGCTGGCCCGTCGGCTCCGGTCCACGCCCGGCACGCAAGGCCTCCAGCAGCAGGTGGCGTCCATCGACCGGGCCGCCAGGCACATGCAGGACCTCATCCACCAGCTCCTGGATGCCTCCCGGATGGACGCCGGGCAGGACCTGGCGATGGACCGGACGTCCGAGTCCCTGGAGGCGCTCGCCACCGAGGCGCTGGAGATGGTGCGGGCCCAGGCCACGGCCAAGGGCCTCCGTCTCGAGCAGGCCGTCGCCCGGGACCTGCGGGCCTTCTGCGACCGCCAGCGCATCCTCCAGGTGCTGGCGAACCTGCTGGGCAACGCGGTGAAGTTCACACCCTCGGGCGGCACCGTGACGGTGTCCGCCACGCGCGACGGGGACAGGGTCCACATGTCCGTGCGCGACACCGGCCCCGGCATCCCCCGCGCGGACCAGGCCAACCTCTTCAAGCGCCACTGGCAGGCGAAGGACACCGCGGAGCAGGGAAGCGGCCTGGGCCTCTACATCGCCTGTGGCATCGTCGCCGCGCACGGCGGCCGGCTGGTCGTGGACAGCACCGAGGGCGCCGGCACGACGTTCACCTTCACGCTGCCCCTACCCCCGGGGGGCTTCCCTGCCCACCCAAGGCTTGACAGCCTGGGAAGCCCAATCTAACGCAAGGCGCCATGAGCACACCCCGTTTCCCGCCGTCGCCCCGCCGCCCCGTCAACAACGACGGCCCGCTGCGCGTCCTGTTGCTGGAGAACATCCACGCCTCCGCCCAGGAGATGCTGGCGGCGGAGGGCTTCCAGGTGGAGCGCACGTCCTCCGCGCTCAAGCCGGAGGAACTGGCGGAGCGTCTGCGGGGCGTGCACCTGCTGGGCATCCGCAGCAAGACGACGGTGCCGGAGGAGTCGCTCAAGTACGCGGAGGACCTGCTGGCGATTGGCGCCTTCTGCATCGGCACGAACCAGGTGGACCTGCTCGCCTCCAGCGTGCACGGCGTGCCGGTGTTCAACGCGCCGTTCAGCAACACGCGCAGCGTGGCGGAGATGGTGCTGGCGGAGGTGGTGGTGCTCACGCGCCAGCTCTTCGACCGCAGCCGGGAGGTGCACGCCGGGCAGTGGCGCAAGGTGGCCACGGGCAGCCACGAGGTGCGCGGCAAGACGCTGGGCATCATCGGCTACGGGCACATCGGCTCGCAGCTGGGCGTGCTGGCGGAGTCGCTGGGCATGCGCGTCCTCTACTACGACGTGATGACGAAGCTGCCGCTGGGCAACTCGCGCTCGGTGCCCACGCTGAACGGGCTGCTGGCGGAGTCGGACTTCGTGACGCTGCACGTGCCGGCGCTGTCCTCCACGCACATGATGATGGGCGCGGAGCAGTTCCAGGCGATGAAGCCGGGCGCGTGCCTCATCAACGCCAGCCGGGGGACGGTGGTGGACATCCCGGCGCTGGCGCAGGCGCTGCGCTCCAAGCACCTGGGCGGCGCGGCGGTGGACGTGTACCCGGAGGAGCCGGAGGGCAACTCGGACGGCTTCATCACGGAGCTGCAGGGGCTGCCCAACGTGGTGCTGACGCCGCACATCGGCGGCTCCACGGAGGAGGCGCAGGCGTCCATCGGCAAGGAGGTGGCCACCTCGCTGCTCAAGTTCGTCAAGGGCGGCGCGACGACGGGCGCGGTGAACTTCCCCAACGTGGAGGCGCCCATCAACCCGGGCACCCACCGCATCATCAACGTGCACCGCAACACGCCGGGCGTGCT
>SECN01000011.1 GCA_004173515.1 Myxococcaceae bacterium | reverse complement strand
AAGAGGCGGCGGTCCTCCACGCGGCTGTGCCGGCTGAACTTCAGCAGGCTCTCCACGATGCGCTTGCAGCGCAGCGCGCTCTCTTCAATCAGCTTCAGCGACTCCAGGTCGTTGGCGCTGCGGCCCGCGTCGCGCGACATGAGCTGCGCGAAGGCCAGGATGCCGCCCAGCGGGTTGTTGATTTCGTGCGCCACGCCGCCCGCCAGCTGCCCCACCGCCGCCATCTTCTCCGTCTCGATGAGCCGGCGCGTCATCGCCTGCTCCTCGGTGACGTCGCGGTAGGTGCACACCGCGCGGTCATCCCCGGCGAACGGATAGGCGGCCACCACGTAGCTGCGCCCGCCCTGCTGCACCTCCCCGCGCGCGCCCTTGCCGCTCTCCATCGCGGAGGGCAGCGGGCAGCCCGTGCACGGCGTGTCCCGGCCGAAGAGGTACTGGTGGGTCTGGAGCGCGTGCTGCTCGAAGGCGCTCTTGACGGTGAGCACCAGGTGGCTGTCGTTCCAGGGCTTGGAGATGAAGCGGAAGATTTCGGAGCGGTTGATGGCCTCTTCGATGGCCTGTTGATCCGCCTGCCCCGTCAACATGATGCGCTGGGCCCGGGGCTCCTGCTGCTTCACCTGGGTGAGGAACTCCACCCCGTTCATCCCCGGCATGCGGAAGTCGGAGATGACGACCTCCGGGTGGAACCGCTCCAGCGTGCGCAGGCCGGCTTCCGCGTCCGTCGCCGTCTCGATGTCCCACTCACCGCGTCGCAGCACCCGGCGGATGGACTTGAGGATGTTCTCCTCGTCGTCCACGAGCAGCAGCCGCCCTCGGGCGACCGGGTCCTGCGCTTGAGCCTGTGCACCCAGGGTTCCCATGAAGTTTCCGGGTTCCGACATTTGCAATGGCCTTGCCAAACCCGAGATTTGGATAAACCCCGGGAATCACGTCCATTTTCCAGGACCTGACAAAAAGGGGCAAGGTCACTATAGACCCACCACACCCAAACGGGTCAAGGCCGACCCTGGGTGCATGACCCCGGGGTCAACCGACCCGGGAGGGCGGGGCCGAAAACAGGGGTGCGGGCGGGTGCAGGCAGATGCGGTCGCGGCCCTCGCGCTTGGCGCGGTAGAGGGCCTCGTCGGCGGTCAACAGGAGCTGCTCGGGGGTGAGGATGGCGCGGTGGGGGAAGCTGGAGACACCCAGCGACGCAGTGACGCGCAGGGCCCCCTCCGGACCCGCGTGCAGGTCTCCGACGCCCCGGCGCACCCGCTCCGCGACGGTGAGCGCCCCAGGCAGGTGGGTACAGGGCAGGAGGATGGCGAACTCCTCGCCCCCGTAGCGGGCCACCAGGTCGGTTTCGCGCACGCTGTGCTGGAGCGAGGCGGCCACCTCCCGGAGCACCCGGTCCCCCGCGCCGTGGCCGTGGGCGTCGTTGACGTTCTTGAAGTGGTCCAGGTCCACCAGGATGAGCGACAGGCTCTCGTCGTAGCGCTGCGCGCGGCGGAACTCCTCGCGCAGCCGCTCCTGGAAGTAGCGGTGGTTGTGCACCTGGGTCAGGCCGTCCGTGACGGCCAGCCGCCGCAGCTCTTCGACCTGGGAGTGAAGTTCTGTCCACTTCTGGTACGTTTCCAGGCTCCGGTAAAGCCGGAGTCGCAGTTCTTCCTCGTCCCAGGGGGTCAAAATCAACTCAGCCCCCCTGCGCAGGGCGGCGAGCCTCAGGGCCTTGTCCTCGGGCGGTGAAACCACCAGGACGGGAGGCCGGGACGTGGGAGCAGGTGGGGTGAGGGCCTCCAGCAGCGCCTGGGCCTCCGCGGGGTGGGTCGGGTTGGGGCAGAGCAGGACGCCGTCTACCTCCTGGGTCAGACCCAGGGCCTCCGGGCCCGTGCGCGCCACCCGGAGGGCGAAGTCCTCCGGGCCGAGCGTGCGGACCAGGTGGGGCAGCAGCGCCTGCGAATCGTCGACGACCAGCAGCGTGAAGGGCTTGGTTTTCACCGTGTCCCCGTAAAATGATGACTACGCGGTACTCTAGGGGTTTGTCACGGGGAAGGCCATGGGGTTTGCCTCGGAACCTCACCCTCTGGTACCGAGCGCCGTTTCCTTTCTGACGGACCGACGCGAGATGACGACCGTGGCCAAGTACCCGAGCATCAGCCTGTTCTTCCCTGCCTGGAACGAGGAGGACTACGTGGAGCGCGCGGTGAGTCGCGCCCTCGAAGTGCTGCCGAAGCTCACGGACGACTTTGAAATCATCATCGTCAACGACGCCTCCACGGACCGGACCCAGGAGGTCTGTGACGCGCTGGCCGCGAAGGTGCCGCAGCTCCGGGTCATCACCCACCCCGTCAACCTGAAGTTGGGCGGGGCGATGCGCACGGGGCTGACGGCGAGCACGAAGGACCTGGTGCTGTACTCGGACATCGACCTGCCGTTCGACATGCGGGAGGTGGAGCGGGCGCTGCACCTGATGGAGTACCTGGAGGCGGACATGATCTGCGCCTTCCGGTTCGACCGCACGAGCGAGGGCCCCAAGCGCATCGTGTATTCCTTCGTCTACAACCTGCTCATCCGGGCGCTGTTCGACATCCAGATCAAGGACGTGAACTTCAGCTTCAAGCTGATGCACCGCCGGGTGCTGGAGTCGATGGAGTTGAAGAGCCAGGGCTCCTTCATCGACGCGGAGCTGGTGGTGAAGGCCATCCGCAAGGGCTTCCGCGTGTTCCAGATGGGCGTGGACTACTTCCCTCGCACGCGAGGCATCTCCACGCTGGCCTCGCCGTCGGTCATCGTGAAGATGGTGAAGGAGCTGGTGAGCCTGTACCCGGAGACGCGCACGCCCACGCCTCCGGTGCAGCCGGTGCGCCTGCCGCCGTCGGTGCAGCCGCTGCGTCCGGTGACGGGCACCACGGGGCGCGGGTAGGCACGCCCCCATGCCGCCGCGCACGCGCCTCATCGTCAACGCGGACGACCTGGGCCTGCACCCGTCGCTGGACGCGGGCATCCTGAAGGCCCACCGCGAAGGCATCGTCACCAGCGCCACGCTCCTGGCCATGGGGCCTTCGGCCGAAGCGGCCGTGGGGCTCGCGAAGGCGCAGGGGCTGGCGGTGGGCGTGCACCTGGCGCTGTCCACGCGCCTTCGGTGCGCCGCGCCCGAGGCGTCGGTGCGGACGGTGGCGCCGGACGGGCGGCTGCGGGGGAGCTGGGCGGACTTCGCGCGGGCGTGGCTCACCGGGCAGGTGCGGCGGGAGGAACTGGAGCGGGAGCTGTCCGCGCAGCTCTCACGCGCGCGAGAGCTGGGCGCGGAGGTGGACCACCTGGACGGGCACCAGCACCTGCACCTGTTGCCGGGGGTGCGCTCGGTGGTGGAGGCCCTGGCGGCGCGGGAGGGGCTGCCGCTCCGGTGGCCGGATGCGCTGCCGCGCGCATCGTGGCTGCGGGCGCCCGGGCCGGCGTTGAAGACGACGGTGCTGGCGGTGCTGGCGCGCACGGCGCCCCGGGCCCGGCCGGGGGTGCGCCGGGTGAGCGCGGGGGGCGTGTTCGAAGCGGGTCGGCTGGATGAGTCCGCGCTGCTGGGTGTGCTGGAGGCGCTGCCGGCAGGGGACTTCGAGCTGGGGTGCCATCCCGGGGAAGGCGCGCCGCACGTGCCGGAGGATCCTGCGTGGCGCTACGGCTGGGGCGCGGAGCTGGCGGCGCTCACGAGCCCCCGGGTGAAGGCGAAGCTCGTGGAGCGGGACGTCGTGCTCGCGAACTACGGCTCGCTGGGCTGAGCGCGGCGGGGCGCACGAACTCCGGCACGGTCGAAGCGCGGGGAGCGGGACGTAGCGCTCGCGAACCCAGGCGCTCCGGCCTCAAGCCCCGTCAGCGCGCCTCCGCGTCGTAGAGCAGGTGCGGCGTCGTGTAGCCCTCGCCCAGCCCCACCACCTCGCGCACCTCGAAGCCCGCGTCGCGCAGCATCCGCACACCGTCCACGCGCGGCCGTAGCACCATGCCGCCGCTGGCCTTCGTGCGTCCCAGCAGCGACACCATCACCCACTCCTGCGCGAGCGCCTTCGCGTGCTTCCAGGAGCGGTCCCCCTCCACCTCCTTCAGCAGGAAGCGCCCTCCGGGCTTGAGCAGTCCGCGCACGGCCTTGAGGAAGCCGGGCCACTGCGCCTCCGGCAGCAGGTACAGCACGTCGCACACCACCGCCGCGTCGAGCGTCCCGGGATGCTCCGCCGCCAGTTGCTCCACCGACCCCACGGACAACGTCACGTTGGGCAGCCCCGCCAGCGCCGCCTGCGCCCAGCGCACCTTGCGCGCATCCAGGTCCACACCCACCACCCGGCGCTCCGGCACCGCGAGCGCCATCAGCGCGGACAACAACCCGTGCCCGCAGCCGATGTCCGCCACCGTTCCCGAAGGCAACCGCGAAGCCACCGCCAGCAGCGGCGCCGACGACGCCCGCGCGTGCACGTGGAAGCGCTCGCTCGCGGGCAGCCCCGCGTACCGCGCCAGGGCCTGCGTCAAGAGCCCACTGCTCATGACACGTACTCCGCGGCACCGAACGCCACTGTCAGCGCCAGCATCAACCCCAGGCTCGTCGCGAGCACGCCCCACCTCAACCTCGGGCGCTCGCGCAGCAGCAGGGCCAGCGTGAGGAACAGCGGGAAGGCGGCCAGCAGGTAGCGCCCCATGCCCATGAAGTCCTTGCTGGACATGGCGGGCAATCCCACGATGGCCAGCGTGTACACGCCATAACCCCACCCCAGTCGTTTCGCGCACGGCCACACCAGCGCGAGCGCCCCCAGGGTGACGGCCGCGTGCCCCACCAGGCGCAGGCCGTCCGACAGCGACATGTCCCGGCTGAAGCCCTGGAACCAGCGCAGCTTCGCCCACGTGCGCCAGCCCGGCTTCTGGTCCCACCCCGGCGCGGACTGCACCTTCACGAACGCGAAGGGCTCACCAAACGCCTTCCACTGGTACAGCACGTAGCCACCGGACGCGCCGCGGTGGCCACGGCGGCCAGCAGCACCGCGAACCCCAACTGCCCCCGCTCCAGCAGCAGGAACGCCGCGATGACCAGCAGCAGGAACAGCGCGTCCGAATACATCGCCCCGTAGAGGAAGAACGCGAACGGGTAGAACGCCAGCAGCAGGCCCGCGTTCCTCGCCGCCTCCTCGTCCGCCCGCGTGCGCGCCCACTGCGTGAAGACGTAGAGCGCCCCGAGGCCAGACACCATCGTGACGAGCATCCCCGCGAGGAACGTGTCCACGTGCAGGAGGCCCAGGCCTCTGAGCACCAGCGGGTACAGCGGGAAGAAGGCCACCGGGCTCTGCTGGCCGGGCGTGTAGCTGTAGCCCTGCGTCGCGATGTGCGCGTACCAGCCGGCGTCGAAGTGCGCCCAGCCCAGCAGCGTGGGCGCCCCGGGCCAGGTGGGCCGCGCGGGGCTGTAGCCCAGGGGAAACGCGAGCGCGGACACCGTCACCAGCACGGTGCACACCACCAGGGCGGCGAGGCCAGCGGACAGGACGGCGCGGGGAGCGGAGCGGACCATGGAGGGCATGCCCCTTCATCCAGAACCGCACCCGCCGTCAAGCCGGGCCCCAGGCTCCAGGCCGGGGGGAGGCCTTCGATGCCCCCTCCCCTGCCCGGTCCGTCACGACATCACGCGTCGTAGAAGCCCTTGCCGGCCCGCACCTTCTCCACCAGCAACGGCGCGGGCGTGAAGCGCTCGCCGTACTTGTCCTGGTAGTGCTCCAGCTTGCGCAGCAGGTGCGCCGGACCCAGGCTGTCCGCGTAGCGCAGCGGGCCGCCCAGGAACGGGGGGAAGCCCAGGCCGAAGATGGCGCCCACGTCGCCGTCGCGGGGGCTGCGCAGGATGCCCTCGCCCAGGCAGCGGATGGCCTCGTTCACCATCTGCAGGGCGCAGCGCTCCGCCATCTCCGCGGGGTCCAACGACTTGCGGTCCTTGCCGTGCGGCAGGAGCAGGTAGACGGACGGGTCCACCTCCTTCTTCTTCCCGTCCTCGTACAGGTAGAAGCCCTTCTGCGTCTTGCGGCCCAGGCGTCCGTCGGAGATGACGCCCTCCAGCGCCTTGGGCGCCGCCATCCGCTTGCCGAACGCGGCCTCCATGATGGGGCCCACCTTCTGGGCCACGTCGATGCCGACCTCGTCCAAGAGCGTGATGGGGCCCACCGGGAAGCCGAAGTCCACGAGCGCCTTGTCCAACTGGACGATGTCCGCGCCCTCCGCCAGCAGGTGCGCGGCCTCGTTCATGTACGGCGCGAGGATGCGCGACGTGTAGAAGCCCGGCCCGTCGTTGACGACGATGACCGTCTTGCCCTGCTTGCGGCCCACGTCCACGCACGTCGCCGTCACCCACTCCGCGGTGCCCGGGTGCGTGATGATCTCCAAGAGCGGCATCTTGTGGACCGGGCTGAAGTAATGCATCCCGATGACTTGCGAGGGCCGCTTGCTGCCCTTGGCCAGCTCCGTGATGGGCAGGCTGGAGGTGTTGGAGGCGAAGATGGTGTCCGGGCCGGTGACGGCCTCCACCTCCGCGATGACCTTGTGCTTGAGCTTCAGGTCCTCGAACACCGCCTCGATGATGAGGTCCACCGACTTGAAGCCGCTGTAGTCGGTGCCCGCGCTGATGTTGGACATCTTCGCGGACGACTCGCGGTGGGTGAGCGAGCGGCGCTTCACGCGCTCGTCCAGCACCGTCTGCACCTGCTTGAGCGCGCGGCCCGCGCCCGCGTCGTCCTTGTCCTTCACGCGCACCGGCACGCCCTGGAGCACGCCCGCCACATAGGCGATGCCGCCGCCCATCAGGCCGCCGCCCAGCACGCCCACCTTCTTCACCTCGCGCGGCTTCACGCTGGCGTTGGCGGTGCCGTTCTCCTTCTTCAGCGCCGTGGTGGCGAAGAAGATCTCCACCAGCCGCCGCGACACGTCCGTGAACACCAGCTCACCGAACGCCTTCGCCTCGGCCTCCAGGCCCGCCCTGCGCCCGGACTCCAGGCCCACGCGGATGACCTGCAACGCCTTTTCCTGCGCCGGGTACTTGCCGCGCGTCTTCTTCAGGAGCGCCTTCTTCGCCTGGTCGAAGAGCACCTTGCGGCCCAGCGGGTTGTCCTCCAGCGCGGCTTCCGCCCACAGGTCCTTGCTGATGAGGCCCTGGAAGAGGCCCGCGATGCCCTTCTTCTTGCCGCTCGCCGCCACGGCCTTGAAGCCCTGGTGCGCGCGCTCCACCTTGAGCGTGCCCGCCGCCAGCTCCGCCGCGCGCTGCAACGCGATGCGCTTGAGCATGGGCACGGGGACGACCTCATCCACGACGCCCAGCTTCTTCGCCTTGGACGCCTTCACGTTCTTGCCCGTGAGGATGAGATCCAACGCCGCCTGCGCGCCGATGAGCGCGGGCAGCCGCTGCGTGCCGCCCGCGCCGGGGATGAGGCCCAGCTGCGTCTCCGGCAGGCCCAGGGTCGTCTTGGGACTGTCGGTGGCGATGCGGTAGTGGCACGCGAGCGCCCACTCCAGCCCGCCGCCCAGGCACGCGCCGTGGATGGCCGCGACCACGGGCTTGGAGAAGGACTCCAGCCGGTCGAACTCCGCGTGCGCGGCGCGGCTCACGGCCACGACGTCGTCCGGCGACTTGATGGTTTGCAGGAAGTCGATGTGTGACGCCGTAGCTCAAGCCCTGCTTCGCCTCGACCTCTTCATGCTTGGTCGCCATCACGCACGCTCCAGGATGACCGCGGCGCCCAGCCCGCCCGCGGCGCAGACGGTGCACAGCACCGTGTTCTTGTTCCGACGCTTCAGCTCGTTCAGGGCCTGCGTGACGATGCGCGCCCCGGTGGCACCGAACGGATGGCCCAGGGAGATGGAGCCGCCCGTCACGTTCAGCCGCGACCGGTCGATTTCACCCACCGGCCCGCTGAAGCCCGCCTTCTTCGCGAACTCCTTGGACGCCAGCGCCTGGAGGTTGCTCGCCACCTGCGCGGCGAACGCCTCGTGCATCTCCACCAGGTCGATGTCCGCGAGCTTCAGCCCCGCGCGCTTGAGCGCCACGGGCGCCGCGTACGCCGGGCCCTGGAGCAGCTGGTCACCCGGGTCGGTCGCCGCGAACGCGTGCGAGCGCAGGAAGCCCAGCGGCTCGTAGCCCAGCGCCTTCGCCTTCTCCTCGCTCATCAGGAGCAGCGCCGCGGCGCCGTCGGTGAGGGGGGACGCGTTGCCGGCGGTGACGCTGCCATAGCGGCGATCGAACACCGGCTTGAGCTTGGAGAGGGCCTCCAGGCTGGTGTCCTCGCGCACGATGTTGTCCTTCGTGGCGGACTGCTCGTACTTGGGCGGCACGAGGACGTGCATCACCTCGTCGGCGAAGTAGCCCTCCTTCCATGCCCTGGCCGCGTTCTGGTGCGAGTTGAAGGCGATGAGGTCCTGCTCCTCGCGGCTGATGCCGTTCTCCTTGGCCATCTTCTCCGCGCTCTCACCCATCGTCTCGCCGGTGGAGTACTCGGCGATGGCGGGGGGCACGGGCAGCAGGTCCTTGCCCTTGAGCTTCTGGAAGGGACGCAGCTTGTCCGGCAGGCTCTTGCCCTTGGACGACGCGGCCAGCGCGTGCGCCAGGGGGCGGCTGGTGAAGATGGGCGCGTCGGACAGGGACTCCGTGCCGCCCGCGATGATGACGTCCGCGTCCCCCAGCGCGATGGCGTTGGCGCCTGCCACGAGCGCCTGGATGGACGTGGCACAGGCGCGCGCCACCGTGAACGCATCGATGCGCTTGGGCAGGCCCGCCGCCAGCACCACTTCGCGCGCGATGGACGGCGCGGTCAGCGTGGGGATGACCTGACCGAAGACGACCTGGTTGATTTCGTTCGGATCCAGGTCGCTGCGCTGCACCAGTTCCTGGACCACCATCCGGCCCAGATCCAACGCCGTCAGCCCCGCGAACACGGTGCCCGCCTTCGCGAACGGCGTCCGCAATCCGCGAACGATGGCCACCCGACGGTGGCCGTTGCGCTTCTCGCTTGCCATGTGTGCCTCACCCTCTGTGCGACGAGTGAGGCGCTTCTAACGACCGACGATGCGCCGCGTCAACGCTGGATTGACTCAAGAGTCAATTGCCGGGCACCCGGGCGTGCAGGCGGGGCTGCCCCACCCACACAGGCCTTCAAGCAGGTGCTTCAGCGCAGCGCGATGCCCTGGCGGAGCGCGACGCCATGGCGGTGCACGGCGTCCACGAGGAACTTCGCGGCGTCCGGGTCGCTGGGCGGGAGGATGCCGTGGCCCAGGTTGAAGATGTGCCCGACGGGGCCCGCGCGGCCGAGGATGTCCTTCACGCGGGCGTCCAGTTCCTCGCGGGGGAGGAACAGGTGCAGCGGGTCCAGGTTGCCCTGCGTGGCGACGTCCGGGCCCAGGATGCGGCGGCCCTCGTCCACGTTCACGCGCCAGTCCAGGCCGATGACGTCCGCGCCGGTGCGCTTCAACAGCGGCAGGTGCGGGGTCATGTTGGTGCCGAAGAGGATGACGGGGACGCCGGTGGCCTTGAGCTCCTGCACCATGCGGGTGAGGTACGGCAGGCTGAAGCGCTCGAAGTCGTAGGGGGACAGCTCGCCGCCCCAGGAGTCGAAGATCTGCACGATGCTGGCGCCGGCCTCCACCTGCATCTTGAGGTACGGGATGAGGGTGTCGGTGAGCTTCTGGAACAGACGGTGGGCCAGCGCCGGCTGCTCGAAGAGCAGGCGCTTGATGACGATGTAGCTCTTGGAGCCGCCGCCCTCGACCATGTACGCGGCCAGGGTGAAGGGCGCGCCCGCGAAGCCGATGACGGGCACGGAGTCGTTGAGGGCCTTGCGGGTGCGGCGGATGGCCTCGGCGACGAAGCCGGTGCCTTCGACGGGGTCGGGGACGCCCAGCTTGTCGATGTCCGCGGCGGTGCGCAGGGGGTTGGGGAAGTGCGGCCCCTTGTCCCCGAGTTCCAGGTGGATGCCCATGGCCTCCACGGGGATGAGGATGTCGGAGAAGATGATGGCCGCGTCCACGCCCAGCCGGGTGACGGGCTGCACGGTGACTTCCGCGGCCAGGTCCGGGTTCTTGCAGAGGTCCAGGAACGCGATGTTGCCGCGGATGGCGCGGTACTCGGGCAGGTAGCGGCCGGCCTGGCGCATCAGCCACACGGGGGTGGTGTCGGTGGGCTGGCGGCGCGCCGTGCGCAAAAGTCGGTCGTTCACGTCATCACCTTCGAGGGGCGAGAGGGAGTCACGGGCCCCGGATGTACCGGAAGGCGCCTGTCCTTGCTACCAGAGCCTACGGAACCACGGGGCCCCCCAAGCCATCACCCCAGGACGCGCGACAGGTACGGCGCGGTGCGGCTGGCCTTCACCTTCGCCACCTCCTGGGGCGTGCCCTGCGCCACCACGCGGCCCCCGGCGTTCCCCGCGCCAGGCCCCACGTCGATGACGTGGTCGCTGGCGGCGACGACGCGCAGGTCGTGCTCCACGACGATGACCGTGTTGCCCGCGTCCACCAGCCCCTCCAACTGCGCCATCAGCTTGTCCACGTCCGCCGGGTGCAGGCCGGTGGTGGGCTCATCCAGCACATAGAGCGTGTCGCCGCGCTGCGTGCGTTGCAGCTCCGTCGCCAGCTTGATGCGCTGCGCTTCGCCGCCGGACAGCTCCGTCGCGGGCTGTCCCAGCCGCAGGTAGCCCAGGCCCACGTCCTTCAGCACCTTGAGCACGCGCAACAGGGACGGCTCCTCCGCGAAGAAGTCGAAGGCGGTGTCCACCGTCATCCCCAGCACGTCCGCGATGTTCCGCTCGCGGTACTTCACCTCCAGCGTCTTCGGGTCGTAGCGGGTGCCATGGCACGTGGGGCACGGCGCGTACACGCTGGGCAGGAAGAGCAGCTCCACGCTGACGAAGCCTTCGCCCTCGCACGTCTCGCAGCGGCCTCCCGCCGTGTTGAACGAGAAGCGGCCCGCGCTGTACTTGCGCGACTTCGCCAGGGGCGTTGATGCGAACAGCTTGCGCACGTGGTCGAACAGGCCCGTGTACGTGGCCAGGTTGGAGCGCGGCGTGCGCCCGATGGGCTTCTGGTCCACCGTCACCAGCCGCTTGAGCGCGTGCATCCCCTCCGCGATGTGGCCTTCGCTCGCCACCGTCGGCTCCCGGTCCAACGGCTCGCCCTCTTCCTCCTCCGGCGCCAGCGTCTGGCCCAGCCGGCCGGCCACCAGCTCCACCAGGGCCTGGCTCACGAGGCTCGACTTGCCGGAGCCGGACACGCCCGTGACGGTGGTGAAGACGCCCAGCGGGAAGTCCACGTCCAGCCCGCGCAGGTTGTTGCGCTTCACGCCCTCCAATCGCAGACGTCCGGTGGCCTTCCGGGGCGCCCGGCGGCGCAGGGGCTCCTCCTCGAACAGGTAGCGCCGCGTCCTGGATGCCTCCACCTTCGCGAGCCCCTCCGGTGGCCCGCTGTAGAGCACACGTCCGCCGTGCTCCCCGGCGGCGGGCCCCACGTCGACGAGCCAGTCCGCGTGGCGGATGACATCCACCTCGTGCTCCACCACGAACAGTGAATTGCCCGCGTCCTTCAACCGGTCCAGCGCCGTGAGCAAGGCCTCCGTGTCGGCTGGGTGCAGGCCGGCGGACGGTTCGTCCATCACGTACACCACGCCGAAGAGGTTGGAGCGGATCTGCGTGGCGAGCCGCAGCCGCTGCAACTCCCCCGGCGACAGCGTGGGCGTGGTGCGCTCCAGCGACAGGTAGCCCAGGCCCAGGTCCGTCAGCACCTGGATGCGCGCGAGCAGGTCCTTCGTGATGCGCTCGGCGACGATGACCTTCTCCGGATGCTCGCGGGCCATCGCCGCCGCGCCCTCCGCCCTGCCCTCCGCCGTGGGGCGCAGCAGGTCCGCGACCTGATCCAATGGCAGCCGCGACAGCTCTCCGATGTCCAGCCCCGCGAACTTCACCGACAGCGATTCGCGGCGCAGGCGCTTGCCCTGACACACCTGGCAATCACTGCTCACCATGTACCGGGCGACGCGCTTCTTCATCATCGCGCTCTCGGTGGTCGCGAACGTGGTCATCACGTACCGCTTCGCGCCGGTGAACGTGCCCATGTAGCTGGGCGGTTCCTTGCGGGCCAGGGCCCGCTTCACCTCCGAGGACGTGAAGCCCGCGTAGACGGGGACGGTGGGCTGCTCGTCGGTGAAGAGGATCCACTGCCGATCCTTCTTCGACAGCTCCCGCCAGGGCTTGTCGATGTCGTACCCGAGCGTCACCAGGATGTCGCGCAGGTTCTGGCCATGCCACGCGGGCGGCCACGCGGCGACGGCGCGCTCGCGGATGCTCAGGCTGTCGTCGGGCACCATGGAGCGCTCGGTCACCTCGAACACCCGGCCGATGCCATGGCATTGCGGACAGGCGCCCGCGGGCGTGTTCGGGGAGAACGCGTCGGAGTCCAGCCGCCCCAGCTTCGGCGGGTACGTCCCGGCGCGCGAGTACAGCATGCGCACCGAGTTCGACAGCGTCGTCACGCTGCCCACCGACGAGCGCGAGCTGGGCGCCCCCCGGTGCTGCTGGAGCGCCACCGCCGGGGGCAGCCCGTCGATGGAGTCCACCTCCGGCACGCCCACCTGATCAATCAGCCGCCGGGCGTACGGGGCCACGGATTCGAAGTAGCGCCGCTGCGCTTCGGCATACAGCGTCCCGAACGCCAACGACGACTTCCCGGAACCCGACACGCCGGTGAAGACCACCAGCGCATCCCGTGGCAGGTCCACGTCCACGTGTTTGAGGTTGTGTTCACGGGCCCCGCGCACGCGCACGAAGCCAGCGAGGTCGGGGGTTTTTCGGGTGCGGGACGTTTTCGGAGGAGCCATGCCGGAGCGGAAGGTGCCCACCCCCAGGGGAGCGGTCATCCACGACGCACGCATCCCGTCAGAATCCCGATGCGACGGCCCGTCCTCCGTCCGGAAGACGACACGCTCCCTCGCGGTCCGCGCTCCGAGGCCCCCCGCCGGGAAAGGCCGCGCCGGGCAACGACTGAAGGAAATCACGAAAATCCCTGACACGCGGAAGCGCCCCCAGGTCCTCCGGGCGCCTCTGTCTTTCATCGGGTGGATATGACAGAAGGCGCGGACATGAGCTTGCGATTGGGGCTGTTGGGGCTGGCATTGACGTTGTTTTCAGGCTGCGTGACGAGCCGGGGGGCCTTGTGCCCCGCTGAAGGCGGCCTGCCGTGGCGTGAGGTGCGCAGCTCGCACTTCCGCCTGCGCACGAACCTGGAGGAGAAGGCGGCGTCCCAGACGGCGGTGGAGCTGGAGGAGTTCCGCCGCGCGCTGCTGCTGGCCTGGGGGCCGGGCTTCGACCCACCGGGCACGGTGGACGTCATCCTGTTGAGCAATCCCCGCGACCTGGAGGAGTTCACCGACGGCCGCTACGCGGGCTTCGCCGGCCAGACGGGCGACGGGCCCCGGATGGTGATGACGGGAGGCGGCGGCTACCTGTTGCCGGACGCCCCGGGCGACAAGGAGACCCAGGCACACGAGCTGGCGCACTACCTGAGTGCCTTTGCCCTGCCCCGCCAGCCCCGGTGGGTGGCGGAGGGCCTCGCCTCCTATCTCCAGACCGTCACCATCAAGCCCAGCACCCGCGACGTGGTGTTGGGTCAGGCCAGCCGGCCGCTGCTCCAGTACGTGCGCGCTCACGGCTGGCTCACGCTGGACGAGCTGTGGCAGTGGGATGGGCAGACACAGCAGGGCACCGCGGAGCTCCAGCGCCACTACGCCTCGGCGTGGCTGTGGGTGCACTACCTCATCAATGAACACGGCGATCGCTTCAGCGCCTTCCAGAACCAGCTCGCCCGGGGCGAGGAGCCCAGGCGCGCCTTCGCCTCGGCCTTCCAGGGGGCCACCGGCTACCAGGCGGCCCTCGCCAACTACGTGCAGCTCGGGCGTTACGCCATCTCCACCCAGCCGCTGCCTCCGGTCCCCACGCAAACCCAGACGCGCCCCCTGGCGCCCGCGGACGTGCACGTCATCCGGGCCCAGCTCTTCACCACCGCCCCGGGAGACGTTCCCCCGGCGGAGCGTCAGCGCAAGGCGGACCTGGAATTGGCGCAGGCGCTGAAGGAGGACCCCACCCACGTGGAGACGCAGCGGCTGCGGGTGGACACGCTGGACAAGGCCGAGCGGCTCAAGCTCGCGCGGCTGCTGGTGGAGAAGCATCCGGAGGATGGACGCGCGTGGGATCTGCTCGCCAACGCGTTGGAAGCCGAAGGGGAGAAGGGCCAGCCCCAGGAGCAGGCCCGCGGGCGCGCCGCCGAATTGCTGCCGGACAGCCCCGCCGCCCAGAACGACCTGGCCTGGTACTACGCGCGCACCGATCAGCCGGACAAGGGGCTCGCCCCGGCCCTGCGCGCGGTGCGGCTGATGCCCGGCAACGCCGCCATCCTGAACACCCAGGCGGCCCTGTTCTTCCAGGTCGGACGCTGCCGGGAGGCCGTGTCCATGGCGCGGCGCGCGCTCGACATGCTCCACGAGCAGGCCTCGGACCAGGCGCGCCAGCAGTTCAAGAAGATCGTCACCGTGTTCGAAACGCAGTGCACCCCCGCCCCGACGGAGCCCTCGTCGAAGTCCGGGTAGCAAGAACCCGGAAGGGGGCCGCCTCGACGGCGGCCTCCTTCCTACCGGCCCTCGGCCTCCGGGCCCGGCCGTTCGAGCCCGAGCACCGCGGGCAGCACGTACCGGCCGAACAGGTCCAGCGGTAGCAATGAGCCCGTCCCGTTGTAGTGGCTCGCGGTGAAGGCCGCGGTGAGGTCCAGCGAAGGGGCGATGAAGACATACTGCCCGCCATTGCCCCGCGCGAAGCTCACCTCCACCGCGGTGCCCTGGATGACGAAGCGGGTGCTCCACCACAAGAGCCCGTAGCCCGCGTCCCCCAGCGGCCCGAGGGCCTTGCCGGACTCCGTCACCCACTCCTGGGAGACGAGACGCTCGGCCTGCCACACGCCGCCCCCGAGCACCACCTGACCTGCCTTCAGGAAGTCGCGGGGCCGCAGGCGCAGGTGACCGCCCGTGTCCGTGCCCTTCTTGCCCGCGGGCTGCCAGGAGAAGTCCTGGACCTTCATCGGTGCGAACAGCCACTCGCGGGAGAGGTCCGCGACGGAGCGTCCGCTGGCGCGCTCCAGGACCGCGCCGAGCAACACCACGCCACCCGTGCAGTAGCGCGTCACCGTTCCCGGCTCGTCCTGCATGGGGACATCCACGATGAAGCGGACCCAATCGTCGGTGTCCGCCATCCGCTCCTCGTTGCCGGGCGAGTCCGGGTTCCAGTCGTCACACGCCAGCCCCGTGCGCATCTGGAGCAGGTGGCGCAGGGTGATGCGCTCCTTGCGGGGGTCGGGTTTCTTGACCGGTCGCAGGTGCGGCAGGAGCGACAGCACGGGCGCGTCCAGGTCCGGGAGGATGCCGCGCTCGTGCGCCATGCCCACCAGCAATGACGTGAGGCTCTTGGTGGCCGAGCGCAGGTCGTGCGCGTCCTCCCGCTTGAAGCCATTCCAATAGCGCTCGTAGACGAGCCGGCCATCCCGCGCGATGACGACCGCGTCCGGCGTCTCCACCGTGGCCTCCGCCACGTCGTGCTCCAGCCAGTCGAACCAGGAGCGCTGGAGGCCCTGGTCCTCGAAGGAGGCCACCTCCCAGCCGTCGTCGGTGCGGTCCGGCGGAGAGCCCGGGCCCGTGGGCAGCCGCGTTCCTCCGCAGGCCGTGAGGCACAACAGCAACCACGCCACTCGCTGGAACATCGTCCCTCCGCGTTCGGACCGGTGAAGCCTGGACGTCTTATGCCCCAGCGGCGTCACGGGCGCGTGGATGTGACAGCCATGTCGTGCATGAGCCCGGGTACCACGCCTCCGGGGCCGTGCGCGCCCTCTTGGATGGACATGGCATCCTGCTTGCTCTGGGGCGGAGGCGCGCAACACGAACCCCTTTCCGGGCGCGGCCGTGGCACCCGGGAGAAAGTCCGTCCGAAGTCATGAGTGGAACCACGCAATCCCCTTCCCGCCTGCGGCATTGGGCCGCGCGTCTGGCCTTGCTGATGGCCTGCGTCGGCTCGGTGGCCACTTCGATGCCGATCATGGATCCCGTCAGCTCGGAGCGGCTCTCCCTGGGCCCCGTGAGCCTGTCGGCGCAGACGCCCAGGGTCACGAAGCCCTTCCTCATCCGGGTCACCGCGGAGCAGTCATCCCAGTTCATCGACGGGGAGGTCCATGTCGTCGTCACCGCGCATTGGAACCCCGTCGATCCGGAGCAGAAGACCGGCCCGTGGTTTCGAAGCTCGCTGACCCGGGAAGGAGCCTCCCCGGACTGGGGCGCGGTCTCGAACCTGACCGATCCGGGCACGCCCGTGGGCAACCATCTGGACGAGTACTTTCCAGCCGAATGCGAACTCAAGGACGGCCAGGCGTGTGAATGGCGCGTGAACCTCGACCTTGAAATCGCGGCGGACGCTCCCCCGGGCACGGTCGACGTGAAGGTGGACGCGGTGGCCCAGGCGTCCGCGAATCAGGAAGAGGCGCCTCGGGGCTTCACCGTGACGCTTGAAGCGCTGTAGCGAATTCCCGTGCGCCGCCTGAAGCCCTTCCCCGGCAGTGGCCTCCTGCACCCCGGGGTGCTGGGGGCCCTGCTCCTGCTCATCCTCAACGACCACGTGTTCAAGGCGCGCTGGCCGTCGTGGTGGACGGGGAAGCTCTCCGACGTCGCCGGGCTCGCCATGTTCCCGCTGCTGCTCCAGGCGCTCTGGGAGCAGCGGCCACGGCACCGTGAGCGGACATTCCAGCCGTCGCGCACGGTGGTGACGGTCGCGGTGCTGCTCACCGGGCTGTGCTTCTCCGCGACGAAGCTTTCGGTCGGCGCGGGGAATGCGTGGCGCTGGGCCCTGGGCGGACTGCAATGGCCCTTCCGCGTGCTCGGGAGTGTGCTCGCGGGTGCGCCCGTTCCCCGCATCCAACCCACGCTGCACACGGTGGATGTGACGGACCTGCTCACGCTGCCGGCCCTGCTCGTCGCCCTGTGGCTGGGCTGGCGGCGCGCTGCCGTGACGAAGTCCCCGGAGGTTCCGCACGGGGGGTCCCCGCGGCCGGGCTGATTATTCCGCGAGCGCACCGTGGGTCGTTCCGACCCGCGCCTGTAGGGTTGCTTCCCAGTGCGTGTCAGACCCCCGCTGCACATTGCGCCCCGCCAAGCTTGAACAGCCCAGGGGTCAGCATGTCCGCACATCCATCGCAGCAGGGCGCCAGCGCGCCTTCGAACATCCTGGAGCGGGTGCGCCAGTGCGCCGCGTCCGTCACCCGCTATCCGCTCGACATCCTCACGGGGGAGGCCCAGCTCGAGGACGAACTGGGCATCGACTCCGTGAAGCTCGCGGAGATCGCCGCGGTCGTCGGACGGGAATTCAACCTTCCCCCCGACCGACTGCCGCGCGGCGGGAAGGCGCCGACGCTCGGCGCGATCGCCGGGTTGGTGACGCAGGTGCTGGGCGAGTCCCGCGCGGCTCCTGTTCCCGTGGCGGTCGCGCCCTCCACGCCCGCCGGAGTGTCTCCGCCCATGCCCGTCGCCCCCACCGCTCCCGTCTCGGCGCCCGTGCGCACCGGGCTGGAGATGGGAGCCCGGGCGGACGCCGGGGTGGAGCTGGAGTCGCGCGTGCGCGCCGTATTCGCGCGGGTGACGCGCTACCCGGAGGACCTGCTGACGTTGCACGCGGACCTGGAGGACGAGCTGGGCATCGACTCCGTGAAGCAGGCGGAGGTGATGGCCGTGCTCATGAAGGAGCTGGGGCTGTCGGAAGGCCCGAAGCCGGCCGGGCGCCTGCGGACGATGGCCGCCATCTGCGAGGCCGCCCGCGCCCTGCTGCCCTCCGCCGCGCCCGTGGCCAGCGCTCCGGTGAGCCGGTCCGTGCATGTCGTGGCCGCGCCACTCCCGTCGCGGTTGGACCTGCCCTTCGTGGGCAAGGTCGCGCTCGTCACGGGTTCGGGCAAGGGCATCGGCAAGGTCATTGCCACGCGGCTGGCCCGTGCTGGCGCGACCGTGGTGGTGAACTCGTTCCACTCCCGGGAGGACGGCGAGAAGACGGCGCGCGACATCGTCGAGGCCGGCGGCAAGGCGCTGCACCTGTGGGGCTCCGTCGCGAACGAGGAGCACCTGGAGCGGATGTTCTCCACGCTGGGGGAGAAGCTGGGCGGACTCGACCTCCTCGTATGCAACGCGTCCAACGGCCTCATCGGCCCGTTCGACCGCATCTCCCCGCGCGACTGGGACAAGGCGTTCCGCACGTGCATCACCGGCACCTACGAGTGCGCGATGCGCGCGCGTCCGTTGATGGCCGCGCGCGGGGGCGGCGCCATCGTCACGATGTCCACCTCCATGTCCCAGCGGTACATGCACGACCTGGGCTGCCAGGGCGTGGTGAAGGCGGGCGTGGAGTCGCTCACGCGCTATCTGGCGGCGGAGCTGGCCCCGGACGGCATCCGCGCCAACTGCGTGTCCGCGGGCCCCGTGCACGGAGACCTGCTGGGGATGTTCCCCGACGCGCCGGAGCGCGTGGCGCGCTGGGAGGCGGCCACCCCCGGAGGACGGCTGTGCACGGCGGATGACGTCGCCGACGTGACCGAGCTGCTGCTGGGGCCGAAGACCCAGCGTGTGAATGGCGCCATCTGGGTGGTGGACGCCGGCCTGTCTGGAACCGTGGACGGGCTGCTGCCCGCCCCCCGTCCGTCCTGAACCACCACCGGGAGCGCATGCCATGGACTTCTTCGCCGTCCCGTACGACATCCACTTCGATGACACGATGGCCTACGGGAGCCATCACTTCCTCACCAACTTCAAGTTCCAGTGCGCGGGCCGGGAGCACCTGCTCTTCAGCCCGCACGCCTTCGAGGTGCCGGAGTTCCGGCGCGACTTCGACCAGGTGCTGCTGCTCACCTACGAAGGCTATTCGCGCAACCTCGCCCCGGCGGCCCTGGGCGACCGGCTGATGGTGCTGACGTCGCTGGAAGAGCGGGGCGAGGTCTCCCTGCGCTTCTGCTTCCGCACGCTGAAGAGCGATGGCACCCCGGTGGCCTGCGGCTACCAGACGGTGCTCTGCGCGGACAAGCAGGGCGTCCTTCGCGCCTTCCCCGAGTCCTTCCAGCGCAGCTTCGAGGCCCTGGCCAGCCTCCACGAACCCGAGGGCCCGAAGAGCTTCAAGGACCGCGCGCTCCAGGGCGGCGGCGCCCTCCAGGCGCTGTTCCCGGAACCTGTCCGACAGTGGGTCAGGTCCCTGATGGCGGACCCCGAAGCGCGAGGCGTCTCCCGGCGCGTCACCCTTCCCGCCCTTGCGCCGGAACCGGAGCTGCATCTGCCCGCCGGGGCCACGGCGTTCCTGTTCGCGGGACAGGGCACGTTCGAGCCGGACCTCTTCCTGCGCTTGAAGGCGCTCCAGCCGGAGCTGCGCGAGGAGCTGGTGACCGTCTCGGAGGCGTGCCGGTCGCTGGGCCTGGACATCACGCCCCTGCTCGCGGCGGAGGACGTCGCCTCGGTCACGCGGGCGCTGGAGCGGACGCCGTTGTTGGATCAGCTCGGCATCTTCCTGTCCGGGGTGCTCGGCGCCCGGTGGATGCAGCGTCAGGGGATGCGGCCGGACGTGTTCGTGGGCCACAGCTTCGGGGAGATCGCCGCGATGACCGCGGCCGGGTCGCTGGACCTGCGCACGGGGGCGGAGGTGGTGTGCCTGCGCATCCAGGCGCTCCAGCAGGTCTCGGAGGAGCTGGGCACGCTCGCGGCGGTCGCGCTCTCCGAACCGGAGACCGTCCAGGCCCTGAAGGAGCGCGGAACCCGAAGCCTGGAGGTCGCCGGCCGCAACCACGCGCGCCAGACCGTGGTCGCGGGACCGCGCGTGGAGCTGGAGCAGCTCCGCGCCTTCCTGGAAGGACAGGGCAAGGGGCTCACCTTCATCTCCAGCCGCTACCCCTTCCATCACCGGGGCCTCGAGCCCGCGGCCGCCGCGTTTCGAAAGAGCCTCGCGGGGCTGAAGGTGCACCCGCCGCGCGGCCCCATCTATTCGCCCATCGAGCGGCGCGCGTATGCCGGCACCCAGGCCGAGCTGGCCGGGGCGCTCGCGTCCCATCTGGTGCGCCCCTTCGATTTCCTGGGCGCGGTGGAGACGCTGGTCCGGGCGGGCTGCACCCGCTTCGTGGACTGTGGGACGGGGGGACGGCTGTCGCGCATCGTCCAGCGCATCCTCCCGTCGGATTCGCCCGTCGCCCTGTCCTCGCTGGAGGGCCTGCTTCCCGCCTCCGGGCCTGAAGCGCCCCCGGCCCTGCGTGACGCCGCTGGCGGTGGGGTCCCGGAGATCGCGGTGGTGTCACTGGGCTGCATGCTTCCCGGTGGGGCGAAGGATGCGGAGACCTACTGGAGGAACATCCAGCAGGGCATCAGCGGCATCGTCGACACGGGCGTGCGCCATCCGGAACAGGTGGAGGACTTCGTGGGTCCGGCGGTCACGCCGGATCGCACGTACACGCTGCTCACGGGGCGGGTCCATGACACCGACCTCGTCCCGCCTCCCGGCATGGAGGCCATCCGCTTCCAGCGTTACGGCCGGGAGCAGAAGCTGCTGGCCATCGCGCTCGCGCAGGCGGTGGAGACCTTGAAGTCCACCGGGCCGCGCGCACCGGGGCGCATCCAGTGTCTGCTCGGCTCCACCGGGGACGGGTCGCCGGAATACGACGACGCGCTGTGCCTGGAGGCGGGAGAAGCCCTGCTGCGCGCGCGCGGTGAGCCGGCCTCCGGACTCGCCACGCTGAACGCCGCGGCGAAGGCGGCCCTCGGCGTCCAGGCGCGGGCCTCCGACCTGGCACCGCACCCCACGCTCCAGGCGGTGGTGACGGAGGTGGTGGGCCCGGGCGTGTCCACGATGCTGCTCGACGCGGCCTGCGCGTCCTCGCTCTATGCCATCGCGCTGGGGATGAAGGCCCTGGAGCGCGGCGAGGCCGACCTGGTGTTCGCGGGCGGCGTCTTCTCTCCGGGCCCGGGCAACAGTTGCCTGTTCTCCCAGTTCAAGGGCCTGTCCGCCACCGGCAGCCGGCCGTTCGATGAGCGCGCGGATGGCGTCATCTTCGGGGAAGGCGCGGGGGTGGTCGGCCTGATGCGCCTGGAGGATGCGGTCGCGGCCGGCCTGAAGGTCCAGGCCGTCATCCGTGGCGCGGGGCTCTCCAGCGACGGGCGCAGCAGCTCCGCGAACGTCCCGCGCGCGGACGGACAGGTGGCCGCGATGGAGGCCTGCTACGCGGCGGCCCGGGTCGACCCGGCGTCCATCCAGTACATCGAGGCGCACGGCACGGCCACGCCGGCCGGGGACACCACCGAGTTGCAATCGATTGGCCGGGTCTTCGGAGGCAAGCGCAAGGGCTTCCAGCTCGCGAGCGTCAAGGCGTTGATTGGCCATGTCGGCTGGGCCGCGGGCGCGGCGTCGGTCATCAAGCTGTGCAAGGCCCTGGAGCACCGGCGCTTCCCACCGCAGTCCCACTTCGAGCGTCCGGGCGCCGGTCTGCGCGCGCTCGGGCCGGACTTCGAGGTGAGCACGCGCGAGCAGCCGTGGCCGGAGAACGGCGCCCATCCGCGCCGGGCGGCCACGAATGGCTTTGGCTTCGGAGGCACCAACGCGCACCTGGTGCTGGAGGAGTATCAGGGGGGAGCACGCGCACCGCGTCCCGGGGCCGCGCCGACGGCGGGTGAGGACCTCGTCGTGGTGGCCGCGGAGGGACTGTTCCCGGATGCGCAAGGAGCACCGGTGGACGGGGTGCCGGACGCACCGGGGGCGCGCTTCAAGCGTGGCGCTCTCGGGCTGCCCGCGTCCGTGCGGCTGCTGCCGGACATCACCGAGGACATGGACCTCACGCAGCACCTGGGGCTCATCGTCGCGAACTCGCTCGTGCGGAAGCTCGAAGGCTTCGACGCGCTGCGCGCGGGGACCGCCATCGTCCTGGGGCTGGAGGGGAAGACGCGCCGGGGCGTGGAGGCGACCCAGCGCGTGCTGGCCGCATCCACCCGGCGCAGGCTGCGTGAGCATGCGCGGCACGTCCCGGAGGTCCTGCCCGTGGCGGAGCGCCTCCATGAAGCGGTGGTGGGCACGCTGCGTCCCTCCGGGCCGTACACGCTCCAGGGGATGATGCCCAACGTCACCCCGGGACGGATGGCGGGGGTGCTCGACACCAAGGGGCCGAACTTCGTGGTGGACGCCGGGGGCCACTCGCTGGCCGCGTCGCTGCGGGCCTCGCGCGCCCTGCTGGCCAGTGGATTCGACCTGGTGCTCGTGGGCAGCCCCCACGTGCGTCGCCCCGGAGAAGGGCCTGCTGGCTCCGCGCCTGAAGAGGGCATGACGATGCTGGCGGTCACCACGGCCGCGAAGGCGCAACAGCGCGGCCTGAAGCCCCTGTGCCACCTGCGAATGTCCACCGACGGGAAGGCCCACGCCGGGCCGCACCTCACGCTGCCGCCGCACTCGGCCAGGGAGTCCCTGGAGGTCCTCCGGTCGGTGCGCGCCGCCGCCAGTGGACGCGCCACCACGTTGCGCTTCCATCCGGAAGTCGCGACGGGAGCTCAGTGGGAGCTTCAGCTCCACCCCATGGGCCCCGCGCTCCCGACACCGGAAGCCTCCGAAGGCTTCGACCACTCGGCGCCCATCCACTACCACGCGCCGGTCCTGGTCGAGCGTCCGGCCCGGAGCGGCGCACCGTCACGGCTGCAAGGCCGGCGCGTGCTGTTCATCGCGCAGGACGAGTCCGTGGCCCGTGAGCTCGCCTCCCACGCACCGGCGGTATGCGGCCCCGACTTCCACATCCTGCACGCGGGAGCCTCCGACGTCGGAGCGGGAATCCACGGCATCGACCTCTCACGGGAGGAGACGGCGGAGGCCGGCCTGGATGCGCTCGGCTTCGAGCCGCAGGTCATCCTCGCGGTCTGCCGGCTGGAGCCCGTCGCGGTCGAAGCCTCGGTGGTCGCGGACACGGCCCTGCGTCACGAGGCCCTGGAGCTGCTCTTCCTCTGCGCGAGGCGCGCCTACGCCGGGCTGACCGCCGGAACGGTGGAGCTGGCCAGCCTGTGCATCGGGGGCGTCGGTGCGAACCGGACCCTGCACCCGGTGACAGGCCTGTTCGCCGGACTGCTCAAGTCGCTGGGCCGCGAGGTTCCGGCGAGGAACATCCGGGCCCTCTCCACGACCCCGCTCCCGCTCCGGGCCGCGCTCGAGCGCGCCGCCACCGAAACCGGCGCGGAGGAGGACGGCGCCCCCGTCGAGGTCTGTTTCGTGGGAGCGCTGCGCTGCGTCCGGCTGCTCCAACCCACCGAAGTGCCCGCCCGCCCCGCGACCGGACTCGACTCCGGCTCCGTGGTGCTGCTCACCGGAGGAGGCCGCGGCGTGACCGCGGTCCTCGCCGGGGCGCTCCTCCAGCGCTACGGGTGCAAGGTCGTGCTCCTGGGACGCAGCGACCCGTCCGATGCCCCCGAGCGCGTGCTCCAGGCCCGCGACGAGGACCTGGGCACCGTGGAGCGCGAGTTCTACGCCGCCGAGCTGGCCCGGGACCGGACCCAGCGCATGCCCGCGTTGCGAGCGCGCTTCGAGCGGCACCTCGCCGTGCGCGAGCTGCGGACCACGCTCGACGGGCTCACGCGGCTTCCCGGCCAGATGCTCTACCGGGCCGCGGATGTCACCCGCCTCGAGGAGGTGGACCGGGTGGTGGCGGAGCTCGTGCGCGAACACGGAAGGCTGGACCTCGTGGTCCACGGCGCTGGAACGCAGGTCTCCAAGAAGCTGAACCGCCGCAAGCTCTCGGAGTTTCGGAGCACGCTGGACACCAAGCTGCTTGGCCTGCGCAACCTCCACGAGGCCTGCGCGAACCGCCTCGCGCGGCCGGTGCCCTTCCACGTCCTGACGTCCGCGTTCAGCTTCATCGGCAATGACGGACAGGCGGACTACGGCGCGGCCAACGAGGCCCTGGACCGGCTCTGCGCCTGGGTCAGCGACGCGCGCCAGGAGGTCCAGTGGTGCAGCGTGGGCTGGCTCGCCTGGGACGGCATCGGCATGACGCGCGGCTCGGAGTACCGGGTGCTCGGGGCCAGCCGCAAGCTGCGAGGCATCCGCGCGGACGAGGGCGCAGCGCTCTTCCTGCAACTGGTGGACGGCCAGCCGTGCCAGCCCATCAACGTGCAGCTCACCGACAGCGAGCGCGCCTTCTACGACCTGGAGGTGCTGGCCTCGCCCGTCCCGCCCCCACGCCCCACCAGCAAGGAGCTGGTGGTCGACGCGGCCAGCGTGCCCTGCCTGGAGGACCACCTCGTGCGAGGCACCCCCACCCTGCCGGGGGCCTGGGCCCTGGACCTGATGCTCCAGAGCGCGCTGGGTGACAGCCACCCGGAGCTGGGGACCGTCACCATCGAGGATGCGCGGTTCTCCCGCTTCATCCGGGTGAAGCCCGGAGCACGACAGGCCCTGCGCGCCGAGTGCACGCCGCTGACGGACGCGCCCGGCCATCATAGCGTCCAGGTCCGGCTCACCGGCGACATCGTCCATGCGTCCGGCGTGGTGCTGGAGCGCGACCTGGTCTACGCCGAGGCCCGCTTCACGCTGACGGCGGAGCCTCCCCGGGCCACGCCCCAGCTCGCCGCGGCCCTGGCGGCGGGCAACGGCCAGCCCGTGCACGACCCGCACTGCGCCAGCGGCTCCCCCATCGAGCTGCGCAAGATGTTCGACTGCCTGGAGGAGATCCGCCTGGAACAGACCGCCCGCTTCGCGCGGCTCGGGATGCCGGAATCCCTCCGGCAGGCGGGAACACACGTCCCCGCGCTCGTGCTGGACGCGGCCCTGCGGCTGAGCGCCATGCACGTGGAGGGCGTGTCGAATGACGTGTTCGCGCCCATCCAGGTCGGGCGGGCCACGTTCGACCGGGACCTGCTCGCACGGCACGACGGCGCGCCCCGGCACCTCTCACTGAGGGCGCTCGCACCGCGCGTGGAGGGGGACCTCCTGCACTGCGGCAGCGCGGCGGCGCATGACGAAGCGGGGCGGCTGCTCATGCTCGTCGAAGGTGGCATCGCCCGCCCCATGGCCTGAAGTCCCATCCCTTCCCCGGACGACCCCATGAACGAACTTCCTGAGACCCCGGTTCCCATCCCTCCGGATGACGCCAAGCGGCTGCGCTCGGAGCTGCGCCGCGTCCTGCCCCCCGAGGCCTTCGAGCGCCAGCCCCTGCGCGGCATCGTCGCGCTCGGACTCGTGCCGGTGATGGCGGCGTTGATCTGGCTCATCGGCAGCCAGCCCCTGCCCGACTGGGCGTGTCTGCTCCTGGCGCTGGTGCTGGGACAGATGGTCACCGCCGTGGGCCTCGCCGCGCACGAAGCGCTGCACCATTCGGTGTTCCACAGCCGCACGATGGAGAGCGTGCTCGGCTGGGCGGGCTTCGCTCCCTTCCTGGTGACCCCGGGCAACTGGCGGGCCTGGCACGTCCAGGCGCACCACAGCGCCGCCAACGTCCACGTCCGCGACCCGGACATCCTCCCCCGGCGGACGGACTGGCGCACCCAGGGGTTCGCGAAGCTGTTCCACCTCATCTCCCCGGGGTCGGGGACCTGGCTCAGCTACATCAGCTTCAGCGTCTTCTTCACCGCCCAGGGCCAGGCCTTCCTCTGGTACCACAGCCGGCTGCCCGCGTTCCGGCACGTGCACATGCACCACGTGCGGGAACGGGTGCTCACGGTGCTCCTCGCCATCGGCTGGGGCGCGCTGGGCTGGGGCCTGGGTCCCCGGGCCGCTTTCTACGCGCTGGTGCTCCCGCTGCTCATCGGCAACGTCACGCTGATGATCTACATCGCCACCAACCACTGGATGCAGCCCGCGGCGGAGGAGACGGACAACCCCTTCGTGAACACCGCCAGCGTGCAGACGCACCCGGTGATGAACTGGCTGCACTTCAACTTCAGCTACCACCAGGAGCACCACATCTTCCCGGCCCAGAGCCCCCGGTACGCGCCGCTCCTGCGTCAGCACCTGCGCGCGCTCAACCCCCGCGCGTCCATCGTCTATCCCCACCTGCATGCCCTGCGCACGCTGTACCGGCGTCCGGCGCTCTACTCGGAGGATGGACAGACGCTGGAGGGCCGGGACGGCATGACCTCGGTGAGCACCGCCGAATTGCGGCGGCAACTCGAAGCGCCCACGGCGTAGGGCACCGCTCGAAACGACGCAGGGCCCGGACCCTTTCCGGCTCCGGGCCCCGCGCATTCCTACAGGGACGAACCTACCGGCCCGGCCAGCTCAACGCGCCCCGGCTCGTCACCGTGCCGGAGGGCACCCCGAGCACCTGCGCCACATCCGCGGGCAGCGGGCGGCCGCTGTTGTACGCGGCGCTGGTGGAGCGCACGACGTAGTTGCGCAGCGCCTGGTTGACGAAGAACGGGTCCCCGCCCGACGCGAAGTCATGGCCGTTGTTCTCCCAGCCACGGCCGGTGCGGACGGCGGCCAGCGACGTGTAGTTCACGCCGCCCGTGTCCACCCAGTTGATCAACGACTTCGTGCCACCGCCGGAGCGGTAGTAGCTGTTGAAGTCCAGGCTGGAGAAGAACGTGTTCGGGCCGGTGTTGGTGAAGTTGCTGTCGGAGCGTGACGCCTTGAGGGTGGTGATGTTCCCACCCGACAGGATGTTGTTGGACACCTCCACGTTCACCGTGTCCGGACCGATGTCCGAGCCCCGCTTGTCCTGCTCGTTGCGCGAATCATCGTAGATCCAGAGGTTGATGGCCGCGTTGTTGACCAGGGTGTTGTTGTAGATCTTCGTGTTCGACGAGCACGCCTGGATGCCCGCGTACGTGTTGTCGTAGATGAGGTTGGACGCGATGATGCCGGTGTCGGAGACCTCGTAGAAGATGCCAATCTTGTTGTTGCGGAAGATGTTGTAGACCATCACCCCGCCCCGGCAGTCCTCGTCACACCAGAAGCCCGCGCCGTTCAGGTTGTTCTCGAAGACGTTGTTGCGCACCGTGAAGCCATTCATGTGGGCAATCTTCACGCCCGCCTGCGCGCAGGAGCGCGAGCAGTTGGTGCCGAAGCGCTCGGTGTTGTTGGCATTGATGACGCTGCCCTCCAGCAGCAGCCCGTCCGTGACGAGCGTGCCGGAGTTGGTGGAGCCGTTGGAACCGATGGCGGTGAAGCCGTTGTTGGCGAATACCGAACCGCGCACGACACCGCCCTGGGGCTTGATGCTGAGCGACCCAGCCGCCATCTCCGTGAAGACGCAGTTCTCCACCAGCGAGTTCGTCGCGCCGATGTAGAGCGCCGCGTTCGTGGTGTTGCTGTACTCGTTCGTCGCGTAGCGCCGGAACCCCAGCCCCTTCACCTGGTGGCCGGTGGTGCCGAGCACCATGGCGACAGGGCGCGCGGCCACCTCCACCGTGTGGCCGGAGGGGTTGGTCGCGATGTAGATGCGGCGGTTCGTCCAGTCGTAGAAGAAGTTGCCCGGCGTGGCCTCCGCCAGCGTCTTCACCTCATGCACATACGCGCCGTCGATGAAGACCATCTGCGGATCGCCCGCGGCGGGGTTCGCCGGATCGCCGTACATGTCGAAGTGGCTGCACGGGCCCTGGTTCGTCGTGGGCTGGGCGTCGTACTTGTACGTGTAGTAGCCGCCGTTGCAGAAGCTGGGCGTGCTCCAGTCCATGGACCAGTGGCCGGCGCCGTCGGAGGTCCAGGCCGAAGCGGGCTTCAGGTCCGTGCCGTCGAACCAGGCCTGCTCGTGCGGATACGCCTGGAAGGTGATGGGCTTGGTGTTGACCTTGTAGTTGCCCGCGCCGTTGTTGAACCAGTCGCGGTAGGTGCCGCCGCGCACCACGATGGTTCCCCCGGCGGCGGGCACCAGCGCGATGGCGCGGTTGAGCGTGGCCACCGGAGCGGCCTGCGTTCCGGCGTTGCTGTCATTGCCGTTCGTGGCCAGGAAGATGGCGCCCGTGGGGATGGCGTAGTTGGTGTCCGGAATCGTCTTGCCCGTGTTGTCCAGGCCCGGGATGCCGGGGTTGGCCGGCTCGTCCGGCAGCGCGTAGGTCACCGTCAACTTCGGGCGGTTGGCGGCGATGGCGGCCTCCGACGCGTCCAGCTCCAGGCCGTCCATGTTGGTGTTGGCATCCAGCACGAAGCCGTGGTTGCTGGCCGCGCTCTGCACCCAGCCCTGCACGGCCGCGAGCCCCGCCGCGTTGAGGTCCACGCCGTATGAACCCGTCGTCCCCGGGATGAGCGTGGCGAAGGACGTGGCGCCCCGGTCCGAAGCGCCGCTGGCGCCAGCGGTGGCCCAGGCGGTGGTGCTGGTCGCCTGGTTCCAGGTGGCCTGTGACTCCGTCCAGGCACGCCCGGCGGCATGGACGAAGTAGCCCTCGCCCGTGGTGGAGTTCCTCACGTTGACGGTCAGCCGGACCGACTGCACCGTCGCGTTCGTGGGGATGGCGCTCAGGTCGAAGCGCAGCAGGGCGTTGCCGACCTTCCCGGAGCTGGTGGGGTAGTCACGGTCCAACCGGAGGAGCGCGTCCGCGCCCAGGTTCACGGTCGGGGTGTCCTGCAGGAGCGTGGCGTCCGACACGCCGGTGTACGCGGTCGTCGGAGCCACCTGGTCCTGGAAGGACACGGTGATGGGCGTGCCCAGGGCACGGTCCGTGGTGGCCAGCATCTCCGGGGGCGCTTCGCCTCCGCAGGCCAGGGTGAGCCACACCGGCAACAGGACGAGCGCATGGCGCCAGGGCATTGGGGAAACCGGGGGAGTCATCAGGGGGAGTTCCGTTCGTTGGGGGGCAACCGGGTCACGACACCCGGACAAAAAACACGGAATTCTCGCTAAACCCGACGATTAGTTGCGCCGCCCCAGTCCGTCCGCACGCCGGGCGACCAGCCAGGGGACCCTCGTGAAGCCAGCCTGGGGCTCACCCGTCACCGTAGAGTCCCCACCCTTCCAGCGAACGAAGGACGGAGGGACGGATGACCACGAAGCCGGTGCCCAGCATGCGTGGGTCGGAGCAGTCCGCACCGCGGGAGGCGCTGCATGCGGCCAGGGTCGAAGCCATCGCCCGGCAGTTGCGGCAGCGCAAGGGGACGGGGCCCGCCTCCTTCAAGAAGAAGTCACCGCCCCATCAGGTGCCCAAGCGCAACGACTCGCGGCGCGGCGATGAGAAGGTGGACCTGGGGGACCTGGATCAGATCCTCGAAATCGATCCGGTGGGAATGACCTGCACGGCCGAGCCCGCGGTGACCTTCGACCAGGTGGTGCAGGCCACGCTGCCCCTGGGGCTCGTGCCGTTCATCGTGCCCGAGCACAAGACCATCACGCTTGGGGGCGCCATCGCGGGGTGCTCCATCGAGTCCATGTCCTTCCGCCAGGGCGGCTTCCACGACACCTGTCTGGAATACGAGGTCATCACCGCGAAGGGCGAGGTGCTGAATTGCTCACCCACGGAGCAGCCGCTGCTGTTCCAGATGCTGCACGGCTCGTTCGGAACGCTGGGCATCCTGTCGCGCATCCGCTTCAAGCTCGTCCGCGCCGCCCCTTATGTCCGCGTGACGTATGAGACGTACACCACGCTCGAAGCCTTCCAACAGGCCATCTGGCGCCACTTCAGCGCGAAGGACACCGACTACCTGGATGGGCAGATCTTCTCCCCCACGAAGCACGTGCTGTGCGTGGGGCACTTCGTGGAGCAGGCCCCCTACGTGAGCCGCTACGAATGGCTCACGGCGTATTGCGAAACCATCCCGCGCCGTCAGGAAGACTACCTCACGACGTACGACTACCTCTTCCGCTACAACCGGGGCGTCACCCACGCGAGGCCCCAGAACCTGCTGGCGCGCGCGTTGTTCGGCAAGTTCATCCACTCGGACAGCGTGTTGAGGGCCGCGAACCGGTTCCACAACCTCCTGCTGCCGGAGAAGGACCCACCGGTCATCGTGGATGTGTTCGTCCCGTTCTCGCGCACGGCCGAGTTCATGGACTGGTATCACCGCGAGATGCGCCACTACCCGGTGTGGTGCGTTCCCTTCCGCCGGGTGCATGACTATGAATGGCTGACGCCGGACTGGTGGGCCGGCATGAGCGATCCGCTGTTCCTCGACCTCGCCGTGTATGGACTCCCGCAGCCCCCGGGCCGCAACCTCTACAAGGAGTTCGAGGACGCGCTGCAAAGGGTCAACGGCACCAAGACGCTCATCTCGTACAACTACTACGACGAGGAGACCTTCTGGAGCATCTGGAACCGGGAGACCTATCAGACGGTGAAGCAGCGCACGGACCCGGACAACCTCTTCCGGGACCTCTACACGAAGACGTGTCGAGCGGCGCTCGGGCTTTGAAACAGCCCGGGTGTCATGCGGTCTCCGTCAGCACGGCGATCAACGCACGCGAGGCCGCGGACAGGCTGCGGTGCGGGACGTAGATGACGGAGAACGGCCGCGAGCGGCCCCGCAGCTTCGGCAGCACCTCCACCAGGGTGCCCCGGCGCAGGCGGTCGGCGGCGATGAAGTCATACGTCTGGCATAGCCCCATCCCCTGCTCGGCGAGCGACACCACCCCCAACACGTCGTCCGCCACCCGCAGCGAAACAGGGGGCGTCCAATCGACGTCGCGTCCGTCCTCGCGCAGACTCCATGGCGACACGCGCCCGGTGCTGGGCATGACGAAGGTCAGACAGGCGTGGCCTGACAGGTCCGCCAGCGACCTGGGCGTTCCGGCCTCCTTCAGATACGCCTTGGACGCGACCAGACACAGCGACGCATCTTCCAGCCGGCGTGCCACCAGCCCGCTGTCGCGAAGCTCTCCCTGGCGGATCGCCAGGTCGAAGCCGTCCGCCACCAGGTCCACGTTGCGGTTGGAGATGCTCAGCTCCACCTGCACGCGCGGATGCCGGCGCACGAAGGTCCGCAGCTTCGCCGGCAGGCGGTAGTGCCCGTAGGTCGTGGGGACGCTGAGGCGCACGCTGCCGGTGATTTCACCGCCCTGCCCCTGGATGGCGCGCTCCGCCTCCGCGAGCAATCCGAACGCGGTGCGCGACTGCTCCAGGTACAGCCGCCCCGCGTCCGTCAGCCCCAGGCTGCGGGTGGTCCGCCGCAGGAGCTGCGCCCCCAGCCGCTGCTCCAGCCGGACGAGCGCGCGGCTCACCACCGACGGCGTCGTGCCCAGCGCGGTCGCGGCGGCCGTCAGCGAACCGCGCTCCACCGTCGCGATGAAGGCCTCCACGTCGTTCAGATGGTCGAAGCGCCGGGCCATTCATGCCTCCGTAGCAAAAGTGCCGTGCCGCCATCCCCATTTATCGCCGACGGCGGCGACAATAGTTTGGCTGACGAGACCGGCCCCCAGCGAGGCCCTTCCCTCAGGAGTCCTGAACATGTCCTCCCTCCTTGCCGCCTCCCTGCTCGGGATGGCCACCGCCGCCGCCCCCACCGTCAAGCCGACCCCGCCCTCTCCCGCGCCGGTCCTCATCGTGATGACCAGCCACGCCACCAAGGGCAGCACTGGCGAGCCCACCGGCTTCTACCTGGGAGAGGTCACCCATCCGCTGGCGGTGTTCCAGGCCGCCGGCATCCCGGTGGAGTTCGCGTCCATCCAGGGCGGTGAGCCGCCGGTGGATGGTCTGGATTTGAAGGACGCCACCAACGCGCGCTACTGGAACGACCCCGCGTTCCGGCAGTCGCTGCGCACCACCCTCAAGCTGGACGACGTGAAGGGGGCCCGGTACTCCGCCGTCTTCTACTCGGGCGGCCACGGCGCCGTCTGGGACTTCCCCGGCAGCCCGGCGGTGCAGCGGGTGACGCGCGAACTCTACGAAGCCGGCCGCGTCGTCGCCGCCGTCTGCCACGGGCCCGCGGCGCTGGTGAACGTCAAGCTGAGCGACGGCAAATACCTGGTCGCCGGCAAGCAGCTCAGCGCCTTCACCGACGACGAGGAGCGCGAGGTGAAGCTGGACAAGGTGGTCCCCTTCCTCCTGGCCTCCACCCTGAAGGAGCGCGGCGCGAAGCACCAGCCCGCCGCCAACTGGACGGCCAAGGTGGTGGTGGATGGCCGGCTCGTCACGGGGCAGAACCCGCAGTCCGCCACCGGCACGGCGGAAGCGGTGCGGGACCTCATCCTGAGCAAGGCGGCGAAGCCCGCCCCCTGACCGCGCGACGGTCAGGGGTCACGAGCCCCTGACCGCGCGGACCGAGAAGATGTCCCGCAGCCCGGCGATGAGCGCATTGCCGGGATGGGGCTCGCCGAGCGGCCCCAGCGCATCCCCCAGGGCCAGGAAGAGCGCACGGACATGGTGGGCGGAGGTGCCCGCCCAATCCATGCGATGGGCGATGTAGTCACTCTGCTCCCGGAACTTCTTCAGCGCCTCGTCATAGGGCGCCGCCGTGGGGATGTTGAAGCGCAGCAGCAGCCCCAGCAGCGCGATGATCTCCGTGAAGTCATACCGGCCCGACTTCGCATCATGGATGTGTTCAACATGCACGTTCTCCGGCGAGAACCAGGAGCCGATGTACGCGGTCGCCTTCTCGAGGCTGGACGCCATGCGGGGCTGGATCACGGGGAGTCGGGGAGTCTTCATGGTCCCCGCCTTCTATCGTGAAGCCTCCAGGTCGCGGGCTCAGAACGAGGAGCAGGAGATCCCTTCGCAGCCCCCCGCGCCATTGCCTCGCGCGACGTTTCCACCCGCGTCGTAGGCGGTCGGCGCATGGAGTCCCCAGCCCGTGTTGCTCAGCGCCGTGTTAC
Organism: Myxococcaceae bacterium; assembly: GCA_004173515.1. Taxonomy (GTDB): domain Bacteria; phylum Myxococcota; class Myxococcia; order Myxococcales; family Myxococcaceae; genus Corallococcus. The sequence continues at coordinate 22,648 of SECN01000011.1, read as the reverse complement.
CGACCACCGTGGGCGTGCCGGGCTCCAGGACCCGGAGGCCATCGCTGCCATTGCGCAGAAAGTGATTGCCGCGAACGATGCCCGTGAGGGGCAAGGGCTCGAACTCCGGCAGGTCGCCCAGCGTCAGGCCGCCCGCGTTGTCCCAGAAGGTATTGCCTTCCAGGTAGACGGTCCGACTCAGCACATGCAGCCCGCTGCCGTTGTTGAAGACCCACGAGCCGCGCATCACGAACCGGAACGGTCCCCAGGCCGGGGCCTCCGGCGGTGCCAGCGCGGTGTTGTTGGCGATGAGTGTGTTCTCGAACCGCAACTCGGAGCAGAAGTCGAAACCGCCTCCCGGGTCGAACGCCAGCGAGCCCACCGCGGTGTTCATGGCCAGGGTGCTGGACCGGAAGCGGAGGGCTCCGTTGAAGCACTCGATGACGTTCTCATTCGAGGTGAAGGTCGAGTCGAGCGCATCCACGTTGTGGGCATCCACGAACATCACGCGCCCGTTGCCGGTGAACAGCGACGAGCGGATGTCGAAATCCCCGGTGGCCGCGTCGAACTCACTGCTCATCCCGATGGCGTTCCCGTGCATGCGGGAGTTCGTGATGAGCAACCGCGCATGACCGCCCCGGTGGTAGACGGCCGTCCCATTGTCCATGAACGACAGCTCATGCAGCCGCACATCGTTCGCGCCGCTGTCGAGCACGTAGCCCCAACGAAACCCGCGAATCGTCCCGTTGCGGACCGTGCCATTGGCCTCGACCACGATGCCCTGCGAGTCCCCCATCTCCGGGCCGGTGCGCCGCACGGTATGTCCGCCCAGGTCCAGCACGACGCCGGGACCGGCCACGCGGAGCGCCGGGGCGTCCGTGCCCGGACAGGAGAGGTCCCGCGTGAGCTTCGTGTGCTGGGTGAGGGTGTCACCGCACTGGACCCCGCGGGCCCGGGCCTCCGCGTCGTGGCCGTCCATGAGCAACGACACCAGGGCCACGGCGCCCCCCCAACCCCTCGCATGCGACATGATGCCTCCGGGCGGAGGCGTCCGGCCTCCAGGAGGGAGGAGGCTAACCACCGGCGCATGAACGAATCACCGCCCGGAAGTGGCAGCGCGCTGCGGGAAGGCCGACAGCCCGGGTGGCGACGGAGTCCTCCGGTGCTCGCCCTGGGAAATCCTTTTCCCATGCACGCATCGAAGGGCCGCGCGGGCCGTGCGACGCGAGGGCGATTCCCATCAGGCGTCGAATGAACCGGGCTCCTTGCTGAAGCCCGCCTTGGCGTGGTGCCGCAGTCGCTCCGCGCGCGAGGCATGTTCGAGCGCGGCGATGACTGCCTTCTCCGCGTCCGGGCCCCACTCCGCCACCTTCGCGGGGTCCACGCCCTTGGCCTTCACATACTTCTCGAGCGCGGCGGCGGCGACGGCCCCACCGGACCCGGCGTTGACCGCGAGGTCGGTCATGATGGCGTTGCCATATTCGCTGGTGACGACATCCTTCAACTGGAGCTTCGCCGTCACCGCTTCGCCCTCGGCGTTCTTGCCGGTCACCTTCACGGAGCGGGCGCGCACGTCGGAGATCTTCCCCTCGTTGGCGAAGCGGATCTGCGCCTGCTGCATCGCCGGGTCGGCCCCCGCGGCCATGAAGACGGCGGACAGCTTCACGTCGGTGCGGATCTCCTCGGCGGCTTCGACGCCCTTGAGCACCGTGCCATCCGCGCGGGTGAGCACCACGCCCTTGTCGTCGATGTCGAGCCCGTACTTGCCGAAGCTCTTCTCGTACTGCGTCGGGTCGGTCTTCTTCAGGTCCCGCATGAACTCGGCCAGCGTGCCGTTGCCGCTCTTGCCGAGCGTCCACTGGGTGAAGCCCCAGGACACACGCCCGGTGTCCCAGGTGTTGACCTTGCTGAAGGTGCCCTCCAGCCCGGAGATGGACGCGAGGATCTTCTGCCGGTCCTCGCTGATGCCACTCTTCTCGAGCTGGGTGTCCACATCGGCGCGGGAGTCCCCCGTGGTGGCGCCCCCGTCGATGGCCTTCCACGAGTTCGTGTAGGCGGTCTCTCGACCATCGCGCATGCGCACGGTCGTTCCATCCACGGTGACGTCGGAGCGGGTCTGCGGCACCTCCACCATGGGCGTGTAACCGTCGACGCGGGCGAGCAGGCCGTCCTTCACCGATTGCTGATGGGATTGGGCCTCGGTGAGCTTCGTCTTCGCGGCATCGAGCGCGGCCGTCTGTGCCTGCTTGAGTGTTTCGGCGGCCGCGGGGTCCTTCGGCACCTTCGCCTTCGCGTGTTTCTTCTCCAACGCGGCGACCTGCTCCTTGGCGTGCTTCACGGCCGAGTCGGCGCGGGAGAGCTCAGGATTCGCGTGGATGTGTTCCTTCAGCCACGCCTTGACCTTCTCGCCCGCGGCGGAGACCTGCTTGTCGGCGGCATCGAGCTTCGCCTGCGCGGCCTTCTTCGCCGGTTCGGTGGTCGCCTTGGCCAGGGCCGCCTGCGCATCGCCGCGCGCCTGCACGGCCTCCTTCAGCGGTTTGTAGATCGCCGCCTTCGGGGGCTTCCAGGTCGCGACATTGATGGGGATGAGGTTGTTGAGGTCGACAGCGTTTCCGCGCTGGAGGACGCCCTCGTTCCGGGACGTGACCTGGATGGCATCCAGGTTCTTCTGGATGTCGGAGGCGGAGGCCTTCGCGGGCGTCGCGACCTTCGCGGGCGCCTTCACCGGCGCGGGGGTGGTGACCTTCGCCTGGGGCTCGAAGGCCGCGAGCGCGCGCTTGAGGTCCGCCCCTTCAAGCTCCAGGTTGAGCGCCTCCTGAAGCGAGGTGCCCGTCAGCTTCTGATACTTCTCCGCCACCTTCGGCAGCAGGGCGGGGTCCAGCTTCTCCAGGGTCTCGAAGACCGCGTCCTCGTCGGTGCCCCAGATGTCATCCATCGCCGCCTTCAGCTTCGCGGCCGCCGCATCCACGGGGCTGGCGCTCTCCGTGCGCTTCGCGGCCATCGCGGACAGGGGATTGAACGAGAAGGCCTGATTGGTGGGAGGCCGCCCGCGAATCTGTTCCGCCAGACGCTTGAGCGTCGCGCCCTTCGCGCCGCCAGCCACGGCCTTGAGCAGGAAGGCGCGCTCGGCGCCCGCGTCGGCGCGGGGTGATGCGGTGGGGCTGGCGCCCGCCTTCGACAGCAGCGTCGACAGCTCCTTCTGCTGAGCAGGACTCAAGTCCGCGAGCGCCGTGGTCACCGCGTCGGCATCCGCCGGAGGCATGCCACCCGAAAGCGCCTGCAACAACGCCTGACGCATCATGCCCTCGGGAAGCGAGGACACCCGCTGCTCCACCTTCTGTTGCGCCGGAGCCTTCGCACCGGCCGCGAGCGGAGCCGCCATCGACGAGGCAGCACGGGTGGGCGCGCGAGCAGGAACCGCCGAGGGAGGCGCCTGCGTGACAGGGGCCTCCGCCTTCGAGACTCGCGCGGGTTTCGGAGGGGACGCGCCGGAGATCTTGACCATGAGGCCGCCCAGCCTAACGCACCCCATGGACCGCCTGCATCGTGACGCCCGGGCCGCGATGGCCTCTCGACGGAAATCATGCGTAATCAAATAAAACTTGAATTACACAATAAACTCAAATAGCCTTCCTGGTCTCAAACGAGCTCCGGCCTGGGTCAGGCGCGGACCTTTGAGGGGGATAAAACATGAAGAAGACACTTCGTCTGATGACGCTTCCTGCGTTGTGCCTCGCGTTCCTGCCCGCCTGCGGCGGAATGGAAGCGGAGGGCCTGGAGGAGAGCGACCTGGGGCAGACCGAGTCGAGCCTGTCCGTCTCCGGCTCCACCCGGGCGATGATTGCGCACGGTGGGTCGGGAGGCACGGCCGGCTCCATCGCCTGTGCGGCGGGCTATGTCGCGGTGGGCATCTACGGCCGAGCTGGCAGCCTGGTCGACCGACTGGGTCTCATCTGCGCCGCGCTCAATACGGATGGGAGCCTGGGCTATCAATACAACTCGGGGACCGCGGGAGGAACGGGTGGGTATGACTACTCCCTCCAGTGTCCTGCGGGGCAGGCGGTGGTGGGCTTCCACGGCCGCAGCGCCGACAAGGTGGACCGCCTGGGCGTCTACTGCTCCGGCGTCGTCAACTGGCGCAACACCGGAACCATCCAGTTCACCTCCGGGACGGCCGGCGGCAGCGGGGGCTCTGCCTTCTCAGACGTCGCGTCCGCGGCCTATGTCGTGACCTCCGTCCAGACCCGCGCCGCGACCGTCGTCGACCAGATCCGGGGCATCACGTCCTACATCAATCCCTGATCGACCCGGGGACGGCGCGATTGTTCCGGGAGCCGTGAGGAGCCACAGGGCCCCGGCACGTTGAGGAGGGGCGCCACGCGAATCTCTGCGGGGCGCCTTTCTCGCGAGGCCCCATGACACGCCCCCTTCGGCCCCTGCTGGCCGCCCTGTGTTTGCAGTGGCTTGCGGGATGTGATGACCCGCCCCCGCAGCCCTCCAGCGACGGGGGAGTCCCCGACGCCGGCCCCTACGTCTGGGACGGCACCTACACGGAGCTTGAAGAGCACGGCGACTGGATCGACCCGGGGCCCTTCGCGCCGTGCGGTTTCGACGCGCAGGACGCCTCCACCACGGTCTGCGAGGAGCTGCCGCGCTTCGACGTGTCGCGGTGCGACCCGGAGGCCCTGGCCGCGCTCCCGCAGGAGGGCATCTACCAGGCCAACACCCGGGACGAGAAGCGCCAGGAAGATGGAGGCCTCCGCGTCAGCAACGGTGCTGTCGGCTTCCAGCTCCGGAGCGACGGTGGCCCGAGCACGCTGTACGACGAGCCGCTGCTCCAGCGGGACACGCAAGGCGGGCGCTTCTCCGTCGTCGGGAAGCACACGCGCCTGGGCCTCACCGTCGCCATGGTGGGCTGCCAGACGCCCACGTCGGACATCGTCACGGGCTGCTTCGCCACCTGCCGCCGGGGGAAGCTGACCCAGCAGGGCACCTTCGAGGCCCACCGTGTCGCCCGACGGGCGGGCGAACCCGAGTCCTCCGGGGGATTGACGCTGCTCTCCGAGCGCCACGTGGCGCTCGGGCAACCCGTGGATGTCTACGTCACCAAGGGCCACGCCTACGTCGTCTCGCTGCCCTACGCAGGACAGGATGGAGGGCTCACCGTCTTCGACGTGAGCGACCCGAAGAACCCCTTCTTCAAGGCCTCCATCAGCCTGCCAGGGGACAACTTCTGGAACGGTGTCTGGGCCCACGGCGACGCCCTCTACGTGGCCAGCAACGTCATGGGGACGCTCGTCTACGACATCTCCATCCCTGGGACGCCCACCTTCGTGAGGAACCTGCCGACGGGGACCTCCGGCGCCCACACGGTGTTCGTCGACGGCGAGCGGCTCTACGCCATGGTCCCCAACACGGGCACCTTCGTCTACGACGTGTCACAGCCGCTGAATCCCATCCAGCGCGCCCGCATCACCGTCCCCGGGGATCCGGATTCCGGCGGACCCCATGACAGCTTCGCGTACGGAAACCGCCTGTACGTCAGCAACGCCTTCGGGTTCTACACCGTGATGGACGTCACCGACCTGGACGACGTGCGCCACCTGGGCGAGTACCCAAGGCCGGACCTCGCCTACTCGCACCACAGCGAGGTGGGGACCTTCGCCGGCCGGACCCTCGCGTTCGAAGGTTCAGAGGGCAGCAACGCCCACCTGCGGGTGCTCGACGTCACCGACCCCACCCACATCGTGAAGCTGGGCGAATTCAGCATGCGGCCCGTCACCTCCATCCACAACTTCATCCTGCGCGGCACCCGCCTCTACGTGGCCTGGTACCACGAGGGACTGCGCGTGCTGGACGTCTCCAACCCCACGAAGCCCACACAGGTGGCGCACCACCACACGTTCCGGGAGAGCGACCCGAACCGGGGCGACAACCTCTTCGAGGGCGTCTACGGCGTCCGGGTGCCCGGCGACGGCTCCATCTACGTCGTGGACTCCTCACGGGGACTGCTCATCTTCAACGAGCCGTAGCGTCCGGCGCCTGTTATCGGAAGTCATCCGGCCACTCAGGCGTCCGACTCCTCCAGACAAGGCTCGGGGAGGGTGCGGTAGGCGCGCAGGGTGTGCAGGCCTCGCCGCCTCGCGAGTCGCACCAGGGCGATGCCCTCCACGAAGACATGCGCCTCGGTCCGGTGGAAGTAAGGGTCGAAAAGGCCCGACTTCCGCTCCGCATCGAGCGCCTTGCACCTTTGCGCGATGAGGGTATCGAGCGCCGCGTTGAAGGCATCCGCGTCGCCCACCACCAGTGCCTGGGCCGCGTCGTAGCGCGCGGACTCGCCCCCATCCAGGGAGCGCTCGAAGGATTGCATCGCGGCCTCCAGCGCTCCGGTGCCGCCCGCCAGGATGGAGAGCACTTCGTGGTAGCGGAACTGCTCCTCTGGCTCCATCCGACGCATCCACTCCCCGCTCAGCAGGGGAAGCATGCGGGCCACCAGCTCGTCGGCCTGGGCCGCCACGGCATCGAAGAACGGGAAGGCCTTGCTGCGCGCCAGGTAGTACGCATCGTGCGCGGAGCACTCATTCCTCCGCTCCAGCAGGTCCAGGTAGACGCCCGCGCTCTGGCGCAGGGCCTGGAAGAAGGTCCGCGAGTCCATGTTGGAGAGCAGCTCGCTGCAGCCTGCCTGCCTGATGAAGGCAGCGGCCTCCAGCGCGAGCTTCGCGTCCGGACGCTCCGCCAGCACCTCCAACCGCTTCGCCGCGAGATAGCCGAGATTGCCCTGAAGGGTTTCTGTCTGGCGTGGTCCCATGGGTGGCTCCGAGGCGTTCAGGTTACGTCCGCGCCGAGCGGTAGGACGCGCAGACCGACAAGCCCTGCCTTCTGGATGGCCTCCACCAGATCGGAACGGATGATGATGAAGCGTGGGTATTCCGCGAGACGGAAGAGACTGGCGTCCGGAGCAATCCGATCCTCGCGCAGGTAGATGCTCCGGATGCCATAGATCTTGTCAGGCTTCTTCGGATAGGTCTTGTACCTGGATTTCTCCAGGTCGAAGCAGGCGACGCTGCGCAGCAGGTTGACCACGAAGTATTGCTCCTTCACGACCCGGCCCTGCTTGTCGTGAAGGGTGAAGGGAAGGTACTCCGCGCTCCCCTCTCCCAGGCCTTGGGCCATGAGCACTTCGCGGGCATTCGCGGAGACTTCGAGCATCGCGTCCGAGTTGTCGATGAAGTCGGTCAGCATGTCCCCGGACCGGGGATGGACGGAGAGGACCGTGGAGGGAGGAAACAGGTCGCCCACCGGCACGACGTCGGTCAGCCGGTAGTAATGTTCGACCATGTCGGGGAGGTCATGAACCTGGATGGCGCGTTCGTCCAGACTGTGGGCAACCGTGAAGTAGCTGTATGCCATGACTCACCACCTTACCTTGCCGAGCTTGCGTCCTGCGGTCATCCCCTTGACCTTCTCGAAGAGAATCTCGGAGAGGTCGTCAAGATCGAGCTGGACCTCATCTGGATCCGGGTGCTCCTTACCGCGCTTGATCGCAGCTACGATCTTGTCGCGGATCTCCTTGAGCTTGTCCGCCAGGGAGTCCTGGTAGTCCTTATGTGAGGGAATGCCCCAGGGGCAGTGTGCTGGCAGCCCCACCACCTCGGCGACGATTTCTTGCTGGGGCAGAAGCATCACATTCAGGCGTTTATGGATGTTCCAGCCCGACATCAGGACAATCTGGATGACATTGGCGCTTCTCTCATCCTTGCCGACAATCCACGTCTCCACCGCACCGATGGGAATGAGATGGTGATAGTTGTGATCGTACGGGTACCAGGCGCCATGCCCACCGCGCGTCTTGTCCTGTCGGGGCAAGAAGTGGGGCTGGTCGCGCTTGAGGGGATTCTTGGGCTTTGGTTCCGGGTCCGAACAGATGACGTTGACCTTCCAGCCGTCCTCCCTCTTGAGCCAGTAGAAGGCCGTCTTGGCGAGATTGATGTACTTCTCAAGATTGAAGCCCTCGGACTTTCGCACGCCCTCCTCGATGATTCGCGCTCCAGCGTCCCTGACGCTCTGTTGGACCGCATCCGTAAGGTACTCGCCCTCTTTCACGTAGCCCAAGGCCTCCGCCCGGGAGCGGAAATCCGCCGAGTACAAAGCGTAGCGGTTCCCACCTTCGTCCGACGAGACATGAAATCCATTGAGTGCATGGTTGCAGGGATTCTCGCTCCAGCCCTGGCTCTCGATGGGGTGCCTCCAGATGCACCCATGGTCGCCCTTGCTGTCCTTGTGGTTGTTGAAGAGCCCATCCCAGGCCAGATGGTCGCTCTGGGGCCCCGCCTTCTGCTTCTTCTCCGGCTTCGCCTCAGCCGGAATGACCTTGCCTTTCCTGGCGGGAGCACCTTTGCGCTTCCGGGGGTTCGGCGGCGGGTGGCTGTCTTGGGGCATCGGTCGGCTCCTCAAACAGGTGCAGGGGGTTCGGACCGGTGGACGAGCGCGGAGGCCACCGTCCCCGAATCCGCATGGGACCAGACAAGGGCCGTGTCACCGCTGGCCGGGTCCCGAAGGAAGGTCCGGCACGCCAGCGCCAGTTGGATCGCTCCGCTGGCGGCGCCCGTGTCGCCCAGCGAAATCGCCGGCCAGGATTGCCGCAAGGCCTGGAAGGCAGGACGCTGGGAGAAGCGCACCAGGGCCGTTCCCCATTGGCGCGCCCGCCACTCCTCGCCGTTGAGGTCCCCGTAGACGGTATGGATGCGGGAGGCCTGGGCGGTCGTGGCCTCGATGACACGGGCCAGCGCAAGCCCCGGCGGCACATCGCGCGTGTCCCCAGACGGCGCCAGGACTTCCACCGCGCTGACAAGACCCGCGGAGACTGCCTGCCGCCGTCGAACCACCGCCTCGGACTCCAACAGGAGAGCAGCAGCAGCCTCACCCGGCATCAACCCCGCAGCCTGCTCGGGCGTCTTGAGCCTCCGATGGAAGGCCAGCCACCGTAGCGCCTCCTCGCCCACGAGGCTGTCGACCCCCACCACGAGGGCACGGCGGACACGACCCTGGGCGAGGGCATCGGAGGCCTCGGCCACCGCGTCCAGAACGGACACGTGCCCTCGTGGCACGAGACGCTGGTGCTCCGGAGGAATGGCCAGCCCCATGCGGCGGACAAGATCGGCACACAGACGCGACTCAAGCAATCGCTGGAGCGCCTCGGCGTCCTCCTCATCCTCGCTCCGAGGCGGAGAGGTACACACCCAAAGCGCCGTGTCCCGCCAGAAGTCCGAGCCGGCGGCGGCCAGTCTCGCGTAGAGGAGCAGGTCTCGAACCGCGAGCGAGGCCAGATGGACATAAAGCCCAAGCCCCGAGAAGCCATCCGACACTCCGGTCAGCGGATGGCCCATGACGGCTTCGACAGCGAGGTCATCGCGGGATGCCACCTGGAAGTCGAGCGGAGCTGGCCGTGTAATGCCCGCGCGCAGCGCGGCACAGGCCGACACGACGTCGTATCCGACGGTGCTGACCATTCCCATCCCAGTGATGGAAAGACGCAGAGGGGCCATGAACGGCCCAAAAGCTACCACACCCAGGGTATGAGCCGTCCAGACTCAGGTCTCCGCCGAGGTTGCTACTTCAACCCATAGGCTGGCAGGGCCTTGGGTGCGCTCTCCCGGACCCGCTGCACGGCGGAACTCCAGAGCAGCCTGCGGGCCTCTTCATGCCCATCGAACTCGCCACGGCGGATCCGCGCGGCGAACTCACGGGTCAAGGCTTCCAGCCCCCCATCCGTCTTGAGCAGCGCCGACAGCGCCCGCTGCTCTTCCCGCTGGGGGCCTTCTCCCTGTCGCAACTGACGCTCGGCGATGCCCATGGCATTGGCCACCATCAGCGCCGCATAGACCTTGTCCTCGGGCAACAGGGGCAGCAATTCCTTGCGCAGGACTTCGCGTGCAATCGCCAGCAGCGCTGCCCCTTCTGGCGGTTCACGCATGCCGGCCCCCGGTCATGTTCAGGACTTCCAGCTCCAGTTCCGGCACGACATGCGCCGTGAGCGCCAGTTCCAGGGAGGGCTCCTGACCGGAGACATGCCGGGCGCCCTGCTGCAAGGCAATCACCGCCCACCGAACATGCGCGAGGACTTCCCAATAGAATACCGCCTCACGCGTCAGGCGTCGGCCACTCACGCGCTCGTAGCCGCGAAAGAGCGCCTCGCGCGAACCCATTCCGCCTGCCTCCTTCTCGAACTGTCCGAAGCGCCAGCAGCGCGCGCAGAACCAGCCGAGGTCCTCCAGCGGATCCGACCAGGCCGCGAACTCCCAATCCAGCACGGCCGTGAGCCCGGTCTCGTCCACCAGGTAGTTGCCGGTGCGGAAATCACGATGCGTCAACACCAGCTCGGGAGTCACCGGCGCATGCTTCTCCAACCAGCGCAGGCCCCACTCCAGCGCCGGAAACGCCTGCGGATGCCCGTCCAGGAAGGTGCGGCAATCCTTCACGCCTTGAAGCGCTGGAGACAGCATCGGAGCCTTCAGGAACCCCAGACCTTCCACGGGAGGGCGGATGGCATGCAGCCGCGCCAGCTCCTCACCCAGGCGCTCCACCAACAACTCCCGGTCGCCGCCCAGCTTCAGCTCCTTCACGAGGCGGTGACCGGAGGCCGTCCCCCGGGCCCTGCGCATCACGAAGAACTCGCGGCCGAACACGGAAGAATCCCCCGCCCACAGAGGCTCCGGCACCGTCACCCCGGCCTTGAAAGCCACCCGCAGCAGGGCGAACTCCTGCGCGCGACCATGTGACACGGCGACACCCGACAGCGCATCGGAGCGCAGCACGCACTCCAACACACCCTCATGCGGGCCGCCCGTCACCATGGCCGTCAGCGACCAGTTCTCCTGGATGGCGCCTCCTGAAAGCAGGTGCACGTCATCGATCCGCACCGAGCGCGCACCGGCCCGCCCCGTCAGGAACTGCTCCAGCGCCCGCTTCTGCTCTTCCCGCATTTCTCATCCCTTCTTCGCGGAAGCGGTGGGCACGCCCCACGTGAAGAACTCCGGGCCTTCGGCCAGATAGGCGCGCGACAGCACCATCTTGTGGATCTCACTGGCACCGTCCACCAGCCGCGCCTGACGGGCATAGCGGTAGATCCACTCCACGAGGCTGTCCTTCGAATAGCCGCGCGCGCCCATCAACTGGATGGCCGTGTCCGCGGCCTTGTGCAGGGTGTCCGCCACGTGGATCTTCGCGATGGAGATGTCCGTGCGGGCGAAGTCACCCTGGTCCAGCTTCCACGCCGCGCTCATCGTGAGAAGCCGTCCGATATGGATGTCCTTGGCCGCATCGCCCAGCATCCACTGCACGCCCTCATGCTTCGCCAGGGTCTCTCCGAAGCTCATGCGCCGCGAGACATACCCTCTCGCCTCCTCCAGGCATCGCCTGGACAATCCCAGCCAGCGCATGCAGTGCGTGAGCCGGGCGGTGCCCAGCCTGATCTGCGTGACCTTGAGCCCGTCCCCGATTCCCAGCAGGCGGTTCGCATCCGGAATCCGCAGCCCCTCGAAGACGATTTCACAATGACCGCCATGCTCCTCCGGCCCCATGATGGGAATGCGCCGCTCGATGCGCCACCCCGGCTGGCTGGCGTCGAACAGGAACGCGGTGAGCCCCTTGCGCTCATCATCGGAGGTGCGCGCCACCAGGATGAAGTGCTGCGCTCCTTCCGCCCCGGTGATGAACCACTTCCGGCCGGTGATGACCCACTCGTCCCCCCGCTTCTCCGCCCGCGTATAGGTGAGCGAAGGGTCGGAGCCGCAGCCCTGGGGCTCCGTCATCGCGAAGGCCGAGCGCACCTTCCCGTCGATGAGCGGCTGCAACCACCGCTGCTTCAGCGCCTCCGTCTCCAGCACCTTCTCCAGGAGGATCATGTTGCCGTCGTCGGGCGGCGCGGCATTGAACATCACCGGACCGAAGGGCGACCGGGCCGCCTCCTCGTAGCAAGCCGCCATGCCCACCACGCCAAGGCCCTGCCCACCGCGCGACCTTGGCATCTGGAACGCCCAGAGCCCCTCCCCACGGGCCTGTGCGCGAACACGGGCGACCACGTCCTCGCGAAGGTTCTCGTGCGTGTCGAAGAGCTCCGGCTGGGTTTCCAGCGGCAGCACGTGCGCCTCGACAAAGGCACGCACGCGCAGCCGGTAGGCTTCCACTTCAGGGGACAGGGAGAAATCCATCAGGAACTCCAGGAGGACTACAAGGTCGAGCAGAGATGGGCGCCGTCCACTTCGAGCACGCTGCCGCTCATATAGCTGCCGGCCTCCGAGGCCAGGAGCAGCAGCGGGCCGTCCAACTCATGCATGAGGCCGAGTCGTCGGAAGGGAATGCGCGCCACCATCTTCTGGCCAGCCTCCCTGGCGAAGAACCCACGGTTGAAATCCGTTTCGATGTAGCCCGGTGCCAGCGCATTGACGCGAATCTTGTGGCGCGCCAGCTCGAAGGCCATCGCCTTCGTGAGGTGGATCAACCCGGCCTTGGACGCGCAATAGGGCGACACCGAGCCGCCCACCCGCAACCCCAGGATGGAGGCGATATTGATGAGGCTTCCGGGCGTGCCCCGCTCCACCAGACGCCGGGCCACGGCACGCGCCACCAGGTAGGCCCCCTTGAGGTTGGTGTCGAGCACGGCATCCCACTCCGACTCCTCCACCTCCAGGAAGAAGCTCTCCCCAGACACCCCCGCGTTGTTCACCAACACCTCCATCACGCCTCCCGCCAACGCCTCCGCCTCCGCCACGGCCGCCTGCACGGACTCCGAGCGGGTCACATCCAACGCCACCGCATGCGCCCGCGCCCCCGTGGCTCGCAGCCGTTCGACTTCGGCGGCCAGCGTGTCCACGCGGCGGGCGGCCAACACGACCTCCGCACCCGCCCGCGCCAACACCCCGGCGAAGTGCAGCCCCAGACCACTGGAGGCGCCTGTGATCAGGGCGCGACGGCCCTCCAGGCGAAAGGGAGATGACTCCATGGATGGGCTCCGGAGGAATGACGCAAAAGGTCGAAAAGCCAAACAGCACCGACCCTGCTTCTTGCTGTTGACGCTCCGCCAACAAGCTACCATCATGACTCAACCATGAGCTACCAGCACATCCGGTTTTCGGTCGCGGACCGGGTCGCCACCCTGGAATTGCACCGGCCCGAAGCGCGCAATGGCTTCACCGTGATGATGGCGGATGAGCTGGCCCACGCACTGTCCGTCGCGGACGCGGATGAAGGCGTGCGCGTGGTCATCCTCTCCGGCGCCGGCAGGGATTTCTGCGTGGGTGCGGACCTGAGCGGCAGCTCGCTCGAGGTGACGAACACCCGCATCCCCGAGGGCGCCTGGGTGGAGCCGGCGACGCGGGTGAGCCGTCGGATGTTCGCGCTGCGCAAGCCTGTCATCGCCGCCATCCAGGGGGCCGCGGTGGGCGTCGGCTCGACGATGCTCCTCCCTGCGGACTTCCGCCTCGCCGCGAAGAACAGCCGCTTCGGCTTCGTCTTCAGCCGGCGGGGCATCTATCCAGAGGCCGGCTCCAGTTGGTTCCTGCCGCGACTCGTCGGCATGGGGCGCGCGCTCGACTGGATGGTGAGCGGCCGGTTGATCCTCGCGGAGGAGGCCTTGAGCGCGGGGCTGGTCCGCTCGCTCCATGAGCCCGAAGCGCTGTTGGACGCGGCCCTGTCGCTGGCCCAGGAACTGGTGGAGACCACCGCGCCGGTCTCCGTGGCCGTCATCCGCCAGGCGCTCTACCGGATGAGCGCCCTGCCCTCGCCTGAACCCGCGTTTGAACTCGACAGCCAGCTCATCGCGAGCCTGGGAGACAGCGCGGACGCCCTGGAAGGCATAATGGCCTTCATGCAAAAGCGACCCGCGAAGTTCTCGAGGACAGTGGAGCAGGACCTGCCGGCGTTCCTCCCGTGGCGGGAGCAGACCTCATGAGCCCGGCCCTCTCGCCCCGCTGGAAGCGGCTCGAACCGGATGAGCGCCGCGAGCAGATCCTCGAGTGCGCCGCGCGGCTGTTCGGTGAGCGTCCCTACGCGGAGGTCTCCACCACCGACATCGCCAAGGAGGCGGGTGTCGCCCGGGGATTGCTCAACCACTACTTCGGGCAGAAGCGGGACCTGTATCTGAAGGTCGTGAAGAGGATGCTGCTCATGCCCGGCCTGGAAACGAGCGTGACCATGACCGGAACCCTGCGGGAGCGGGTGGAGAAGAGCGTCGAGTGGTACCTCGATACGGTGGCGACCCACGGCAAGACGTACGTGGCCGTCACCGGCATGGGAGGCATCGGGGCGGATCCGGAGGTCGAGCGCATCATCACCGAGGCGGACGACGTCGCCGCGGCGAGGACGCTCGAGTTCCTGGGCCTCAAGATCGAAGTCGGCAGCGACGCGCGGCACCGCGCGATGATGCGCTCCTACGGCGGTCTGGTGAAGGCCACCATCCGCGAGTGGATCCGCGGCGAAACCCTCTCCCGTGAGGACGCGCACCTGCTGCTGAGCGAAGCGCTGATCGTCATCGTGCGCGACGTCTTCCCCCAACTGGCCCAGCAGCCCGCACCCCGCTCGCCGAAGACAGGGCCCAAGCGGTGACGGGACGAACGACCTCCCCGGGTCCGCTCACGGGGCGCACGCTGTTGATGTCCGGAGGCAGCCGGGGCATCGGGCTGGCCATCGGCGTCGCGGCCGGGCGGCTGGGAGCGAACGTCGCGCTCCTGGCGAAGACAGACACGCCGGATCCCCGGCTGCCCGGAACGGTGCACACGGCCGCGGCGGAGATCACCTCAGCAGGGGGCCAGGCGCTCGCCGTGGTGGGGGATGTCCGCGACGAAGGGGACGTGCAGCGGGCCGTGGATGAGACCGTGGCGCGCTTCGGCGGCATCGACTTCTGTCTCAACAACGCCAGCGCCCTGGCTCCACTCAAGACCGAAGAGCTGTCCGTCAAACGCTTCGACCTGATGCAGCAGATCCAACTCCGGGGGACGTTCCTGCTGACGCGCGCGGCCCTCCCCCACCTGCGGCGCTCCTCTTACGCCCACATCCTGTCGCTGTCGCCGCCCATCAACCTGGCGCCGCGGTGGATGGGCCTGCACCCGGCGTACACGCTCGCCAAGTATGGAATGACCCTGCTCACGCTCGGCTGGGCGGCGGAGTTCGCCGAGGCTGGCATTGGCGCGAACGCGCTCTGGCCCCGGACGCTCATCGCCACCGCCGCCGTGCAGAACCTGCTGGGCGGCGACAAATCCATGCAACGGGCCCGCACGCCGGAAATCATGGCGGACGCCGCCGTGGCCCTGCTCCAGCGCCCGCCCCGCGAATGCACCGGGCAGACCTTCATCGACGAAGACGTCCTGCGCGCCGAAGGTGTCACCGACTTCAGCAGCTACGGGGGCGGCCCCGACGCCGTGCTCGACCTCTACGTCGACCCCTGAAGCAAGACGTAGCAGCCCATCTGTCTATTGAACCGGAGGCGGTTGCCCATGGATCCGTCGCGCGCGGAAATGGAAGCACATTGCCAATCCCTGGCGGACAAGCTCACGCTGCCGCTCCTCCTCAAGCGCAACGCGGAGGAATACGCAAGCGCCCCCGCCCTCACCGCCGGAGACACGACCCTCACCTGGGCGCAATTGCGGGAGCGGACCGCCGCGCTCACCCGGGGCCTGGAGGCGCTGGGGCTCGAGCGGGGCGAGCGGATGATGATCATGATGTCCGCCCGGCCCGAACACTGGATCGTCGACTTCGCCGCCGTCCACCTCTCCGCCATTCCCTGTACCGCGTACCAGACCCTGAGCACCGAACAGGTGGGCTATGTCGCGCGGCACAGCGCGGCCACCGTGGTCGTGCTGGAGGGCAAGGAGGAGGTCGCCCGGTGGTGGCCCGTCCTCGAAACGCTCGGGGCCCTCAAGCGGATCATCGTCGTCGACCCGGCGGCCATCCCCACCGGGGACCCGAGGTTCGTCACCTTCGCGCAGGTGGAGGCCCAGGGGCTGGAGGCACACCAGACGGCCCCCCGCGTCTTCGAGGAGCGCTGGAGCGGCATCCGCCCCGAGGATCCGATCGCGATGATGTACACCTCGGGCACCACCGGCGACCCCAAGGGCGTGGTGCTGAGCCACCGCAACGCCTTCTATGAAGCCATCGCCGTGGACGCCGCCATCCCCGTCCAGATGCGCGTGCCGTCCATCGCCTACCTCCCGCTGGCGCATGTCGCGGAGCGGGAGCTGGGCCTCTACCGCGCGCTGTACAAGGCACTGCACGTGCACATCTGCGCGGACCCCACGGGCGTGGTGCCGCTGCTGGCCAGGGCGCGCGCTCCCGCGTTCTTCGGCGTGCCTCGCCTCTGGGAGAAGCTCGCCGGGGGCCTGAAGGTGAAGCTGGGCGCGCTCGAACCCGCGCGACGCGACCCCATTCTCGCCGCCCATGCGCTGGCCCTGGAGGCCTTCCGACTCCAGGGCTCCGGCCGCGACGCTCCCCTCGAACTCCAGCAGCAGGTCGCGGAGGCCGATGCCCGGGTCCTCGCCCCCCTGCGCAAGACGCTGGGCCTGGACGCGCTGGAGTGGGCCAGCAGCGGTTCGGCGCCCATCCCGGTGGAGATCCTCGAGTACCTCGGCGGCTTCGGCATCCGGGTCCTTGAAGTCTGGGGCATGAGCGAGACCACCGGCTGCGCGACCCTCAACACCCCCACCGACTTCCGGGTGGGCGCCGTGGGCCGGCCCCTCCCCGGACTGCAACTGCGGCTGGCGGACGACGGAGAGATTCTCGTCCGGGGCCCCATCCTGTTCTCCGGCTACCTCGCCGCGGACGGGCAGGTCGTCAGCGCGCTGGACGCGGACGGCTGGCTCGCCACCGGCGACATCGGCACGCTCGACGCGGACGGGTTCCTCACCATCACCGACCGCAAGAAGGAGCTCCTCATCACGTCGAGCGGGAAGAACATCGCCCCCTCGAAGATTGAAGGCATGCTGCGCGCGCATCCCCTCGTGGGTCAGGCCATCGCCATCGGCGACACCCGGCCATACGTGACGGCGCTCATCGCGCTGGATCCGGAAGCCGCGCCGCTCTGGGCGAAGTCCCAGGGCCTCACGTCGGTGTCGCTTTCGGACCTCGCACGCGAACCGGCGGTGAGAACCGAACTCGAAGCGCTCGTCGGCGCGGCCAACGCCCGGCTGTCCCGCGCGGAGCAGATCAAACACTTCGACGTGGTCCCCGACACGTGGTCACCCGCGACGGGCGAGCTCACCGTCACCCTCAAGCTCAAGCGCCGCGTGCTCCTGGCGCAGTACGCCGAGCGCATCGCCGCGCTCTACGCGAACGCCTGACACCCCAACTCCCCCCGAGGGCCCCCATGCATGTGAGAACACCGGAGCAAACAGCCTTCGCTGACGCCATCGATGCGTTCTGCCGCGCCAGGACCGGCACGCGCGCGCAGCGGGATGCCCTGACCCACCACGGCGCGGAGGCCCACAGCCCCACCCTCTACGCCCAGATGGCGGAGCTTGGCTGGCTCGGCGTGGGGCTTCCCGTGGAGCACGGGGGCTCCGGCGGCGGCATGTCGGAGATCTGCCTGTTCGCGGAGCGGACCTCCTACGGGCTCGCCCCCGTGGGCGGCTACATCACCACCGCGGTCGCCGCCGGCCCCTATGCGAAGTTCGGCACCGAGGCCCAGCGCGAGACGGTCCTTGGCGGCATCGCCCGGGGCCGCGTGGAGGCCATCTCCATCTCCGAACCCGGTGCGGGTTCGGACGCCGCCGCCATCACCTGCCGAGCGACGCGGGTCCATGGGGGCTTCGTCATCAACGGACAGAAGACCTGGTGCTCCAACGCGCACTTCGCGGACCACCTGCTGCTCGTGGCGCGCACGAACGCGCTGAGCTCCCGGCACGAGGGGCTCACCATGTTCTGTGTCCCCGCTGGCACGCCGGGCATGGAGATCCGAGGCATCCCCACCCTGGGCGGCAAGGAGGTCAACGACGTCTTCTTCACCGACTGCTTCGTGCCGGAGAACGCCGTGGTCGGCATCGTGGACCGGGCGTGGCCGCAGCTCATGTCGGGCCTCAACAGCGAGCGGCTCATCCTCGCCGCGTCCATGCTCGGCCGAGGGCGTCGCGCGTTCGACGACGCCCTGGCCTACGTGAAGGAGCGCAAGCAGTTCGGCAAGCCCGTCGGTTCGTTCCAGGCCATCAAACACCGCATCGCGGACCTCGCCACCGAACTGGATTGCTGCGAGCTGCTCATCTACCGCGTGGCCGCCATGGCGGACGAGGCCCCGGAGCGGACCCTCCCCCGCGAGGCCTCCATGGCGAAGCTGAAGACCACGGAGACGGCGAAGCGCGTGGCGCTCGAAGGCATGCAGATGCTGGGCGGCTATGGCTATGCGACGGAATACGACATGGAGTCGCACCTGCGCGCCACGGTGATCTCCACCGTCTACGGCGGCACGAGCGAGATCCAACGCGACATCATCGGCAAGACGTTCGGACTCTAGGGAGACAGACATGACGACACTTCGGCCCCGGTGGAGCTCGGACGAACTCGAACAGGTGCGCGGACTCGCGGCCACCTACTTCACGAAGGAGGTCATCCCCAACGTGCCCAAGCACGTGGCCCAGGGGTATCCGGACAAGGCGCTCTACCGCAGGGCCGGCGAGCTGGGCCTCTTGTGCATGTCCATCCCGGAGGCCTATGGCGGAGGCGGGGGCACGTTCGCGCACGAGGCCGTCCTCATCGAGGAGCAGGTGCGCGCCGGGGACCCGTCCATGGGCCTCGCGGTGCACTGCACCATCGTCGCGCACTACCTGCTCGCCTACGCGTCGGAGGCCCAGAAGCAGAAGTGGCTGCCCCGGCTGGCCAGCGGGGAATGGGTGGGCGCCATCGCCATGACCGAACCGGGGACGGGCTCCGACCTCCAGGCCATCACCACCCGCGCGGTGCGTGAGGGCGACTTCTACCGGGTGAGCGGCTCCAAGACGTTCATCTCCAACGGCCACGTGTGCGACTTCATCATCATCGTCGTGAGGACCGGCGACGAGAAGGGCCACGCGGGCATCTCCCTGGTGTGCGCCGAGGTCTCCGACACGACGCCCGGCTTCCAACGGGGCCGCATCCTCGACAAGCTGGGGGGCAAGGGACAGGACACCACCGAGCTCTTCTTCGACGACTTGAAGGTCCCCGCGGTCAACCTGCTGGGCGGCGTGGAGGGCAAGGGCTTCGGGCAGTTGATGAGCCAGTTGCCCCAGGAGCGGCTGAGCACGGCGCTCATCGCCATGGCCAGCCTGGAGCGCGCCGTGGAGGTGACGGTCGAGTACACGAAACAGCGCCACGCCTTCGGCAAGCCGCTCTTCGCCCTGCAGAACACGCGCTTCGAGCTGGCGGAGTGCGCGACCCTGGGTCGGGTCTGTCGCACCTTCATCGACGACTGCATCGCCTCCCACCTGGAGGGCAGGCTCGACGTGACGACGGCCGCCATGGCGAAATACTGGGTGACGGACCAGTCCTGCATCGTCGCGGACCGGTGTCTTCAACTGTTTGGAGGGTACGGTTACATGAAGGAGTACCCCATCGCCCACCTGTTCGCGGACACCCGCGTGCTGCGAATCCTCGCGGGCGCCAACGAGGTCATGAAAGAACTCGTCGCACGTTCCCTGTAGCCCCATCACCCGTCTCCCAAGGAGGCTCCCCAGTGAGCCAGGAAGCTTTCATCTTCGACGCCGTCCGTACCCCTCGCGGCAAGGGCAAGAAGGGCGCGCTGCACGGCACCAAGCCGGTGTCGCTGCTCATCGGGCTGGTGGACGCGCTCAAGCAGCGCAACCCCACCCTGGACCCCCAGCGCATCGACGACGTGGTGCTGGGCGTCGTGTCCCCCGTGGGAGACCAGGGCGCGGACATCGCCCGCACGCTGGTGCTCGCCGCGGGCCTGCCGGAGACCACCGGCGGCGTGCAGCTCAACCGCTTCTGTGCCTCCGGCCTCACGGCGCCCTGGACCCCGCCACCAACTACGACACCTACTTCGTGCCGCAGGGCATCTCCGCGGACCTCATCGCGACGATGGAGGGCTTCACCCGCGAGGACGTGGACGCCTACGCCGCGCGCTCGCAGACGCTGGCGGCGAAGGCCTGGGCCGGCGGCTACTTCAAGAAGTCCGTCGTCCCGGTGTTGGATCAGAACGGCCTCACCGTGCTGGACCGGGATGAGCACATGCGCCCGGACTCCACCGTGGCCTCGCTGGGACAGCTCAACCCGTCCTTCAGCGTGATGGGCGAGGCGGGCGGCTTCGACGCGGTGGCGCTCCAGAAGTACCACTCCGTGGAGCGCATCCACCACGTGCACACGCCGGGCAACTCCTCCGGCATCGTGGACGGCGCGGCGCTGGTGCTGGTGGGCTCGGAGAAGGTCGGCAAGGCGCTGGGCCTCAAGCCGCGCGCGCGCATCGCCGCCGTGGCCACGTCCGGTTCGGACCCCACCATCATGCTGACGGGCCCCATCCCGGCCACCAAGAAGCTGCTCGACATCGCCGGGCTCACGGTGAAGGACATCGACCTCTTCGAGCTGAATGAGGCCTTCGCCTCCGTGGTGCTCAAGTACCAGAAGGACCTGGGCATCCCGGACGAGAAGCTCAACGTCAACGGCGGCTCCATCGCCATGGGGCACCCTCTGGGCGCCACCGGCGCGATGATCCTCGGAATCGTGGTGGACGAACTGGAGCGGCGGCAGGCGCGCCGCGCGGTCGTCACCCTGTGCGTGGGCGGCGGAATGGGTGTGGCCACCCTCGTCGAGCGCGTCTGAACCTCCCCCCTTCCTTTCGACAACATTCGAGCGAACCCATGAGCGAACAGAACACCCTGCACTGGGACAAGGACGCCGACGGCATCGTGGTCTTGACGTTGGATGACCCGAGCCAGTCCGCCAACACCATGAACGCCGCGTATGTGAAGTCCATGCGCGCCGCGGTGGACCGCCTGATCCAGGAGAAGGACAGCATCACCGGCGTCGTCATCACCTCCGCGAAGAAGACCTTCTTCGCGGGCGGAGACCTCAACGACCTGCGCCGCGTGAAGAAGGAAGAGGCGAAGCAGGTCTTCGAGCTGGGCGAGGAGATCAAGTCGCAGCTGCGCACGCTGGAGACCTTCGGCAGGCCCGTGGTCGCGGCGCTCAACGGCGCGGCGCTGGGAGGCGGGCTGGAGATCGCCCTGGCCTGTCACCGGCGCATCATCGCGGACGTCAAGGGCGCGCAGGTCGGCCTGCCGGAAGTGACGCTGGGGCTGCTGCCCGGCGGCGGCGGCGTGGTGCGCGTGGTGCGCATGCTGGGCATCGTGGACGGGCTGATGAAGGTCCTGCTCCAGGGCCAGCGCTACCGCCCGCAGGAGGCCAGGGAGGTGGGGCTCGTGCACGACGTGGTGGAGTCCGTGGACGCGCTCCTGCCCGCGGCCAAGGCCTGGGTGAAGGCGAACCCGAAGGCGCAGCAGCCGTGGGACCAGAAGGGCTACAAGATTCCGGGCGGCACCCCGTCCACCCCGGCGCTCGCGGCGAACCTGCCCGCGTTCCCCGCCAACCTGCGCAAGCAGCTCAAGGGCGCGAACATGCCGGCGCCCCGCGCCATCATGGCGGTGGCGGTCGAAAGCACGCAGGTGGACATCGACACCGCGTTCACCATCGAGTCGCGCTACTTCACCGAGCTGGCCGTGGGTCAGGTCGCGAAGAACATGATGCAGGCGTTCTTCTTCGACATGCAGCACATCAACTCCGGCGGGGGCCGTCCCAAGGGCTTCCCGCAGCACACCGCGAAGAAGGTCGGCGTGCTCGGCGCCGGGATGATGGGCGCGGGCATCGCCTACGTCTGCGCCAAGGCCGGCATCGACGTGGTGCTCAAGGACGTGAGCCTGGAGTCCGCGGAGAAGGGCAAGCAGTACTCCGCGAAGCTGGTGGAGAAGGCCGTCCAGAAGGGCTCCTCCACGAAGGAGAAGGGCGAGGCGCTGCTCGCGCGCATCACCCCCGCCACGGACCCCGCCGCGCTCGCCGGCTGCGACCTGGTCGACTTCGTGGGCATGCACTTCTTCTCCCCCGTGGACAAGATGCCGCTCCTGGAGCTCATCGCGGGCAAGCAGACGAGTGACGCCGCGCTCGCGAAGGCCATCGACATCGCGGTGCAGATTGGCAAGACGCCCATCGTCGTCAACGACAGCCGGGGCTTCTTCACCAGCCGCGTGATTGGCACGTTCCTCAACGAGGCCATCGCCATGGTGGGTGAGGGTCTCTCCCCCGCGTCCATCGAACAGGCGGGCCTCCAGGCCGGTTACCCCGCCGCCCCGCTCCAACTGGTGGATGAATTGACGCTCACCCTGCCCCGGAAGATCCGCAAGGAGACCCAGGCCGCCGTCGAGGCGGAGGGCAGGACGTGGGAGGTCCACGGCAGCTACGCGGTGATGGACGCGATGATCGACCAGCACCAGCGCAAGGGCCGCTCCACCGGGGGCGGCTTCTACGACTACGTGGATGGCAAGCGCACGAACCTCTGGCCGGGCCTCACCCAGCACTACACGAAGCCGGGCCACACCATCCCCTTCGAGGACATGAAGGAGCGGATGCTGTTCGCGGAGGCCATCGACACGGTGCGCTGCTTCGACGAGGGCGTCCTGCGCTCCGCCGCGGACGCGAACGTGGGCTC
>SECN01000209.1 GCA_004173515.1 Myxococcaceae bacterium | reverse complement strand
TGGCCAGCGAGGAGACGAGCGAGGCGCAGTCGCGCATGGAGGCGCTGCGGAAGATCCCGCTCTTCCGCCACCTCACGTACAAGGAACAGACGGCGGTGCTGTCCATCGCCACCACGCGGACCTACCCGGCGGGTCGGGAGATTGTCGTGGAGGGGCAGCCGGGCGAGGAGCTCTTCGTCGTCATCCGGGGCCGGGTGGCCATCGAGAAGAACGGCGTGGAGATCGCGGAGCTGCGCTCGGGAGGCCACTTCGGGGAGATGGGCCTCATCGACAACGCGCCCCGGTCCGCCACGGTGCGCGCCACGGAGCCCACGCGGACCATGGTGATTGCCCGCTCGGACCTGATGGGCCTGATGAAGCGCGAGGCCATCCTCGCGGTGAAGATGCTCTGGAGCTTCGTGCAGGTGCTGAGCGACCGGCTGCGGGCGACCAACTCCGAATTGAGCGAAGCGCGGCAGGAGCTGGCCGTGGCGCAGGCCATCCAGCCGTTCGCGGAAGACTGACGCGGGAACGCTTCCGGGGCCCCGGACGTCCTGGACAGGACGCTCCGGAATTTCCCGGGGGAAACCGTCGTTGGGGGGCCGGCCGTGGGGTAGGTTCCCGGCCGCGTACGCATGCGCAAATGGGTCTTCATCGGGGTGGCCGCCGTGCTGGTGGCCCTCGCCGCCATGGTGCTGGGACCCCGGTGGTGGGGCGCTCCCGCCGCGCGTCCCGTGTCGCCCGTCTCCGCCAGTTCGATGCGCCAGGGGCTGCCCGCGTTCAACGCGGTGGCGGTGTCGTCGGGCGCGCAGGAGGGGCTGACGCTCACCGGGCGCGTGCTGGACGGTGGCGGCAAGCCGGTGGCGGACGCGGAGGTGTCGCTCGCGGCGTCGGCGGAGCGGACCGTGGCGGACGTGCGGTGCGACGAGTGCGGCCTGGCGCTGCTGGCCTGCACCGCGCATGAGACGGCGCTGCATACGCGGGCCTTCTTCGAACAGCAGCAGGGCTTCCTCACGCCGCGCGCCACGGTGCGCACGGACGCGCAGGGGAAGTTCCGCTTCGAGCACCTGGTGGGCGTGTCCTTCTCCGTCTGGGCGCGCGCGGACGGGCTGGGCGTGGCGCTCAAGAACCGGGCGGCGCCGGGCGAGTCCGTGGACCTGTACCTGCCTGCCCTGCGGAGCATCTCCGGCACGGTGGTGGACGACTCCGGCCAGCCGAAGCCCGGGGCGCGCGTGCGGGCGGTGTCGCGCAAGGTGCCGCTGCCCTTCGAGGTCGTGGCGGGCGCGGGAGGCGCGTTCTCGCTGACAGGCCTGGGCGAAGGGCCCTTCTACGTACTGGCGGACGCGGAGGGCTTCCAGCCCGCGGTGGCGCAGCAGGTGGAGGCGAACTCCCAGCCGCTGCGGCTGAAGCTGACGCCGTCGCGCACGCTGGAGGTGCGCGTCACGCGCGACGGCGCTCCGGCCGCGGCGACGGTGCGCCTGAGGGGCGACCACCTGACGCGCGAGGCGCACACGGAGGCGCAGGGCGCGCCGGTGCGCTTCAACGGCCTGTACCCGGACGAGGTGGTGGTGACGGCGGAGGCGCCGGGCTTCGGCTCCGCGCCCCAGACGCTGACGCTGTCCAAGCGGGTGACGCAGGTGACGCTGGAGCTGGAGGCCGCGGGCCGGCTGCTCGTCACGGTGGTGGACGAGGAGGGCCAGCCGGTGCCGAACCCGCAGTTGCTCTTGCGCACGGTGGCGGGCGATCTGATCCGCCGCGACGCGGTGCCCACCGGGGCGCTCGCGGAGCTGGGACCGCTGGCGCCGGGCGAGTACGTGCTGGAGGGGCAGGCGGAGGGCTTCAAGACGGCGCAGCTCCCCGCGCGGGTGGCGCAGGGGGAGACGGCGCTGGAGATGGAGCTGGCGAAGGCCACGCTGATTACGGGGCAGGTCATCGACGAGTACGGCCGGCCCGCGTCGAACGTGTCCATCCTGGTGCAGCCCACGGGGGAGACGACGAACGCGGACAACGACGGCCACTTCTCCGCGCAGGTGCCCATGCCGGGGCTCTACACGCTGCACGCGCACCACTCCGAGTGGGGCGGCGGCAGCGTGCAGGCGACGGCGCCCGCGTCGGACGTGACGCTGTCGCTGGAGGCGAAGGCGGGCGCGGACGTGACGGTGTCCAGCGGGGGCCGGCGGGTGGAGGGCGCGGACGTGGTGATGTGGGCGGATCCGGAGAACATCTTCCGCAGCGACCGGCCTTCCGGCCCGGATGGCGTGGTGCCCATGCGCGGGTTGCCGCCGGGCACGTACACGCTGATGGCGTCGCATCCGGAGTACGTGGCGTCGGGGCCGGCTTCAGTGACGGTGCAGGACGGGGCCACGCAGCAGGTGGCAGTGGAGCTGGAGCCGGGCGCGTCCCTTTCGGGTGAAGTGGTGGACGAGGACGGCCAGCCGGTGGTGGGCGCGAACCTGAACGTGATGCCGCGCATGGCGGAGCCGGTGCAGACGGACTCGGGCGGGCACTTCGAGTTCCGCGCGCTGCGGCCGGACCGCACGTACCTGGTGGACGCGCACCACGCGGGCTACGAGCCCCTGGAGCGGACGCAGGGCAAGCCGGGCGGGCCCCCGTTGCAGGTGAAGATGCGCAAGCGCACGACGTTCCGGGGCCGCGTGATGGACGACGCGGGCCAGCCGGTGCGCCGCTTCCGCGTGGATGATCACGACGTGAACAGCCCGGACGGGCGCTTCGAACTGCCGCTGTCCACGGCGGGGGACCGGCTCATCGTCGCGGTGGACGCGGCGGGCTACGAACCCCAGGTGGTGGACCGCCCGTCGAAGACGACGGACATGGGCGACGTGGTGTTGACGAAGGCGCCGTCGGTGTCCGGCATGGTGCGCGACGCGTCGGGTGGACCGGTGCCGGACGCGGTGGTGACGTGCGACGTGTGCGACGGGTCGGTGCTGTCGGGGCCGGACGGCGCCTTCACGCTGGCCAGCCCCCCGTTCGTGCCGCGCTTCACGGTGTCCGCGCGCAAGGGCAAGGTGAGTGGCACGCAGGAGGTGCCGCGCGGGAGCACGACGCCGGTGCAGCTCACGCTCAAGCCCGCGACGCACCTGACGGGCCGGGTGTACCTGGCGGACGGGCGCCCCGCGGCGGGCTCGCAGGTGGAGGGGCTCAACGCGGATCGCAGCGAGACGGTGTCGCTCATCACCGGCGCGGATGGCCGCTACAGCACGGACCTGTCGCCGGGCAACTACCGCTTCGTGGTGGGCAGCGGTCGCGGCGGCACGGGCGAGCCGGCGGTGGTGGTGCAGGTTGCGGGCACGGAGATGACGCTGGACCTGGGGCCGGTGCCGGGCACGACGTCGCTGACGGTGCTGCTCCAGCCGGAGCGGGGCAAGGCGCTGTGGGTGGTGCCGGGCGAGGTGGGGCAGGTGGGCAACCCGCCCGTGGAGCTGTTGCGCTCGCGCTTCGCGCAGCTCATCTACCAGCCGATGGGCGAGCGGGTGGTGGTGAACGGCCTGTCGCCGGGCCGGTACACGCTGGTGTGGGGCTTCTTCCACGCGGAGATGCCTGGGGCGGGCCCCCTGGTGCGCACGGTGGACGTGCCCTCCCAGGGTGAGGTGTCCCTGCGGTAGTCGTGTTGCGACGGGGCGTCCTGGCGCGTAATGAAGCCGCATGGACGCATCGGCATTGAAGGGCCGCCGGGTCATCGTCGGCGTGGGTGGCGGCATCGCGGCGTACAAGGCCTGTGAGCTGGTGCGGGAGCTGGGCCGCGCGGGCGCGGAGGTGCGGGTGGCCATGACGGAGGCCGCGCGCCAGTTCGTCACCTCGCTCACCTTCCAGGCGCTGTGCGGGCACCCGGTGCTGACGGACTACTTCGACCCGGCGCAGGAGGGGAACTTCGGCCACCTGGACCTCGCCCGCTGGGGCGATGCGTACGTGGTGGCGCCCGCGACGGCGGACCTGATGGCGAAGATCCGCGCGGGCTTTGGTGGGGATGCGGTGACGACGTCGCTCCTGGCCTTCAAGGGGCCGGTGGTGCTGGCGCCCGCGATGAACGTGGCCATGTGGGACAACGCCCGGACGCAGGAGAACGTGGCGTCGCTGCTCGCGGATCCGCGCTTCACGGGCGTGGGCCCCGGCGCGGGGATGCTGGCGTGTGGCGACGTGGGCTCCGGGCGGCTGGCGGACGTGGGCGCCATCGTGTCGGCCGTGGCGGCGCGGCTGGGCGGTGGGCCGCTGCAGGGCAAGACGGTGCTGGTGACGGCGGGCCCCACGCGCGAGTTCCTGGATCCGGTGCGCTTCATCTCCAACCCGTCCACCGGGAAGATGGGCATGGCGCTGGCGCACGAGGCGCGGGCGCTGGGCGCGACGGTGACGGTGGTGCTGGGCCCGGTGGGCCCGGTGGACCGCACGGGCCTGGAGGTGGTGGACGTGGTGAGCGCGGAGGACATGGCGCGCGAGGTGCTGTCGCGGGTGGAGTCCGTGGATGCGTTCATCGCCACGGCGGCGGTGAGCGACTGGCGTCCGGAGGTGCGGGCCCCGCAGAAGGTGAAGAAGGGCGAGAGCCCGGAGTCCCTACGGCTGGTGCGCACGCCGGACGTGTTGCTGGAGGCGTCGCGCAAGGTGGCGGGGAAGGCGAAGCGCCCGGTGCTGGTGGGCTTCGCGGCGGAGACGGAGCGGGTGGTGGAGCACGCGCGCGAGAAGCTGGAGCGCAAGGGCCTGGACGCCATTGTCGCCAATGACGTCACCGCGACCGGGGCGGGCTTCGGCACGGACACCAACCGGGTGACGGTGCTCACCCGCACCGGGCCGGACCGCGCGCTGGAGGGCAGCAAGCGCGCGGTGGCGGGGGAAATCCTGTCGCTGCTCCTCGTGTCCCCGCTGGGCTGAGCGGGGACGCGAAGCGCGGACGTCACCGCGCCGGCAGTTCGACCTCGCGCCCCTGCTGGAGGTCGAGCAGGCCGGTGGCGGTGGTGCCTCCGCAGTGCTGGCGGATTTTTTCCCCAATCTGTTCCACCAGCCGCAGCAGCTCCTCCGTCTTCACCGCGGCGGAGGGCGCTTCGGCGAACAGGATGATGTCGCGCGAGGTCGTCTCCACCTTCGCGAAGTCACAGTCCCGGAAGTTCCACCGGCGGGTGAGGACGCGCGCGTCGTCCGCGTAGACGACCTCGCCGGGGCTGGTGACTTCGGGCTCCGGACTGCCGATGCCGGTGAAGGATTCGTTGCCCGGTGACAGGCGCAGGCGCAGGTCGCCCTGCAGCCGGCCAAGGTCATAGCCTCCGACGGGCAGGAGGAAGAAGAGCTCCTGCAGCAGGTAGGCGTTGACGGCCCGGCTGATCCACGGGAGCGGGTGGCCATTCACCACCCGGCGCAGCAGGGCTTCCGCGCTGGGGCGAAACTTCTTCGGGTTCACGCCGAAGCGTTGGTAGGCCTCCTGCCAGGCGAGGATTCGCGTGTCCGCTGCCAGGGCGGCGAGGTCTGGGATGCGGGTGCGGAAATCCGACTCAGCAGCACGGATTTCAGCCTCCAGCCCTTCTGGTGGGTTGCCCGTGTTGTCCATTCCCCGCACCGCCACGAAGCTGATGCGGAGTTCGGGAAAGCGCTGGGCCATCTCCTCGGAAACACTCAGGTGCATGGACTTCTCCTGAAGAAAGGCTGCTGCGTATCACCTCCGCACGCCCGACGGCCAGGGTTGGCGTGCAGCGCGTCAAAGCCAGACGCCGTCGGTCGCAAGGGCCCGGTGATGTCAGAGGTCATTGTTACGGTGGCCCGATGACAAGATAGTGCCCGCGCCCTTTCCAATCCGTGGGTTTTGTTTTCCGAGCCGCTGTTGGACCGGGGGCGAGGGCCATGGGGGCCGGCCTCGCCTTTGTCGTTCCGACAGGAATTGTTTTTTCCATCATGACGACCGAACCACGCCAGACAGAAGGCATCGCGCCGAGCCTGGAACTCGTCGTGCCCAGGGGCAAGGAGGTCCGTGAGCTGCGGGAGTACCTCGTGGCGCAGGGACACGAGGAGCACCTCACCGGGTTGGGTGTGCCCCGGCCCGCGCGCGCAATCCTGGAGGTCCTTGAAACCTGGGCGCTCATCTTCGGTGCCTGGGCGCTGTGTTTCCATGTTTCATGGTTCCTGTTGCCGGTGGCCCTGGTGCTGGTGGGGTCGCGCCAGCGTGCGCTGGGCAACCGGCTGCACGATGCGGCCCATGGAAACATGTTGAAGGGAAGGGTGTTGAATCAGCGGGTCGCGGCGCTGGCGTGTGGGCTTCCGCTGTTCGAGCATTTCGACACCTATCGCAATGCGCACCTGCGGCATCACGCGTATCTGGGACACGCGGAGAAGGACCCCGACTATCTGTCGGTGCCCGAGGCCCCGGCGGGACGCGCGCACGACGCCTGGAGCCTCTACGTCTTCTTCGTGACGGATGTGAGGCTTTGGCGGGACTCCGTCCTGGCGACGCTGCTCCGGGCGCCGGTGGACCACCGGTGGCGGGTGCTGGCGTGGTGGACGGGGGTGCTGGGCGCCCTGGCGTGGATGGGGGGCTGGGGCGCGGCCCTGTCCTTCGCGGGGCTGTGGTTGCTGTCCAAGATGACCGCGTATCACCTCATCAAGATCTTCGCGGAGATCTCCGACCACATCGGGCTGAGGCCCGGGACGGTGCTCGGCTACACGCGCAACCACCCCAGCAACTGGGTGTCGTTCTTCCTGCATCCGCACCACGACAACTACCACGTCACGCATCACCTCTTTCCCCGCATCCCGCTGGCGAACCTGCCGCGCATGCACCAGCTCCTGCTGCCCGCGTCGCAGTACGCGCAGGCGCCTACGAGCAGAACAACCTCTACCTGCCGGTGTCGGCCTTCACGGAGGCGGAGCACCGGGCGTTCCACGACTTCTACGAGCCGGGCTTCATGGCGGCGAACGCGATGCTCCGTCCGGCGCTGGAGCGCACCTGCTTCGAGTTCCTCTCCGAGGACATCAGCGTGGACGGCCCGTGGACGCTCGCGCACCTGGAGGAGTACTGCCAGGCGCTGCTGACGCGCTACGAGTCCGCGCCCAGCGAGGTGTGTCGCCGGGTGGAGGCCTCCGCCGCGCCGGAGCTGGCGGCGAAGCTCTTCATCCTCCAGGTGGCCCCGGACTTCCTGTCCGAAGCGTCGCAGATGGCGCGGGCGCTGCCGGGCAACTTCGGCCCGGTGCACTCGGAGTTGATGAAGATCTTCATCGACGAGTTCGGGTACGGGGTGCACCCGCACAAGCACTCGACGCTGTTCGAGCGGCTGCTGGAATCGCTGGGCCTGAGCAGCGGGGTCCACGCGTACTACCACTGGTACCTGCCCAGCTCGTTGCTGATGACCAGCTACTTCCACTGGGTCACCAGCCACAAGCCGCGCTGGTTCGAGTACGTGGGCGCGCTCTGGTGGATCGAAGCGGTGGTGCCGCACTTCAACCGCCAGTTCAGCAAGAGCCTCAAGAAGGTGTTCGGCCGGGAGGGCGTGGACACGCTCTACTTCGACGAGCACGTGGGCATCGACCTGCACCACCGGAGGATGGCGCTCGACAAGCTCATCCGGCCGCTGGTCCAGCGCTACGGCGAGGCCATCATCCCGGAGATGGTGCGCGGCATCGAGGCCAGCCGGCTCTTGGGGGACCTGGCGGAGCGGGACTACTTCGAGCAGCTCGACTTCTGCGAAGCGCTGCACACGGGCCGGGCGGTGCGTGCCACGGCGGCGGAAGCGTCGCGGGCCACGCCCCGGGAGGCGGGCTTCTTCCTGGCGCCGGACGTGTGCGACGAGGAGTCGCTGCTCGCGGTGACGGCGGGCACGGTGGAGGTGGATGCCGGCTTCCTGAAGCCCCGGGTCCTCCGCGCGGGCGAGTCCGTCGTCGTGCCCGCCGGGCGGATGGTGGGCGCGCGGGTGGTGGGGGAGGGCGCCTCGCTGTGGTTCGGGCCTGGCCGGGAGGCAGGCTCGCGATGATGTTGGAACTGGAGGCGCGGCACTGGAGCCAGGTGCGCGTGGTGGACGAGCGCTACCTCTGCCTTCGCCTGGGCGCGCGCTGGAGCGTCATCCTGGACCGCTGCAAGCACAAGGGTGGGCCGCTCAGCAAGGGCACCTGGGACGAGGCGGCCCAGGGCATCCGCTGTCCGTGGCACGACCTGTTCAATTCGCCCCGCGATCTGGCGCGCAAGCAGGTGCCGTCGGTCCGCGTGGGGGCGGTGATCCGCTTCCTCGTTCCGGACCCCGCCGCGTCCCCGGAAGACCCCCTGGCGCGTCGCGCCCCGGTCGCTTCGTAAACCCTTCTCGCTCTTCACGGCGGACACACCATGGCCGAGCTCATTCCCCATTCGCGCGCTTCGCTGGAGCCCTCTTTCGGGGCGGACGCCGAGGGCTTCCAGCCGCTCAGCCACGCGCAGCAGCGCATCTGGCTGATGGAACAGCTCCACCCGGGCACGGCCTTCGCGAACCTGGGCGGCCTGCTGGTGGTGCGCGGGCCGGTGCGGTTGGAGCTGCTGGCCCAGGCGCTGGAGCGCTTCGCCCGGAGCACGGAGGCCCTGCGGCTGGAGCTGCGCGTCGAGGCAGGGCAGGCCCGGCAGCGTCTGGGCCCCGCGTCCTCGCCCCGCGTGGAGCTGGTGGACTTCTCCCAGGACGCGGACCCGGGCGCCGCCGCCGAGGCCTGGTGCACCGAGCGCGTGCGGACGCCGTTCGCGCTGCCGGGCGGGCCGCTGTACCGGCTGGCGGTGGTGAAGCTGGGGGAGGGGCGCGGGGGCTACTTCGCCTGCGTGCACCATCTGGTGGGCGATGGATTCTCCCTGGGGCTGCTGGTCCGGGCCGTGGGCCGCCACTACGCGGCGCTCGTGGCGGGGGAGGAGGCCGCGTCGGAGTCGGAGCCGTCGTACCTCCGGTACGTGGCGCGGGAGCGGGACTACCTCGCGTCGGCCGAAAGCGAACAGCACCGCCGCCTGTGGCAGCAACTGCTGGAGGGCCGGGAGGCGGGGGGATTGCTGCGCGCGGTGGGCACGCCCTTCGACGACACGCGCGCGGTGCGCCACACCTTCTCGCTGGACGCGGAGCAGACGCGGGCGGTGGCCCGGGTGGCGCAGGACGCGGAGAGCACGGTGCCCCGGCTGTTCGCGGCGCTCACGGGCCTCTTCGTGTCCCGGCTGACGGGGCAGCGCGACACGTGCCTGGGGACGTTCGTCCATGGCCGCGCCGCGCGGGAGGACCTGCTCACCTTCGGGATGATGGTGGGCACCGTGCCGGTGCGCTTCGACGTGGACGGCGCCGCTCCCTTTGAGTCGCTGCTGCGCTCCGTGGGCGCGGCGCAACAGCGCTCGCTGCGGGGCCAGCGCTATCCGTTCGACCTGCTCGCGCAGCAGCTTCGCGCCGGGGGGCTGGAGGGGCCGCCCCTCTTCGACGTGCTCGTCTCCTTCCAGAACGGACGCTTCGACGCGCAACTGGGCGGCCATCCGGTGGATGTCACCTGGCTCTTCAACGGGCACGAGGCGCATTCGCTCGCGGTGCACGTGAGCGACCGGTTGGGGCAGGGGCAGCTCACGGTGGACCTGGATTTCCGGCGGAGCGCCTTCCCTCCGGAGGGACCGGCTGCGCTGGCGGAGTCCTTCCGGCGACTGCTGGGCGAGGTGCTGGGCGAGGACCGTGCGCGCCCCGTGGGCCGGCTGTCCCTGGTGGGCCCGGCACAGGCGGAGCAACTCGCCGCGTGGAACCCGGAGCCCCGGCCGTTCCCGCGCGAGCGCTCCGTGGCCGCGCTGTTGGCGGAGCGGGCCGCGCGCGAGCCCGGAGCCGTGGCCGTGCGGGATGGGGACGTGGAGGTCACCTACGCGGAGCTGGAGGCGCGCTCGGCGCGGGTGGCGGCGGCGCTGCGCCTTCGCGGCGTGGGGCCGGGGGCGGTGGTGGGCCTGCTGACGGACCGGACGGTGGAGCTGCTCGTGGGCCTCAAGGGCATCCTGCTCTCGGGCGCCGCCTACCTGCCGCTGGATGGACAGCAGCCTCGCGAGCGGCTGGCGATGCTGTTGGAGGACGCGGGCGTGCGCCACGCCGTGGTGGACGCGGGGGGCGCGCGGACGCTGGACGGGGTGGCGGTGGAGGCGGTGTCCGTGGAGGGCACGGCGTCGGGCGCGGAGGCGTTCGTCGTGAGCGCTGTGGTGCTTCCGGAGGCCGGACCCGAGGACGTGGCCTACGTGCTCTACACGTCGGGTTCGACGGGCCGCCCCAAGGGCGTGCAGGTGCCCCACCGGGCGGTGAGCAATTTCCTGGCGGCGATGGTGGACGCGCTGCCGCTGGAGGGCGAGCGGCTGCGCTTCCTGTGCACCACGACGGCGACGTTCGACATCTTCGCGCTGGAGACCCTGCTGCCGCTGTGGCTGGGGCATGAGGTGGTGCTGGCGGACGAAGCCTCCCAGCGCGCACCGGAGCGGTTGGGCGCCCGCATCCAGCGGACGGACTGCCACGTGGTGCAGCTCACGCCGTCGCGCCTCCAGTTGATGCTGGAGGACCCCGTGGGGCGGGCGGCCCTGGCGGGGGTGCGGCTGCTGCTCGTGGGCGGCGAACCGCTGCCGGCGCACCTGCTGGCGCGCGCGCGGGCGCTCACCTCCGCGCGCATCTTCAACCTGTACGGCCCCACGGAGACCACGGTCTGGTCGACGGTGAGCGAGGTGACGGACAAGCTCGCCGTGGACGTGGGGCGGCCGGTCCTCAACACGCAGGTGCTGGTGCTGGACGCGGCGGGGGAGCTGCTGCCCCCGGGCATCGTGGGCGAGCTGTGCATCGCGGGCGAGGGGCTGGCCCGGGGCTATCTGGGGCGGCCGGAGCTGACGGCGGAGCGCTTCGTGGCGTCCGCGCTCGCGCGGGGCGGGCGGATGTACCGCACCGGCGACCGCGCCCGGTGGCTGCCTTCCGGGGAGCTGGAGCACCACGGGCGCGGCGATCTCCAGGTGAAGCTGCGCGGTCACCGCATCGAGCCCGGTGAAATCGAAGCGTGTCTGGTGACGTCGGGCCTGGCGTCGGCCGCGGCGGTGGTGGTGCGCACGGATGCGGTCGCGGGTCCGGTGCTCGCGGCGTTCTACGTGCCCCGCGAGCCTTCGCGTCCGCCGCGCGAGGTCCTGTCGCGGCTGCTTCCGTCCGCCCTGGTGCCGGCGCACTTCGTCCCGCTGACCGCGCTGCCCACGCTGCCCAGCGGCAAGGTGGACCGCAACGCGCTGGTGCTGAAGCCCGGACAGGGGTTGGAGGACGCCGCGAGCGTCGCGCCCGCGACGCCGACCGAGGCCCTGCTGCTGCCGCTCTTCCAGCAGGTGCTGGGGGCGGAGGGCCTGGGCGTGACGGACTCCTTCCTCGAGCGGGGCGGGCACTCGCTGCTCGCGGTGCGACTGGCACACCGCGTGACGGAGGCGACGGGGCGGCGGGTGTCATTGGTGGACGTGTTCCAGGCGCCCACGGTGCGCGCGCTCGCGGAGCGCGTGGACGCCGCGGCGCCGGCGTGGGCTCCACTGCCCCAGGTCGCGGACGCCGGGGATTCGCCCGTCCTGGCGGCGCAGGCGCAGCTCTACGTGCTCCAGGCCCAGGCCGGCGCGGACGACCCGCGCTACCACATGACGGGTGCTCTGGCGCTGACGGGCGCGGTGGACGCGGACCGGCTGGAGCAGGCGTTGGGGGCGCTGGTGCGGCGGCATGAGGCGTTCCGCACGTCCTTCGTCCTGGTGGACGGGGAGGTGCGGCAGCGCGTGGCCGCGTCGGTGCCCTTCCGGTTGGAGCGTCAGGTGTCCGGCGAGGATGTGCCATCGCTGGCGCGCGCCTTCGCGCGACCGTTCGACCTGGCGACGGCGCCGTTGTTCCGGGTGGCGCTGGTGGAGCGCGAAGACGCCTCCGCGCTGCTGCTCGTGGACATGCACCACCTCATCTCCGATGCGGCGTCGGTGGACATCGTGCTGCGGGAGCTGGTGGCGCTGTACGCCGGAGCGCCCCTGCCGCCCCCGGGCCCCGGGCCCCGGGTCGCCGCCGCGTGCCAGCGGGAGCGTCTGGCGTCTCCGGAGGCGAGCGCCCAGGCCGCGCATTGGCGGCGGGTGCTCACGCCGCCGCCCCCTCCACTGGACCTGCCCTCCGACGGGCCTCGCACCCAGGCCGCCTCGCTGGAGGCCGACGCCCGGAGCGTGACGGTGTCCCCGGAGCTCACGGCCCGGTTGGGCGCGTTGTGCCAGCGCCAGGGGACAACGCTGTTCAACGGGCTGCTGGCGGCCTTCGCGGTGCTGCTCTCACGCCATGGCGCCACCCGCGACGTGGCGGTGGGCGTGCCGGTGCTCGGCCGGGGACACCCGGAGCTGCGGGACGCGGTGGGCCTGTTCATGGACACGGTGGTGCTGCGCAACACCGTGCGCGAGGAGGAGTCCGCCCTGGCGTTCCTCTCGCGCGTCTCCCGCGCCACGCAGGAAGCGCTCGCGAACCAGGAGCTTCCGTTCGCCCACGTCGCGGCGCAGGCCCAGGAGGGCGCCGGCACCGCTCGGGGGGCGCTGTTCGACGTGCTGTTCAGCCTGGAGGAGGACGGCCCGGCGGCGCTGGACGCCGGAGCGGGGCTGGGCCTGGAGCGGCTGGAGGCGCCCCTGCCCACGTCCAAGGTGGAGCTGACGCTCACGGCTCGGGTGGGCGGGGGCGGCGCCTTGCGACTGGAGTGGAGCTTCCGCCGCGTCCTCTTCTCCGGCGCCCGCATCGAGCGGATGGCGCGGCGCTACGTGTGCCTGCTGGAGGCGCTGGTGGAGCGTCCCCAGGCGGCCCTGCGCGAGCTGTCCCTGTTTCCCCCCGACGAGGACGCGCGGCTGCGCGCGGGCTTCAACGTCGCGCTCCATGAGCACGCGTCGCAGCGGACGGTGGGGGAGCTCTTCGCGGACCAGACGGCGCTCCACCCGGAGGCGCTGGCCGTGTGGCACGAAGGCCAGGGGCTGACGTACCGGGAGCTCGATGCGCGCAGCAACGCGCTGGCGCGGCGGCTGCGCGGGATGGGCGTCGGGCGCGAGGCGGTGGTGGCGGTGCTCTCGCGGCCGTGCGTGGAGATGGTGGTGGGCATCCTCGCGGTGGTGAAGGCGGGCGGCGCGTGGCTGCCCCTGGACCCCGCGCACCCGCCGGAGCGCACGGCGCTGCTCTTGAAGGACGCGGGCGCGCGCTGGCTGCTGGAGGACGAGGCGCACCCGGCCGTGCCCTTCGAGGGGACGCGGTGCGTGCTGGGCGGGGTGGCGGAGGAGGGCGGGGACAGCGCGCCGCTGCCCGTCGTGAGCGGGCCCGGGGACCTGCTGTACGTCATCTACACGTCGGGGACCACGGGCGCGCCCAAGGGCGTGATGATGGAGCACCGGGCGCTCTGCAACCAGGTGCACTGGCTGCGGCGGATGTTCTCCCCGGCCGGGCGGCTGCGACACATGTTGCTGGTGTCCCCCGCGGTGGACGTCTCCGTACACCAGCTCTTCCTGCCGCTGATGCGGGGCGATGCGCTCTTCCTGCCCACGTACGACACGCTGGTGTCGCCGGAGGCGCTCCACGCCTACGTCGTGGAGAACCGCATCGACGTGGTGGACTCCGTGCCCGCGCTGCTCAAGGGGCTGCTGGAGCTGGGCAGCTCGGAGCGCAAGCTGAAGGTTCCCTACCTCTGCTTCGGCGGGGACGTGCTGGGCGCCAGCGTGGTGGAGCTGGTGGAGCGCCACGCGGACATCTCCACCCTGGTCAACTACTACGGGCCCACGGAGGCGTGCCTCAACACCACGGCGCTCTTCACCCAGGACTGGCGGCGGTACACGCAGGTGCCCATCGGGGTGCCGGTGGACAACTACCGGGTGTACCTGGTGGACGCCCACCTCAACCTCGTGCCGCCGGGAACGCCCGGCGAGCTGTGCGTGGGTGGCGTGGGACTGGCGCGCGGCTACCTGGGGCGCCCGGACCTGACCGCGGAGCGCTTCGTGCCCAACCCCTTCGCCCCGGGCGAGCGCATGTACCGCACGGGCGACCTGGCCCGCTGGCTGCCGGACGGACAGGTGGACTTCCTGGGCCGCGTGGATCAGCAGGTGAAGATCCGCGGCTTCCGCGTGGAGACAGGGGAGGTGGAGGTCGTCCTCGGCCGGTTGCCCGACGTGGCGGACTGCGTGGTGGCGGCGCTGGACGACGGCCGTGACGGCAAGCGGCTGGCGGCGTTCGTGGTGCCGCGCGCGGGCACCCGGCTGGAGCTGGGGGCCCTGCGCGAGGCCCTCAAGGCGAAGCTGCCCGCGTACATGGTGCCGTCGCTGCTGGTGCCCCTGGACGCGCTGCCGGTGACGGTGAGCGGCAAGGTGGACCGCAAGGCGCTCGCGGCGCTCGCGGCCTCCCAGGATGCATCGCCGGTGGAGGCCGCTCGGCCCCTCACGGAGTCCGAGCAGCGGGTGGCCCGCATCTGGTCCCAGGTGCTGGGGACCTCCGTCACGCGGGCCTCGGATGACTTCTTCGACCTGGGGGGACACTCCCTGCTCGCGACCCAGGTGTCGTCGCGGTTGCGCGCGGAGCTGGGCGTGGAGGCGCCGCTGCGGCTGCTGTTCGCGCACCCGGTGCTGGAGGACTTCGCGCGGGCGTTGGCGTCCGCGGGCACGCTCCGCGTCGCGGAGGAGCGCATCCCCGCGGTGCCGCGAACCCGGCCCCTGCCCGCGTCCTCCGCGCAGCAGCGCTTGTGGTTCCTGGATCAACTGGAGCCGGGCAGTCCCCTCTACACCATCGCGGGCGCGGTCCGGCTGGAGGGGCGCCTGGACGAGGACGCGCTGGACGGCGCGTTCCGCCAGCTCGTGGCCCGTCACGAAGCGCTGCGCACCACGTTCGCGGTGCATGAAGGCCAGTGCATCCAGGTCCTCCACCCGACGATGGACTTCGCCCTGGAGCGGGAGGACGTGTCCGGGACGCTGGACGAGGACGCGCTGGCGCAGGCGGCGCGTCGGCCCTTCGACCTGGCCAGGGGGCCGCTGTTGCGCGTGCGACTGTATCGCCTGTCCGCCGAGCGGCACGTCGTGCTGGTGGCGATGCACCACATCATCGCGGACGGGTGGTCCATCCAAGTGCTCCTCCAGGAGCTGGCGCGCACCTACGCGGCCCGGATGACGGGTGAGCCCGCGGCCCTGGCCCCGCTGCCCATCCAGTACGCGGACTACGCCGTGTGGCAGCGCGAGGGCGCCGGTGCCCGGACTTCATGACGTTGCTGGCGGCCTTCCAGGCGCTGCTGCACCGCTACACCGGACAGCGCACCGTCATCGTGGGGACGCCCATCGCGAACCGCACCCGCCAGGAGGTGGAGGGGGTGCTGGGGTGCTTCGTCAACACGCTGGCGCTGCGCGCGGACGTGAACCCGGAGGAGCCCTTCGAGGTGTTCGCGGAGCGCGTGGGGCGCACCGTGCTCGCGGGCTACGCGCACCAGGCGCTGCCCTTCGACGTGCTGGTGGAGCGGCTGGGCGTGGAGCGGGACCTGAGCCAGTCCCCGCTGGTGCAGGTGCTCTTCGTGCTCCAGAACGCGCCGGGCGGCGCGGTGGAGCTGCCGGGGTTGCGGATGGAGTCCCGGGAGGTCTCCACGGCGACCGCGAAGTTCGACCTCTCGCTGGCGATGACCGAGGCGCCGGAGGGGCTGGAGTACACCTTCGAGTACAACACCGACCTCTTCGAGCCCGCGACAGTGGAGCGGCTGGCGGCCAGCTTCCAGGTGCTCCTGCGGGGGCTGGTGGAACGGCCCCGGGCGCGGCTGCGCGAGCTGCCGGTGCTGCCGCCGGAGGAGCGGCGCTTCCTCGACACGCTGAACGCGAAGGCCGCGCCGTTGGCGTGCGAGCTGGGGCACGAACTGCTGGAGCGGCAAGCCCTGCTGCGGCCGGACGCGCCCGCGCTGGAGCACCGGGGCGTGGTGCTGAGCTTCCGGGAGTGGGACGCGCGGGCCAACCAGCTCGCGTGGGCGCTGCGTGAGCGCGGCGTGGGGCCGCAAAGCGTGGTGGCGCTCTGCCTGGAGCCTTCCCTGGAGATGCTGGTGACCCTGATGGGCATCCTGAAGGCAGGGGCGGCCTACCTGCCGTTGGATCCCGCCTATCCGCCCGAGCGGTTGGCGTTCATGTTGCGCGACTCGGGGGCGCGGGTGCTCGTCACGCGCGAGCACCTGCTGGGCGCGACATCCCCGCCGGAGGACGTGGCGTGTCTGCTCTGGGAGCGCGAAGCCGACGTCCTGGGGCGTCAGCCGGTGGTGGCGCCGCCGAAGGTCTCCGGGCCGGACTCGCTCGCGTACCTCATCTACACGTCGGGCTCCACGGGCGTGCCCAAGGCGGTGATGATC
Source organism: Myxococcaceae bacterium (assembly GCA_004173515.1). Lineage (GTDB taxonomy): Bacteria > Myxococcota > Myxococcia > Myxococcales > Myxococcaceae > Corallococcus. The sequence goes on along the minus strand of SECN01000209.1, from coordinate 18,714 downwards.
CCCCACTCCGCGCTGGTCAACTACAGCGACGCGGCGGCGTGCGTCTACGGGCTGCTCCAGGAGGACCGCGCGCTGTTGTTGTCGTCCATCAGCTTCGACATGAGCGTGGAGCAGATCTTCCCCTGCCTCTTCGTGGGCGGGACGCTGGTCATCCGCGAGCCGGACACGCTGGATTCCGTCGCGGGCTTCACGGAGAAGGTGCACGCGTGGGGCATCCGGTATCTGAGCATGCCCGCCGCGCTCTGGGCGGAGCTGACCGCGGAGCTGGCGCGGGGGACGCTCACGCTGCCGCCGTCGGTGCGCGTGGTGGTGTCGGGCGGGGAGAAGATCCTCCCTTCGCGCGTGCAGGCGTGGCTGCGCGTGGTGGGCCCGTCCGTGCGGATGTTCAACTCCTACGGCCCCACCGAGTGCACGGTCATCGCCACCTCGTGCAACCTGAACACGCTGGACCCGGCCATCCTGGAGACGCACGAGGTGCCCCTGGGCCTGCCCATCCCGGGCATGCGCGCATACGTGCTGGACGCGCACCTGCAGCCGGTGGCGCGGGGCGTGTCGGGCGAGGTCTTCATCGGAGGGATGGGCGTGGGCCGGGGCTACTTCCGCCGGCCGGACCTGACGGCGGACCGGTTCATCCCGGATCCGTTCTCCCCGGAGCCCGGCGGCCGGCTGTACCGCACGGGCGACGTGGCCCGCCGGCTGGAGAACGGCATGGTGGAGTACCTGGGGAGAAGCGACCACCAGGTGAAGATCCGCGGCTTCCGCATCGAGCTGGGGGAGATTGAAACCGCGCTCAGCGCGCACCCGGATGTGAAGGACGCGGTTGTGACGGTGCGCGAGGAGCCCCCGGCCGGCAAGCGGCTGGTGGTCTACGTCACGCCGCGCGGGCAAGAGCGTCCGACGGGCGCCACGCTGCGGGCGTTCCTCAAGAGCCGGCTGCCGGACTACATGGTCCCGGGCGCGTACGTGTGCCTGGACGCGCTGCCCATCGCCCCGGGCGGCAAGGTGGACCGCGCCCGGCTGCCGGCCCCGGAGCGCGCGACGGAGGAGGCGTTCGTCGCGCCCGAGGGCGAGCTGGAGCAGGCGATTTCGCGCGTGTTCTCGGACGTGCTCGCGGTGGCGCGGGTGGGGTCCACGGAGGACTTCTTCGCGCTCGGAGGGCACTCGCTGCTGGCCACCCAGTTGGTGGCGCGGCTGCGCGACGCGCTGGGTGTGGACGTGCCGCTGCGCCAGGTGTTCGAGCACCCGACGGTGGGGGCGCTGGCGAAGGTGGTGGCGGCCCTGCGCGACGCGGGCCCTGCCGGCGTGGACGCGGAACGCATCGGCCGCGCCTCGCGGCAGGGACGGAAGGTCAAGCGGTGAGTGCCCTGGAGCAGCCCGCGGTGGAGTTGGAGGCCGATGAGGTCTTCGTCTTCCCGGCGTCGTCCGCGCAGCGGCGCCTGTGGTTCCTGGACCGGCTGGAGCCGGGCCTCGCGACCTACAACATGCCCTTCGCCCTGCGGCTGACGGGCGCGTTGCGCGAGGACGCGCTGGTCGCGAGCCTGGACGCGCTCGTGGAGCGCCACGAAGCGCTGCGGACCGCGTTCGCGGAAGAAGGCGAAGAGGTGGTGCAGCTCATCCACCCGCCCCGATCCGTGGCGTTGCGGCGCGAGTCCCTGGCCGGGCTGCCCCCGGGTGAGCGGGAGGCCGCGCTGCGGGCCCTCTGCACCCGGGAGGCGGATGCGCCCTTCAGCCTCAGCGAGCCGGGGTTGATGCGCGCGGTGCTCGTGGCGTTGGACGGCACCGAGCATGTCCTGTTGCTGGTGCTGCACCACATCATCTGCGACGGCTGGTCGGTGGGGGTGATGACCCACGAGCTGGCGGCGCTGTACGCCGCGCGGTGCGAGGGCAGGCCGCCCGCGTTGCCGGAGCCGGAGCTCCAGTACGTGGACTTCAGCGAGTGGCAGCAGGCGTGGCTTGCCTCCGAGGCCCCGGGTCGTCACCTGGACGCCTGGCGCGAACGGTTGGGTGGCGAGCTGCGTCCGCTGGAGCTGCCCGCGGATCATCCGCGTCCGGCCCGCTCCCTGCACCACGGCGCCACGCGCGCGTTCGCGCTGCCCCGAGCCCTGTCGGACGAGGTCCAGCGCTTCAGTCAGCAGGAGGGCGTCACGCCCTTCATGACGTTGCTCGCGGCGTTCAGCGCGCTGCTCCACCGCTTCACGGGGGAGACGGACGTCATCGTGGGGACGGCCATCGCGGGCCGGCCCCGCCGGGAGCTGGAAGGGGTGGTGGGCTTCTTCGCCAACACCCTGGCCCTGCGGGTGTCGCTCGCCGGAGCGCCGTCCTTCCGCGAGCTGGCGCGGCGGGTGAAGGCCGTGACGCTGGAGGCGTACGCCCATCAGGAGCTGCCCTTCGAGCAGTTGGTGGAGGCGCTGAGCCTGCCGCGCGACCTGGGCCGCAATCCGCTGTTCCAGGTGATGCTGGTGCTGGAGAACCTGCCCCCGGGCGAGTTCCAACTGCCCGGGCTGGTGCTGCGCCCGCTGGAGATCGAAAGCCACTCCGCGAAGTTCGACCTGACGCTCTCCCTCAAGGAGACGCCCGAGGGACTGGTTGGCCATCTGGAGTACAGCCGCGAGCTGTTCGAGCCCGCCACGATGGACCGTTGGCTCGTCCACTTCGAGCGGCTCCTTTCCACCGTGCTGGCGCGGCCCGCAGAGCGGCTGGAGCTGCTGCCGCTGCTGCCGCCCTCGGAAGCGGCGCTGCTGCTGGACACCTGGAGTCCTCCGGGCGCCCTGCCGCGCGACGGATCGCTTCTGCACACCCGCTTCGAGGCGCAGGCCCTGCGCACCCCGGACGCGGTGGCGGTGGCGGACGCGACGCGCGCGTGGACGTACGCGGAGGTGGAGCGCCGGGCCAACCGGCTGGCGCGGCACCTGGTCGGGCGGGGCGTGGGGCCGGAGGTGCGGGTGGGCGTGTGCCTGCGGCGCACGGTGGACCTGCCGGTGGTGCTGCTCGCGGTGCTCAAGGCCGGCGGTGCGTACGCGCCCCTGGATCCGATCTATCCCGCGCAGCGGCTGGCGTACCTGCTGGATGACTCCGTGGCGGCGCTGGTCATCAGCGAGCGCGCGGTGCTGGCGGCCCTGCCGGAGACGCGGCCCGAGACGCTGGTGTTGGAGGACCTGGAGGCGCTGCTCCAGGACGAGTCCGACGCCGCGCTGCCGCCCCGTGCATGGCCGGAGGGGCTCGCGTATCTCATCTACACCTCGGGCTCCACGGGCCGGCCCAAGGGTGTGGCCATCGAGCACCGGAGCGCGGCGCTGCTGCTCACCTGGGCGCTGGACGTCTTTCCTCCGGCGATGCTGGACGGGGTGCTGGCCGCCACGTCCGTCTGCTTCGACCTGTCCGTGTTCGAGATGTTCGTCCCCTGGGCGCACGGGGGCCGGGTGCTGGTGGTGGGCAGCGTGTTGGAGCTGCCCGGCTTCGCGCGGCGCGAGGAGGTGACGCTCGTCAACACGGTGCCGTCGGCCATGGCGGAGCTGCTGCGCGTGGGGGGACTGCCGCGTTCGGTGCGGGGCGTGAACCTGGCGGGCGAGGCGCTGCCCCGACGCACCGTGGACGGGCTCTACGCGCTCGACCACGTGGAGCGCGTGTACAACCTCTACGGACCGTCGGAGGACACCACCTACTCGACGTGGGAGCCGATTCCCCGGGACGAGGCGCGGGGCCCCACCATTGGCCGGCCGCTGGAGAACACGCGCGCCTATGTGCTGGATGCGTCCTGGCGGCCGGTGCCGCTGGGCGTGCCGGGCGAGCTGTTCCTCGCGGGGGACGGCCTGGCGCGCGGCTACCTGCTGCGGCCGGAGCTGACGGCGGAGCGCTTCGTGCCGGATCCGTTCGGCCACGAGCCCGGGGGGCGGATGTACCGGACCGGGGACAAGGTCCGCTGGCTGGGTGACGGGCGCCTGGAGTACCTGGGCCGGCTGGACCATCAGGTGAAGGTCCGCGGCTACCGCATCGAGCTGGGCGAGGTGGAGGCCCGGCTGCTGGCCCTGCCCGACGTGGCGGACGCGCTCGTGATGGCCCGCGAGGACACCACGGGGGGACAGCAGCTCGCGGGCTTCGTCGTGCCCCGGGAGGGACGAACGCTGGGCCCCGCGACCCTGCGCGCGGCGCTGCTGGAGCACCTGCCCGAATACATGGTGCCGTCCGTCTGGTCGGTGCTCCCGAAGCTGCCGCTGACGCCCAACGGCAAGGTGGACCGCGCGGCCCTGCGGACGGCCGCGCTGGCGCCCGGCGCGGACGCAGCCGGTGCGCGAGCCCCCCGGACCGACACGGAAGCGCGGCTGTGCACGCTGTGGGAGGAACTGCTGGGCGTTCCGGTGCGGGACGTGCAGCGGGGCTTCTTCGAACTGGGCGGGCACTCGCTGCTGGCGATGCGGCTGCGCTCCCGGATGGAGGCGCTCTTCGATGTACCCCTGCCGCTGCGCGTCCTCTTCGAGGCGCCGACGGTGGAGGAGCTGGCGGCCCGGCTGGACGCGGCGCGCGGCCGCTCGCGCCTGCCTCCGGTGGAGCGCCAGCCGCGTCACGCGCCGCTGCCCCTGTCCTCCGCGCAGCAGCGCCTGTACTTCCTGGAGCAACTGGAGCCGGGCAGCGCGTTCTACACCATCGCCACGGCGCTCCGGCTGACCGGGACGTTGGATGCGGGGGCGCTGGAGCGGACCCTGCGTGCGCTGACGGCCCGCCACGAGGGACTGCGGGCACGCTTCGCGCGGGTGGACGGCGAACCCGTCCAGTCCTTCGCGCCGGTGGACTTCGCGCTGGAGCAGGTGGATGCCTCCGGCCTGGAGCCGGACGCTCGGGAGTCCTGGGTGGTGGAGCGGGCCACGCGCTTCATCCGCGTGCCCTTCGCGCTGGAGCACGAGGCGCCGTTCCGCGCCCAGCTCTACACGGTGGGCGCGCGCGAGCACTGGCTGGTGCTCGCGATGCATCACCTCGTCGCTGACGGCGCCTCCATCCAGGTGCTGCTGCGCGACGCGGCGGCGCTCTATGCCGGGGAGCTCAGGGGCACGCCTGCCCTGTTGCCCGCGCTGCCGTATCAGCCCGCGGACCACGCCGTGTGGGAGCGGCGGCTGTGGGTGGAGGAGCAGCTCGCGCCGCAACTGGCGTACTGGGAGGCGAAGCTGGCCGGGCCCCTGCCGGTGCTGGAGCTGCCCGGGGACTTCCCGCGTCCCGCGCAGCGCACGGACCGGGGCCGCACGCTCCACTTCGAGCTGTCGCCAGCGCTCACGGACGCGCTGCCCGCCCGTGCGCGTGCCTGGGACGTCACGCCCTTCATGCTCCTGCTCGCGGCGTTCCAGGCGGTGCTCGCACGCCACACGCGCCAGGACGACATCCTCGTGGGCACGCCCATCGCGGGGCGGGACGTGGCCGGCAGCGAGTCGTTGGTGGGCTGCTTCATCAACACGCTCGTCCTGCGCACGGCGGTGGAGCCTGGGGCGTCCTTCGAGTCGTTGGTGGCGCGGGTGAAGACCACCTGCGTGGAGGCGTTCAGCCACGCGGACCTGCCCTTCGACCGGCTGGTGCAGCACCTGCAACCGCCGCGCAGCACCGCGCACACGCCGCTGTTCCAGGCGATGTTCGTGCTCAACGCGCAGACGGCGGGGCAGGGGGCCTTCGCGGACGTGGCGGTCGCGGAGGTGCCCCTGGAGGCGGGCACGTCCACCTTCGATCTCACCTTCACCGTGCTCCAGCGGGAGCAGGGGATGGGGGTGGCCATCGAGTACTCGACGGACCTGTTCGAGTCCGGGACCGTGGCGCGCCTGTTCGACGCGTACGAGGCGCTGCTCGCCGACGCGCTGGCGCGGCCCGGGGCCCGGCTGGACACCCTGCGCCTGATGTCCGTCGGGGCGCGCGAACGGTGGCTGTCAGAGCGGTCGCCTACGGTGCGTGCCCTGTCAGGGGAGGCGACGGTGGTGTCCCGTTTCGAGGCGCAGGCGGCGCGCACGCCCGGGCGCACCGCGGTCGTGGCGGTGGACCGGACGCTGTCCTACGCGCAACTGCGCGATGAGGCCTGGGCGCTCGCGGCGCGGCTGCGTGCGCGCGGCGTGGGTCGGGGGCACCGGGTGGGCGTGTGCCTGGAGCGGACGCACCGGCTGCCGGTGGCCCTGCTGGGCGTGCTGAAGGCGGGCGCGGCGTACGTTCCACTGGATCCCCACTTCCCGCGCGAGCGGCTGGCGCTGATGGCCGAGGACGCGGGGCTGCGCCTCACGCTCACCGAGCAGGGCTGTGAAGCGCGCCTGGGCGCGGAGGCGGGCACCCCGTGGCGCCTGGACGCGCCGGAGCCGGGCGGCCAGGACGCGGGCGACGGAGCCGGTCCGGGCCCGCTGGGGCTGGACGAGGCGTACGTCCTCTACACGTCGGGCTCCACCGGCCGGCCCAAGGGCGTGAGCGTGCACCACGCGGCCCTGGAGAACTTCCTCGCCTCCATGGAGGAGGCCCCGGGGCTGTCCGGCGACGACGTGCTGGCGGCCGTCACGACGCTGTCCTTCGACATCGCGGGGCTGGAGCTGTACCTGCCGCTCCGGGTGGGCGCGCGCATCGAGCTGTGCACGCGGGACGAGGCCCAGGACGCGTCGAGGCTCGCGGAGCGGTTGGAGCGCGCGGGCGCGACGGTGATGCAGGCCACTCCGACGGCGTGGCGGATGCTGCTGGAGTCGGGCTGGACGAACGCGCGGCGGATGACGGCGCTGTGCGGCGGCGAACCCCTGCCGACCGATCTCGCCGCGCGGCTCGTCGCCACGGGCGGAGCGCTGTGGAACCTGTATGGCCCGACGGAGACCACGGTCTGGTCCACGGTGGAGCGCGTGTGGCCCGGGCAGGCGCGGCTGACGGTGGGGCGCCCCGTCCTCAACACGCCGGTGTACGTGCTGGACGCGCGCATGGAGCCGGTGCCTCCCGGCGTGTGCGGTGAGGTCTACATCGGGGGCGTGGGCGTGGCGCGGGGCTACGTGGGGCGTGCTGGGCTCACGGCCGAGCGCTTCATGCCGGATCCCTTCAGCACCACGCCAGGCGCGAGGCTGTACGCGACGGGCGACGTGGGGTGCCTTCGCCCCGACGGCAGGCTGGAGGTGCGCGGGCGCGAGGACGCGCAGGTGAAGGTGCGGGGACACCGCATCGAACTGGGCGAGGTGGAGGCCGCGCTCCGAAGCGCTCCCGACGTGAAGGACGCGGCGGTCGCGGTGCGCGAGGCGGTCGCCGGCACGGCGCGGCTGGTGGGCTACGTGGTGGCCCGATCCGGTGCGCGCCTGTCGCCGGAGGGACTGCGGCAGGCGTTGGAGTCCCGGCTGCCGGCGTACATGGTTCCCTCCGCGTTCGTGTTGCTGGAGGCGCTGCCGACGACGCTGAACGGCAAGGTGGACCGCAAGGCGCTCCCGGAGCCGCCGGTGGAGCACTCGACGGGGCGGGCACCGTCAGGTCCCCGGGAGCAGTGGGTTGCGCGGGTGTTCGCGGAGGTGCTCGCCCGCGCGTCGGTGAGCGCGGATGACAGCTTCTTCGCGCTGGGGGGCGATTCCGTCGCGGCCATGCGGCTCGTGTCCCGGTTGCGTCGGGAGGGCTTCGCGTCGTCGCCGAAGCAGCTCTTCGAGCACCCCACGGTGGCGGGGTTCGCCGGGCAACTGGTGCCGGTGGAGTCGGAGCCCGCCGTGGCGCTCGCGGCCGGAGACGCGGTGCCCCTCACCTCCATGCAGCGGGGCATGCTCTTCCGGGCGCTGTTCTCGCCTGCGTCGCGCGACTACTTCGAGCAGGTGGGCGGCATGCTGCCCGCGGACCTGGACATGGTCGCGTTCCAGGAGTCGTGGAAGGCCGCGCTGGAGCGACACGCGACGCTGCGCACGGTGTTCGTGTTGGACGGCGCGGGCCCCCCGGCGCAGCGGATCCTCGAGCGCGTCGAAGCCGGCGCCTCGCTGGCGTGGACGGTGGTCGAAGGCGTGGGTGGGGCCCCGGTGTCCGACGCCGACTGGCGGCGCTTCCTGGAGGCGGATCTCCAGCGGGGCTTCCCGTTGACGCAGGGGCCGCTGCTCCGGCTGGCGGTGTCCCGAACGCCCTCGGGTCCCTGGCGTTTCGCGCTGTCCTTCCACCACGCCATCCTGGATGGCTGGAGCCTGGGGCTGCTGCTCGCGGAGGTCGCGGAGCACCATGACGCTCTGCTCGCCGGGAGGACGCCCGTGTTCGCGGCGCCCCCGGACTTCCGCCACTTCGTGCACCACGAAGGCACGCAGGACCTGGGCCCGGCGCACGCGTTGTGGACGGAGGCGCTCCGGGGCTTCGACTCGCCCACGCCGCTGCCCCACGGCGAGCGGGACCTGCCCGCGCGGTCCGGGGAACCTCACTACGCCCGCCACACGGTGGAGGTGGACGGCCGCGAGACGGAGCGCCTTCAGGGCTTCTGCGCGCGCCACGGGCTGACGTTGAGCACGCTCGTCCAGGCCGCCTGGGGGCTCGTGCTCGCGCGGCACGCGGGGACGGCGGAGGCCGTGTTCGGCTCGCTGGTGTCGGGCCGCTCGGCGCCGGTCGAGCGCGTCACGGAGCTGGTGGGCCTGCTCGTCAACACGCTGCCGGTCCGCGTCCGCGTGACGTCCGGGCAGCCCGTGCTGACGTGGCTGCGCGAGCTGCAACGCCAGCAGGCCGAGCTGCGCGAGCACGAACTCGTGCCGCTGGAGCAGGTCCAGCGTTGGAGCGAGGTGGGCGCCGGGCGGCTCCTCTTCGAAAGCGTGCTCGTGGTGGACCCATGGCCCCTTCGCGGAGGCGAGCGGGGCGTCTTCGCGGGCGGGGTCGAGGAGCTGGGCCCGCCGCGCACGGGGTTCCCACTGCACCTGGCGGTCTACCCGGGCGCGTCGCTGGGGCTCGCGCTCACCCATGACACGAACCGCCTTGGCGAGCAGGCCGTGACCCGGCTCGCGAACAGCCTGCGCACGGTCCTCGCGGCGATGGTCGCGGGCCCGGAGCTGCCCGTGGGGCGGCTGTCATTGCTGGGAGCGGAGGAGCGGCAGGAGCTGCTGCGCGCGTGGAATCCGACGACGCACGTCTTCGAGCACCCGTGCCCGCTGCACGTGCCGTTCGAACAGCAGGCCGCGCGCACGCCGTCGGCCATCGCCCTGGAGATGGAGGGGCGGTCGCTGACGTACGCGGAGCTCGACGGGCGGGCGAACCTGCTGGCGCACCGGCTGCGCGCGCAGGGCGTGGGGCCGGAGGCGCTGGTGGGCGTCTTCCTGGAGCGCTCGCTCGACATGGTGGTGGGCCTGTACGGCATCCTCAAGGCGGGCGGGGCGTACCTGCCGCTGGAGCCGGCGCTGCCGCCGGAGCGTCTGCGCCAGATGGTGGAGGACGCGCGTCCCCGGGTGACGCTCACGAACCGGGCCCTTTCGGAGCGGCTGCCCGAAGGCGCGGGCCTCGCGTGCGTGCTCGACGACGACGCATGGACCACCGGGCTGGATCCCTCCGCCGCTGTACGGCCTCCTGCTGACAGCGCGGGGTTGGATCATCCCGCGTACTGCATCTTCACCTCGGGTTCGACGGGCCGCCCCAAGGGCGCGCTCGTCACCCACCGAGGCATCCACAACCGCCTCGCCTGGATGCAGGACGCCTACGGCCTGGGGCCCGGGGACCGGGTGCTCCAGAAGACGCCCTTCAGCTTCGACGTGTCCGTCTGGGAGTTCTTCTGGCCGCTCGCGGTAGGGGCACGGCTGGTGGTGGCGCGCCCAGGCGGTCACCAGGATCCCGCCTACCTCGTGCGGACGCTGGCCGCCGAGCGCATCACCACGGTGCACTTCGTGCCGTCCATGCTCCAGTTCTTCCTGGAGGCACCTTCCCCGTCTTCAACACGCGGATGCACGTGCTGGACGCGGACCTCAACCTGCTGCCCACGGGCGCGCTGGGGGAGCTGTACCTCGGCGGCGTGCAGTTGGGGCGCGGCTACCTGAACCGGCCCGCCTTGACGGCCGAGCGCTTCATCCCCGACCCCTGCGCGGTGGAGCCCGGCGCGCGGCTGTACCGCACCGGGGACCTGGCGCGGCGGCTGGAGGACGGCTCGCTGGAATACGTGGGCCGGGTGGACAGCCAGGTGAAGGTGCGCGGCTTCCGCATCGAGCTGGGAGAAATCGAAGCGGTGCTCCTGGGCCTGCCCGACGTGGCCGAGGCCGCGGTGGTCGTGCGCCAGGCGCCAGGAGGGGAGGCGTTGCTCGCCGCTTACGTCGCGCCCCGGGGCGGCAGTGCCCGCCCGGACTGGGCCGACACCCTGCGCATGGCGCTCGCGCGAGTGCTCCCGTCGTCGCGCCCCGGAACGCGCGCGAGGCGGTGCTGGTGGAGCTGTTCGAGCGCGTGCTCGGCGTGACGGGCGTGGGGGCGACGAGCGACTTCTTCCAACTCGGGGGCCACTCCATGCTCGTGCTGCGGTTGCTGGCGCGGATGGAGGCGTCCTTCGGGGTGCGGCTGCCGCTCGCCGCGCTGTTCCAGACGAGCACGGTGGAGGGGCTCGCCCGCGCCGTGGAGACGGCCGGGGAGGAGCAGGGCGTGCTGGTGCCCCTGGGCGGCGAAGGGGATGCGCCCCCGCTGTTCCTCGTCCACCCGGTGGGCGGCAACGTCCTGTGCTACCGCGCGCTGGCCGAAAGGCTCACGGGCCGCCGTCTCTACGCCTTCCAGTCCCAGGGCGTCACCGGCGCCGCGCCGGACACGACGGTGGAGGCGATGGCCGCGCGCTACGTGCGCGAGCTGCGCCGGGTGCGACCGTCCGGGCCGTACCACCTCTTCGGCTGGTCCATGGGGGGCGTCATCGCCTTCGAGATGGCCCGTCAGCTCGACGCGGCGGGGCAGGCCGTGGCCGAGCTGTGCCTGTTGGACGCGACGCTGGAGGGCTTCGAGCAGCCGATCGGGCCCGGGGACGACGCGGCGCTCCTGGGCGCCTTCGCGGTGGACCTGGGGTTGCCCGAAGAGGCCGTGCAATCGCTCGCGGCGGACGCGAGCCTGCCGGAGCTGCTGCGGGCCGCGTGGGACAGCGGGGTGCTCCCCGAGGACGCGCCGCTGGAAACGCTGGTCCATCTGTACGCGGTGTTCCGCGCGAACCTGGAGGCCCTGCACGCCTACCGCCCCGGGCCGTACGCGGGGGCGCTGACCTTGCTGGCCGGGGCCGGGGGCGGCATCCGGGAGGCCACCTCACTTGACTGGGGCTGGGCCCGCGTCGCGCGGGGCGGCGTGCGGACGCTGCTCGTCCCCGGCGACCACTACCAACTCTTGAAGCCGTCCCATGTGCGGGCGGTGGGCAACGCCCTCCAGTCGCTGCTCGAAGGCGACCTGCTGCCCACCGCGCACGCTCCCACCCACGAAAGGAACCCCGGATCATGAACTTCTATCCGAAGCACCTCTTCCCCTTCACGCAGGAGCTGGAAGCGAACTACCCGGCGATTCGTGCGGAGGCGGAGCGGCAGATCGAAGCCCGGTTCAAGCCGTACGCCTACTCGGACGTGTACACGGCCGGGTGGACCACGTTGGATTTGCTGTACCACGACAACCGGTTGGACGTGCGCAACCGCCCGCGCTTCACCGTGTCCGACTGCGCGGATCCGCTCCAGCTCTTCACCGTGCTCCTGGGCGATCCGACCTCGTTCGAATCGGGTCTGCTCCAGGCCCGCCTGGGCGAGGAGACGATGCGCGAGCTGTCCACGTACACCTCGCCGCACGACTGCACGCCCTCGATGATCGACCGGCTGGTGTCCGGCATGAACGCGGTGGTGGCGGACGCCAGCTTCTTCGTGGAGCACCAGCACCAGCTCACCCTGGACGAGCGCGCCCCCCGCTCGCGCGAGCGGCTGGCGAAGCTGCTGGTCGAAGGAAGGCTCGTGCAGCGCGACGGCCGGTACGCGCTGGGGCGGATGGAGGACGACGCGGACCGGGACGCGCTGCGCTGGCTCCACGTCGCGGTGCTGGAGGAGGTCGTCTACCCCAGCTTCCTGAAGAAGGGCGGCATCACCGAGTTCCGGGACGTGACGGACGCGTGCCCGGTGACGACGTCCATCGTGAAGAAGATCCCCGGCCTGCGCAGCGTGTGGTTCTCCTGCCTCGCGCCCGGCTCTCACATCCTGGCGCACACGGGCAACGACGCCACGATGCTGCGCTGCCACCTGGGCCTCATCGTCCCGGGCGACGCGGTGATGGCCGTGGGCTCGCACCGCGTGTCGCCCAACGACTTCAAGGACGTGGATCGCTTCCTGCCGCTGTTGGCCGAGGGCAACGACAGCCTGCCCGCGCGGCTGTTGCGTGAGGCGCTGCCGGAGGCGGAGCGGCGCGCGCTCGCGGGCTACTCCTCGCTCACGCGGACGGAGGATCGGGAAGGGGCCTGGAAGCTGTTGTGGGCCGTCGCGGAGGCCCTCAACGCGCGCATCGAAGCGCCGGGCTTCTGCCTGCCGTACCGGGATGTGACTCCGCGCCCCGCCTCGCCGGTGTTCGACGAAACCTTCGCCCGGCTCCAGGCGCAGGGCGTGCTCACGGCGAGCGGAGAGGTCGCGCCCGGCGCGCTGGCGTCGGAGTCCGGCCGCGAGGAGCTGTACTACCTCACGGGAGTTCATCTCCTGGGAGGAGGGGCGCTGCTTCGTCTTCGACGACACCCAGTACCACGAGGTGTGGCAGCGCTCGGATCGCAACCGGGTCATCTTGAACGTCGACGTGGACCGCGACACCTACGCCTGAGGACCCGTGTCGCGCGGTCCCCGGCCCGAGGGGACGGAGACCGCGCGCACGCTGGAAGGAAACCAACGTGACGTGGGTGGCGTGGCTCGGACGAAGGTGGCTGGCGGGGCTCTGGCTGGGGCTGGCACTGCCGGCCCAGGCGGCGGAGGGCCCGCGTGCGCCCGCCGTCTTCCATGCGTCGCGCACGGAGGTGGCCGTGGCGGTGGACGGGGTGTTGGACGAGCCCGCGTGGGCCGCCGCGCCGGTGTACTCGGACTTCGTGCAGAGCTTCCCCACGCCGGGGGCCGAGCCCGGGGAGCGCACCGAGGTGCGCATCCTCCACGACGAGCGCAACCTCTACGTGGGCATCACCGCATTTGATCGCCAGCCTGAACTCATCCTCCGGAGCCTGGGCCGGCGGGATGCCATCCCGCCCTCGGACCGGGTGACGGTGATGGTGGACAGCCTGAAGGACCGGGCCACCGCCTACCTCTTCTCCATCAACGCCGGCGGCACGCTGGAGGACGCGCGGCTCACCGAGGACACCACCGAGGCGAAGGACTGGGACGCCGTCTGGGAGGGCGAGGCCACCGTCACGAAGGAGGGGTGGACCGCGGAGCTGCGCGTGCCCCTGTCCGTCCTGCGCTTCCCGGAGGCGCCGGTGCAGACGTGGGGCTTCCACGTCCGCCGACAGATGGCCCGGACGCACGAACAGGTGGACTCCACCGTCATCCCCCGCGAGGCCAACGCGCTCGTGTCGCGCTTCGCGGACTTCCAGGGCCTGGAGGGCGTGCACCACCAGCGGGGGCTGATGTTGACGCCCTACGTGGCAAGCCGGATCACCGCGAGCCGCACCGAGGTCCCGCTGGGGGGAGTGTCGTCGGTGGAGCCGTCCGCGGACGTGGGGCTGGACTTCCAGGCCGCGCTCGCCAGCGACCTGTCGCTCACGGGCACGTTCAACCCGGACTTCGGCCAGGTGGAGGCGGACGAGCTGCTCGTGAACCTGAGCACCTCGGAGGTGTTCTTCCCGGAGAAGCGCCCCTTCTTCCTGGAGGGGCTGGAGCTGTTCCAGCCGGTGGGCGCGCAGGCGGGGCGCTCCGCGCAGACACTCTTCTATTCGCGGCGCGTGGGCCTGGAGCAGCCGCTGTTGGGCGCGGTGAAGCTGGTGGGCACCGTGAGTGACGGCGTGCAGGTGGGGCTCTTGAACGCCGTCTCCCTGGGCGCCCCGGCGTTGGGGCCCGTCCCAGCCCGGGGCTACCGCTTCCAGTGGGCACGTCCGCTGCACTTCGCCTCGCAGGCCACGCTGCCGCGCGTGGTGCCGCCGCCCATGAACTCGCTGGCGGGCGTGTTGCGCGCGGAGGTGGCGCAGGGCCAGCAGCTGGGCCTGATGGTGACGGCGGCGAGCCCGCTGTCCTCGAAGTGCCAGGGGACGCCGCTGCCGGACGACCCTCCGTGTGTCGCGCGCGGGGGACAGGCCGTGGCGGCGGACTTCCGGCTGCGCACGGCGGACGGGGTCTTCGCCGTGTCCGGACAGGTGGACGCGTCGCGGGTGACGGGCGGTGGCCCGGAGGGGCTGCTCCTGCGCGACGGGACGCTGCTGCGTCCGGGGGACATGGGCTTCGGGGCCTACCTGCGCGGCGGGAAGCTGGGCGGCGAGCCGTGGCGCACGACGCTCACGTACGAGTACGAGTCGCCCACGCTGGACCTGAACGCGTCCGGCTTCCAGCCGCTCCAGAACCAGCAGAAGGTGTCGGCCCACGTGCAGTACGGGCGCGGTTCGCGGTGGGGCATCTTCCCGGAGCTGTGGCTGGGCGTGCGGGCGCAGGGGGGCTGGTCCACGGATGCCAGGGGGCTGCCCCTGTCGCGCGGATTGGACCTGACGTTGGAGGGCGTGCTGCCGGACTTCAGCACGCTGTTCTGCGACGCGGGCGTGGAGATGGATCGCCGCGACCTGCGGGAGATTCCACAGCGGCGGCTGGCGTACGAGCTGCCGGATTTCGGCTACCTCACCTGCGGGCTGGAGACGGATCCGCTGCGGCCGCTCTCCCTGAAGCTGGAGGGCTACGTGGACCGCACGACCCGCAACGGCGCCTCGCCGGGCCGGGTGGGCAAGTCCTTGAGCGCGGGCGTGTCGTGGCGTCCCATGCCACGGCTCCAGACGGACGTGGATGTGTCGTACGAGGCCACGCAGGACGGTCCCCGGTGGACGGGGGAGACGGAGGATGGGCGGCTGCTCTTCGCGGAGCTGGTGCCGCGCTTCCTCACGCTGACGCTCAAGCAGCTCGTGGTCGTCACGCCCCGGCTCACCTTGCAGGCGCGGGTGCAGCTGCTCACGGGCCTGGGCCCGTACGGCCCCTTCTACGCGGCGCGAATCCCCGAGGACGGGACGGTGCGGCTGCGCGACCTGCTGCCGGTGACGGACGTGGAGGACCCCAGCTTCCACACGGCGGCGCTCAACGTGAACGTGGTGGCGCGGTGGGAGTACCACGTGGGCTCCACGCTCTACTTCATCTACTCGCGGGCGCAGGAGGAGCCGCTCCTGGAGGGGGCGGACGCGGGCCGAAGGTCGCTCGGGCCGCAAGCGTTGGGGCTGGGGCCGCGCTCGGACACGGTGTTGCTGAAGGCGAGCTACGCGTGGTGAGCGCTCGCCTTCCGTCAGGAGTCCGGGAGCAGCGGTGGGGACCTGGGTCATGCGTGGGCCCGATGCCGCTGAAGGCGGGCCGCGCATGGTGAGCCCAGGCCGTGGGCGCGGAGACCTGGCGGTGCGCGCGGGCCGAGGGGCCGCCGTCTTCGCCGTGCTGATGACGGTGCTGGGGGCGGCGTGGGTGGCGCGCCGTCCGGTGGAGCCTCGCCTGGCGGGTGCCGGGCCCGAGGTGTTCTCGGAGGCGCGAGCGCTGCCGCTGGTGCAAGCGCTGGCGCACGAGCCGCGCCCTCTGGGTTCCCCTGCGGCCCGGCGCGCGGTGGCGCTGCTGGAGGAGCGGCTGCGCGCGCTGCCGGGCGTGGAGGTGGTGGTGCAGGACGTGGAGGGGCCGCGTCCGCGCCACACGGTGTTGCTCAACCTCAACGGCGGCGAGGAGGACGGCCGCCTGGGCGCGGCGGGCTTCCTGCGCCATCCGTGGGCGCGGGACGTGAAGGCCTTCATCAATCTGGAGGGAGTGGGGGTCGGCGGCCGGCTCGTCCTCTTCCGCGCGAGCCCCGGCGCCCAGGGGCTGCTGGAGGCATACGCGGACGCGGTGTCCTCCCCGAGCGCCTCCGTGCTGGGCCAGGACGTGATGGCCAGTGGCGCGGCGCCCTTCTACACGGACTTCGAGCAGTACGTGGGGGCCGGAATCCCCGGGCTCGACCTGGCGCTGGTGGAGGGTGGCTACGCGTATCACACGCCGTTGGATCGGCCGGAGGCCGTGCCGCCGGGGACGCTCCAGCACGTCGGCGACACGGTGCTGGCGTTGGTGCGCCGGCTCGCCATGCAGCCTCCGCCGCACCATGCGTCCGGAGCGGGGACCGTGACCTTCTTCGATGTGCTCGGGGTGGGGACGGTGGTGTATCCGCCCCGGGTAGCGATGGGGCTCGCGGTGGGCGCGGTGCTCCTATTCGTGGGGGCATGCGAGGCCTCCCGGCGTCGCGGCCTGCTGTCCCTAAAAGGGCTGGGGCGGGGCTTCGTCTGGATGGGGCTGGGCGGGCTGTCGGGCGTGCTGCTGCCGCTCGTGGGCGCGGTGCTGGTGGGGTTCGTGCTGGGGCGTCCGCAGGGCTGGTACGGCACGCCAGTCCTCGGGCTCGTCACGTACGGTGCGCTCGCGCTCGCGGGGGTGCTCGCGGGCGAAGCGGCATGGGCGGCGTTCGCGGCCCGACGCGGAGGGGCAGCGGCCCCGCGCCACTTCGAGCGTTGGGGGGGAGCGCTCGCGTGGGGCGTCTGCTTCACGGTGCTCGGGACGGTGGCCGACGTGGGTGTGACGTACCCGCTGCCAGTCTGGGTGTTGGGAGGGGCGGGTGCGCTCCTGGTGACAGCGTGGAGGCCCCGGTGGAGCGGGGTCGCGCTCGCGCTGGGATTTCTTCCGGGGCTGTGCCTGATGGCGCAGGCGGCGTCCCAGTTGCTCTTTCTGGCCCTCCCGTTGACGGGGCACCTGCTGGTGCCGTTCCCGCTGGATGGGGCCATCGCGCTCCTGGTCGCGCTGCCCCTGCTCGCGGGAGCGTGGCTGGTGCCCGCGGCGCTGCCATGGGCGGAAGGAGGTCGCTTCGCGGGGCTCTTGGTGGGGGCCTTCGCGCTGGGCGGGTGGGTGGCGCTGGCGCTCGTCGCGCCTCACGACGCGGAGCATCCGCGAAGGCTGCGCGCGGTGGAGCGGACCGACGCGTCCGGAAGCGTCCTCGTCTTCCAGAGCATGGACGGGTTGGCGCTCGGCACGCTCGTCCCGGGGCTCACGCAAGCCCAGGCCGAGGAGGCCCAGACGGAGTGCGCCCTCCCTTGCGGCGCCATGCCCCGGGTGCCCGGACAGGAGCCGGGGACCTCCGTAACCACGGGAGCCACCGGACTGGCGCACTCCGCCCCAGCCTCCGCGACCCCAGAGCCCACCGCACAGCCCGCGCTGACGGAACTCGCGGCGCCACGCATCACCGTGGAGCGCATGGAAGACCACGGGGCGGAGCGACAGGTGTCCCTGCTCCTCACAGCCCCGGAGGGCGCATCCCTGCGCCTGGAGGTCCCCCGT
The DNA here is from genome assembly GCA_004173515.1 of Myxococcaceae bacterium. Taxonomy (GTDB): domain Bacteria; phylum Myxococcota; class Myxococcia; order Myxococcales; family Myxococcaceae; genus Corallococcus. The sequence goes on along the minus strand of SECN01000209.1, from coordinate 1,321 downwards.
GAGGCGCTGGTCTCCTGGTCCCTGGGCCCGGAGTTGCCAGCCCTCCCGGCGGACGCCGTCACCTTCAAAGCCCTGGCGCTGAATCCCCCGCGAGGCGAATGGCGCGTGGAGCTGCGCCTGCGCGGAACCCCGGCCATGCGGCTGCGCGCTTCACGCGAGGGCGCGGTGACGCCGACGCTGGACGCCCTGAGCCGCTCCCTGGGGCCCCTGCGCACGGGCTCCTTCGCCGCGTCGCACACCGTGGAGGCGCGGCCATGACGCTCCCACGCTCATCCCGGAGTGGGCAGGGCCGCGAACTCCTTCACCAGCCGCGCGGTGACGAGCGCGGTGAGCCGCGCCGGATCCAGCTCGGGGATGAACTCGCTGACGTCCAGCCCGACCAGCTCGTAGCGCCGGGCCAACCCCCGCAAGAGCACCAGCAGCTCGCGGAACGTGGGGCCGCCAGGGTAGGGCGCCTCCACGGCGGGGACTTCATGGGGCGCCAGCCCGTCCAGGTCCACGGACACGAACACGCGCCGCACGTCGCCGAGCTGCGCGGCCATCGATTCGAGCACCGCCGGCAGGCCCCGCTCCACCACCTCCACGGCGTGGATGACGCCGGGCTTCCATGCGCGCAGTCCCTCGCGCTCACGCGCGTTCACCTGCCGGATGCCGAACAGGCTGGTCCGCTCCGGCCGGACATGGGGCAGCTTCCAGGCGTGGTGGAGGATGGAGTCGAAGGCCAGCGCGTCGCTCTGGGCGCAGTCCGGGTGGGCGTCCACGTAGACGACGCCGCAGTCCTCGAACACGTCGCTCACCGCGGCCAGGGCGGCGTACTTGATGTGGTGGTCGCCGCCCACGCCAATGGCGCGCTGTCCCCGACGCAACAGCGAGGCGAAGCGGTCGCGCACGACGGCCAGCTGCGCGGGCACCGCGAGCCCCTCCACGGGAAGATTGCCCGCGTCGAACAAGCCGGCCCCGTCCTCCAGCGACTCCGTGAGGGACGGGGATTCGTTGTCCGCCTCGCGCATGAAGTCGGCGGTGAAGAGCGTCCGGGGCGCGTCGGACCGTCCCCGTACGCTCTCGGAGAAGCCGGCCCCCTGCGTGTTGGCGCCGAACAGCACGGCGCGCGCCCGGTGCTCGTCGGAACACAGGGCATGGCGAAGGCGCGGGCTCATGGGCGCGCCTCCGCTCCGGACACGGACACGGACACGGTGAGGGGGGACGTGAAGGGTCTCATGGGGTCTCCAGTGCAGACAGGGCAGGGCCCGGGGCCCGTGAAGGGCCCGGTGGGCGCGGACGGCTCAGACGGGGCTGACCGCGCGGGGGGAAGGGTCGGGGG
>SECN01000706.1 GCA_004173515.1 Myxococcaceae bacterium | reverse complement strand
TTGCCCACGGACCGTCCGCGCACCGCGCACAGCCGCACGCTGAACTCCGCGCGCATGACGATGGAGATGCCGCCGGCGCTGGCCCGGGAGCTGTCGGCCTTCTCGCGGCGTGAGGGCTTCACCCCGTACATGACGGTGCTCGCGGCATGGCAGACGCTGCTGCACCGCTACAGCGGGCAGACGGACCTCATCGTCGGCACGCCCATCGCCAACCGCACGCGGCCGGAGCTCTTCCCGCTCATCGGCTACGTGGCGCACTCGGCGGCCTTCCGCACGCGCTTCGTGGGCGAGCCGACCTTCCGCGAGATGCTGGCGCAGATTCGCGAGGAGGTGAACGACGCGCAGGCGCGTCCGGACGTGCCGTACGAGTACCTGGTGGAAGCGCTCATCCCCGGCAAGGACATCGGCAAGGGGCGCATGGCCGACTCCGTCTTCGTCTTCCACTCGGGCGTCAGCGCCGGGGCGATGACGTTGGAACTCAAGGGCATGCGCGGCTCGCTGGTGGAGGTGCCCGGCACGCCCGTGCAATGGGGCGCCACGCTGGCGGACTTGACGCTGGTGCTCTCCGAGTCCCCGGGCCGCCTGCACGGCGTGCTGGAGTACGCGACGGAGCTCTTCGACGCGGCGTTCGCCGAGCACTTCATGGCGCACTTCCAGGTGCTGCTGTCGGCGGCGCTCTCCAAGCCCGACACGCAAGTTTCCCGCCTGCCACTCTCCACGGAGGGCGAGCGCCGCGCGTGGCCGACGCCGCGCACCGTGGCCGGCTTCACCTCCGTGCCTGCCCTCCTGGAGGACCGGCGCGCCCGTCAGTCCGACGCCCTCGCCGTCTCACGCGGCGAGCAGCACTGGACGTGGGGCCAGTTGGGCACCCAGGTGCGGAGTCTGGCGCAACGGCTGCGCTCGCTCGGGGTGAAGGACGGCGCGCCCGTGGCGGTGAGCCTGCGGCCCTCGCCGGAGAAGCTCCTCGCGCTCTGGGCGGTGCTGGAGGCCGGTGGCGCGGTGGTCGCGCTGAGCCCTACCGAGCTGGGCAACGTGTCCCTCTACGCGCCCGAGGGCGCGCGCGTGCCGGTGCTCGTCACCACGCGCGAACTCGTCGCCTCCGTGCGCGTGGAGGCTTCGCGCACGCTGTTCGTGGAGGACATCGCCACGGAGGCCGCAACAACCCCCGTCGTGTCTCCGCGAGGAAGTGCCGACACGCTGGCGTGGCTGCTGCCCATGGGCGCGAGTCAGCCCGCGTGGGCGCTGGGCCACCTGGAGCTGGCGGAGTTCTTCGCCGCGCTGGACGCGCGTCTGTCCCCCAAGGACGGCGGCGCGTGGCTGTCCGCGGGTGAGTCGGCACCGGACCGTCCGGACCTGGAAGCCCTCTGGGCCCTCTCGCGCGGGCTGCGCGTGGTGTTCCCCTCGGAGCAGGTGACGGCGCGGCTGGTGAACCTGGGCGGCGCGGGGCGCCGGGCCAAGGCGATGGACCTGAGCCTCATCTACTTCGCCAACGACGAGGACACCCTCTCCGGGCCGAAGTACGAGCTGCTCATCGAAGGCTCGAAGTTCGCGGACGCCAACGGCTTCTCCGCCGTCTGGACGCCGGAGCGCCACTTCGCCTCCTTCGGTGGCCTCTACCCGCAGCCGGCCGTCGTCGCCGCTGGCATCGCCACCGTCACGAAGAACCTGCGCCTGCGCTCCGGCAGCGTGGTGCTGCCGCTGCATGACCCGCTGCTCATCGCGGAGCAGTGGTCCGTGGTGGACAACCTTTCGCAGGGCCGGGTGGGCATGTCGGTGGCCACCGGCTGGCACGTGCACGACTTCACCTTCGCGCCGGCCAACTACGAAGACCGACGCAACATCCTGCTCAAGCACCTCAAGACGCTGCGCGCCCTCTGGCGCGGCGAGAAGGTGACGCGGCCGGCGGGCGCGGGCACGACGGTGGAGCTGTCGCTGCGGCCCAAGCCGGTGCAGAAGGAGCTGCCGGTGTGGCTCACCGCGACGGCCAACCCGGAGACCTTCCGCCTGGCGGGCGAGCTGGGCGCGGGTGTCCTCACGGGCCTGATGTCGCACTCGCTGGAGGAGATGAAGCCGAAGGTGGCCCTCTACCGCGAGGCATGGCGGCGCAACGGCCACCCGGGGCGCGGGCACATCACGGTGATGCTGCACACGTACCTGGGCGACGACGAGGCGGAAGTCTTCCGCACGGTGCGCCAGCCGCTGCTGGGCTACTTCCGGGGCTCGACGGACATCGTGACGTCGCTGCTGGCGGCGCAGGGCTACCAGGGGGAAATCAACAAGCTCTCCCCGGACGACATCAACGCGCTGCTGGAGCACACCTTCGAGCACCACGCGAAGATGACGGGCCTGGTTGGCTCCATGGAGAGCGGGCTGAAGCGGCTGCGTGAGTTGCAGGTGTCGGACGTGGACGAGGTGGCGGCCCTCATCGACTTCGGCCTGGAGACGCCGGTGGTGCTGGAGGGCCTGCGGCGGCTGGCGCGGGTGCGCGAGTTGCTGGAGCA
>SECN01000705.1 GCA_004173515.1 Myxococcaceae bacterium | reverse complement strand
GCGGAGCTGGTGAAGTACCTGGAGGGTCTGTAGGCCATGGCGGAACCGCTCACTCGCGACCGCGCCCGGCTCCTGGAGGTGCTCACCCAGCGCTCCTTCGAGCGCAGGCGCGTGGTGCTCTCCTCCGGCAAGGAGTCGGACTTCTACATCGACTGCAAGCGCACGGCGCTGCTCGCGGAGGGCCACTACCTCATCGGCCGGCTGCTGCTGGAGGCCATCCGGCGCGACGCTCCGTCGGCGGTGGCCGCGGGCGGGCTGACGCTCGGCGCGGATCCGCTCGCGTCGGCGGTGAGCCTCACCAGCTTCCTGGACGGCAAGCCGCTGCACGCCTTCATCGTGCGCAAGGAGCCCAAGGGCCACGGCACCGGCCAGTGGATCGAAGGCCTGTCCGCGCTGGGCCCTGGCGCTCCGGTGGCCATCGTGGAGGACGTGGTGACGACGGGCGCGTCCACGCTCAAGGCGATTGAGCGGGCGAAGCTGGAGGGCCTGACGGTGCTGGGCGCCTTCGCGCTGGTGGACCGGCTGGAGGGGGGACGCGAGGCCGTGGAGGCTTCCGGCCACCGCCTCACCACGTTGTTCACGCGCAAGGACTTCATCCCGTGAGAAGGCTGCTGCTGGCCGTGGTGCTGCTGGGCGTGCTGGGCGGTTGTGCCAACACGCCCCCCGTCGTCGGGGAGCCCGCGCCCACGCTGGACAACCCGAAGGCGGAGGCCGCGTACCTGGCGGTGTTGGACCGCTACTCGGACCGCCAGGAGATCTACGACGGCTTCGACACGCGCATCTTCGCGGGGGCCACGCTCCAGACGCCCGTCTTCCGCGATGCCCGGGTCCGCCGCCGCGCGCTCTTCCAGACGCTGCCCGCGGCGAAGGTGGAGTCCCTGCTCGCGGAGGAACAGGCCGAGTCGGCGCAGTTCCACGAGTTCTTCCTGGGCGTGCACGTCAACGACCCGCGCTACGACGACTTCGCCCACCGCAGCAGCATCTGGCGGATCGCGCTGGTGACGCCCGCCGGAGAGGTGACGCCGCTGGAGGTCCGCCGCATCGGCCGCGCGGACCTCAACGTGCGCGCCTACTACCCGTACACCAGCCTCTTCTGGGTGGCCTACCGCGTCCGCTTCCCGCTCACCTTCACCGGAGGCCAGCCCGTCATCCCCGAGGGCACCGACCAGGTGACGCTGCGCGTGGCCTCGTCGCTGGGGAGCGCGGAGCTCAAGGTGAAGGCGCACTGAAGCGCGCCGGGGGCGGCGACCTCAGGTCTGCTGGCCGTCCTTGAGCCACTTCGACGTCACCGGCATCGTGGGGCCCGTGAGCAGGCGGTCCAGCAGCGCGTCCGGCGAGGGATTCACCGCGAAGGGCATCGCCTGGGTCTCCGGCACGAAGCCCGCTTCCACCATGCGCTGCACCAGCGCGAGCAGCGGCTGGAAGAAGCCATCCACGTCCAGCAGGCCCATGGGCTTGCGGTGCAGCCCCAGCTGGGCCCAGGTGACGATCTCGAACAGCTCGTCCAGGGTGCCGAAGCCGCCGGGCAGGGCGATGAAGGCGTCCGCGCGCTCGGCCATCAGCGCCTTGCGCGAGTGCATGGAGTCCACCCGGTGCAGCTCCGTCAGGCGCGGGTGGCCCAGCTCCTTCGCGTCCATGAAGTGGGGCAGCACGCCCACGGCCCTGCCGCCGCCCGCGAGCACCGCGTCCGCCACCGCGCCCATCAACCCCACGCTGGCGCCGCCGTAGACGAGCGTCAGCCCCCGCCGGGCCAGCGCGGCGCCCAGCTTCGTGGCCGCGTCGCGGTACTCGGCGCGCACGCCGGAGCGGGAACCGCAGAAGACGCAGACGCTGCGGACGGTGGATTCGGCCATGTCAGAAACCTCCGCGCCGTTCGGGGTGGGACGCGACCAGGGCCGTCGCCGCGGCGATGAACAGCAGCACGGGGATGGCGCGCGCGTAGAACTTCTGGCCCTGGCGCAGGGCCATGCCGCACGGCAGGCCGAAGAGGAAGCCGCCCAGGTGTCCCGCCCAGCTCACGCCGGGCAGCAGGCTGATGACCGCCACCTGCGCCAGCCAGAAGTACAGGTCCTTGCGGCCCTGCTGCGTGGCGATGGGCAGCATCGCGCCGCCCCAGCCGAGGATCATCCCGGAGGCGCCCACCGTCACGATGTTGAAGTTGAAGAAGAGCGCGAACGCGGAGCCGCCCAGCGCCGTGACGAGCGACAGCGCCAGGAACCGCAGGCTGCCGATGCCGCGCTCCAGCGTCTGGCCCATCGTGAAGACGACGGACATGTTGAAGAACAGGTGCAGCGCGTTGCCGTGCTCGAACACCATGCCCAACAGGCGCCAGTACTCACCGGCCCGCACCGCCGGGCCGAAGAGCGCCAACGGCGGAAGGTTGCCCACCGGCGTCCCGTCCGGAGCCACCAGCGTCTGGCCCATGCCGCGGCCCAGGAAGAACATCGCCACCGCGCCGGCCATCAGCGCGTAGCAGACGTACGGGCGGGGCAGGGGGCCGCG
>SECN01000704.1 GCA_004173515.1 Myxococcaceae bacterium | reverse complement strand
GCGTCTGCGCGCCGCCGACGCGTCCTGAAGCCTCGCGTCTCAATCCGTCGCGCCCTCGCAACGCACGCTTCCCGTCCGCCCTCAAGCCCTCCGGCACGTCGTTGGCCGGACGGTTACTGAGAGCCTACCTGGCCAGTCATCCCATGCATCCTCGCGCCCCACCGAGCACCGCCGGAGCGGTGCGCGGAGGGGCGCGCGCGGATGAGTTACCGGAGAGTCGACATGGACAGGTTGAGAGAGCTGGTGCGGCTGCACCGGATGGGGACGCTTTCGCGCGAAGTGGCCCGGCTGTTGAGGATGGGCCCGAATACGGAGCGGGCGTACCGCGCGGCGCTCACGAGGGCGGGAATGCTGGAGGGGCGCCCGGAGGAGGTACCCGAGTTGGAGGCGCTCAAGGTGCGGGTGCTGGAGCACCGGCCACCGAGGGTGCCCGCGCAGCAGACGTCGTCGCTGGTGGAGTGGCAGCCGCGCGTGGAGTCATGGCTTGCCCAGGGGCTGGGCGCGCGCGCCATTCACGACAGGCTGCGGCTGGAGGTGGAAGGCTTCAGCGCCAGTGACTCGGCGGTGAAGCGGATGGTGCGGCAGCTGCGTAAGGCGCGGGGCGTGAGGGCGCAGGACGTCGCCATTCCCGTCGTCACCACGGCGAGTGAGGTGGCGCAGGTGGACTTCGGCTACGTGGGGAAGCTGCTGTGCCCCCGGCAGAAGGCGCCGAGGAAGGCCTGGGTTTTCGTCCTCGTGCTGGCACACAGCCGCTACCTGGTGGCGGACGTCGTCTTCGAGCAGTCGCTGCCGACGTGGCTGCGGCTGCACGTGGAGGCCTTCGAGCAACTGGGCGGCGTGGTGCGGACGGTGGTGCCGGACAACTTGAAGGCCGCCGTGCTGCGCGCGGCCTTCACCCCAGACGAGCCGTCCGCCCTCAACCGAAGCTACCGGGAGGTGGCGCGGCACTACAGCTTCAAGGTGGACCCGACGCCGCCGTACGTGCCCCAGAAGAAGGGCAAGGTGGAAGCGGGCGTCAAGTACGTCCAGTCCCACTTCTTCAAGGGGCGCGAGGGGCAGGACGTCGACGTCGTGCGCGCGGACTTGAAGCGCTGGCTGGCGGAGGTGGCCAACGTGCGACGGCACGGGACGACGGGCCGTCGCCCCGTGGACGTCTTCCGCGAGGAGGAGCTGCCCGCACTGCAGCCCCTGCCCGCGAAGCGTTTCACGCCCGTCGTCTGGAAGGCCACGCGCGTCCACCAGGACAGCCACGTCCTCTTCGACAGGCGCTTCTACTCGGTGCCCTGGCGCCTCGTCGGCAGTGAAGTCTGGCTGCGCGTCACCGATGCCAGCCTGGAGGCGTACGCGGACGACGCGCGCGTGGCCACGCACGCCCGGCGCGGCAGTGGCCTCTACAGCACTCACGAAGCGCACCTGCCCCAGCACCGCGCGGATTTGCGCCACCGCAGCCGCGGCTACTGGGAAGGGCGGGCCGCGAGGCTGGGCGAGGACGTCCTTACCTACGTGCGCGCCGTCTTCGACTCCGACGACGTGCTGTCGCAGCTGCGCGCGGTGCAGGCCATCGTCACCCACCTGGAAGGCTTCCCGCCGAGCGCGCTCAAGCCGCCGCCCGCAGGGCCCACTACTACGGCGCGTACACCTCCCGGGCCATCAAGAATCTGCTGCGCCAGGGCCTGGACTTGCAGCCGCTTCCTCTGGCGCTCGCGGCCCCGGCGACGCCCTCGCTTCCTCAGCCGCGCTTCGCACGCAGCGTGGCCGAACTGCTGCACCCCTCCGTCGTGCCCCAGGAGTCCGAAATTGAGTCCCACTGACGCGCTCGTCCCCATGCTCAAGAAGCTGCGCCTGTCCGGTGTCCTCCAGTCCCTTCAACTGCGCACCCAGCAGGCGGTGGACGACAACCTCTCCCATTCCGAATTCCTCTACCGGCTCTTGGGCGACGAGGCGGAGCGGCGCGACTCCAAGCAGCTGTCCCAACGCGTGCGCCGCGCCTCCTTCGAGCACGCGAGGACGCTCGAGGACTTCGACTTCCACTTCAACCCCAGCGTCCCCAAGGCCAAGGTGCTGGAGCTGGGCACGTGCGGCTTCCTGGAGCGCCACGACAACGTCCTCATCGTCGGCCCCACGGGCGTCGGCAAGTCCCACCTGGCCCAGGCCCTTGGCCACCGTGCCTGCCGCGCTGGCTACAGCGCCCTCTACCTGGGCGCCTACGAGCTTCTCCAGCAGCTGCGCGCCGCCCGGGGCGACGGCAGTTACGAGAAGCGCCTCGTGCGTTTCACCTCGCCCGATTTGCTCATCATCGATGACCTCGGCTTGCGTGGCCTCACCCAGGATGAACCCGCGGACCTCCACGAAGTGGTCCGCCAACGCCACGAGCGCAAGAGCACCGTCATCACCTCCAACCGCGCCATCGAGGAGTGGCCGCCCCTCTTCGGCGACCCGCTGATGGCCAGCGCCGCCATGGACCGGCTTCTCCATCACTCCCACGTCCTCGTCATCGAGGGCGACAGCTAC
>SECN01000208.1 GCA_004173515.1 Myxococcaceae bacterium | reverse complement strand
AGAAGTCGGTGGGCTACACCACCATCGGCGGCGACCTGATGGGCGCGCTCGCGGTCATCGCCAACGTGCCCAAGACGGTGGTGATGTACCTGCTGGACTACCTCCAGGAGACCACCGGCTACGAGGGCATCCGCAAGGTGCTGGCCAAGCCCGCAGGCCCGGAGCTCGCGCATGATCAGGTGGGCGAGGAGGAGCTGATGCCCTTCCCCATCCTGGATGCGTGCTTCTACCTGCACGCGGGCGAGAAGCTCACGCCGTCGGAGATGCGCACCGCGCTCACGGCGATGTTCCCGGAGGTGGATGCGCAGCGGCTGGGGGGCTACGTGGACCGCTTCGTGAAGCTGTTCCACCAGTCCATCTACAAGTGGGTCCAGGCCCCGCTGTCGCTGCACATCGGCAACCTGGACCTGGACCGTGAACGTGCGTTGCAATTGCCGGTCGTCACCGGTGCGGCGTGGCTTCGCGACGCGTGATTCGCGTCTGCCATTGACGCAGGGGAGGGAGGCGGACGGGCCCTTCCCCCCTGTGAAGTGGCTCGGAAACCACGTCTCCCTGCCTGCTGGGGGGACGAGCGGGTCGGCTGTCCTTGATCACCCGTCCACGGCTTGCCGGATGTGATTCCCACGACAACCTTCATGTCAGTCAGTCGACGATGGAGGTATGGGATGAAGGCGAAGATTCTGGCGGGCGCCATCGCGGCGCTCATGTATGGAACGGGCGCGGTCGCGGCGGAGAAGGACTGCCCTCCAGGGCAGGCCGCGGTCCACAAGGACAAGCTCAAGGCCGACAAGGACAAGACCGCCCAGGTGGCACCGGAGACGGTCCAGGAGGAGGACATCATCCTCGAGGAGACGCCGGTGGATCCGTCGCTCCAGGGGACGGGGGGCAGTGGTTCCGGGTCGATGGATGACTCGAAGAGCCTGAGCGCCAGCGACCAGGAAATGAGCAACAGCGGCACGGGTGGCAGCGGTGCCATCTACATGAATCAGCAGCTGCGTTGCGAGCCGGTGGATCAGTCGGGGACGGGCGGCAGTGGCGGCATCATGGCGCCGCAGTCGACCGCGCCCGTCGCTCCGCCTCCGGCCCAGGCCCCCGTGGCGCCTGCGCCGCCTCCGCCTCCCGCGAGTGACATGAGCACCCACGACAGCGCGCTGTCGGGCACGTCGTCCAGCTCGGACGCGACGGGTGGCAGTGGCGTCGCGGCACCGCCCGCGGCGACGGACTTCCGTCCCACGGCGAATGACGACATCCAGCCGCTGGAAGTGGAGAAGAAGAGCAAGAACGACAAGAAGGGCCTGACGCTGCTCATCGGCGGTGGTGTGGAAGGCTACACCGGCGCGCTGGCTCCGCAGATTGCCCCCGGTCCCTCCGCGGGTGTGACGGCGTCGCTCAAGCCGACGTCCGTGCTGGGAATTGAAGTCGGTTACTCCGGCGCCTTGAACAACATCAAGGACGCGGGCGCGGCGGGTGCCGACAGCGGTCCCGACCTGGTCCGCAACGGTGGTCAGGCGGCCCTGACGCTCGCCATCGCTCCGACGGCGGTGCAGCCGTACCTGCTGGGCGGTATCGGTATCAGCAACTACCACTTCCGCGGTGGCGAAGCGCTGGGCTACAGCGATGACACCGTCGGCAACGTGCCCGCCGGTGTGGGCGTGCGCGGCCACTTCGGTCACTTCACGGCGGACCTTCGCGGCAGCTACAACTTCCTGTTCGACAAGCAGTTCGCTCCCAACATCGAGAGCGGCGGCGACCCGTCGGGCGGTGGTAGCTACAACGCGTCGCTGAACGTCGGTGGCACGTTCTGACCTGAAGCCTGAATGACACAGTCCATGGCAGGAGCTGGCGGCGGGGCACCCGGAGACGGGAGCCTCGCCGCCTCTCTTTTTCCCGTCCTTCCGGGGTGGGGTGGCGGGTTCAGCGGACTCAACCGGGGGCCGGCGCCCTCCTGCTTTTTTCACCGAGCGGGCGGGCATTCAGGGCGGCGGAAGGCTGCGAGCGCCGTTAGAGTGCGCATTTTTCCATGGTGGATTCCCGCCAAGGAGTCGCGCACATGAGCTTGGGCACCAAAGACTTGGGCATTGAAGACGTGAAGGTGGGGACCGGGACCGAGGCCACGGCCGGCAAGAAGGTGACCGTGCACTACGTGGGCACGCTCACCGACGGCAAGAAGTTCGACAGCAGCCGCGACCGGGGCCAGGGCTTTTCGTTTCCCCTGGGCGCGGGTCACGTCATCCAGGGCTGGGACCAGGGCGTCGCCGGCATGAAGGTCGGTGGCATCCGCAAGCTCACCATCCCGCCGGAGCTGGGCTACGGCGCTCGCGGCGCTGCCGGCGTGATTCCCCCCAACGCCACCCTGCTATTCGAGGTGGAACTGTTGTCGGTTGGTTAGGACCTGACCTCAAGGACCCCGGAAAGAAAGAGGCCGTTCATGGCGACGCTTGAGATCACGAAGGACAACTTCAAGGAGACGGTGGGCAAGGACGGCATCGTCGTGCTGGATTGGTGGGCGACCTGGTGTGGCCCCTGCCGCGCGTTCGCGCCCGTGTTTGAGAAGACGTCCGAGATTCACAAGGACATCGCGTTCGGGAAGATCGACACCGACGCGCAGCCGGACCTGTCCGGCGCCTTCCAGATTCGCTCCATCCCCACGCTGATGGTGTTCCGGGACGGCATCCTCCTGTTCGAGCAGCCGGGCGCGCTGCCCCAGGCGGCGCTGGAAGACCTCATCAAGCAGGTCCGCGCGCTGAACATGGACGACGTGAAGCGCGAGGTCGAAGAGCAGCGCAAGGCCAAGGGCGGCGCTCCCGAGGCCTGACGTCCGGACGGGGCCCTGCCTGTTCGCGGGCAGGGGACCCCTACGGCGCGGCGGCGGTGCAGACCCCGCCGCCGTTCAGGTGTGCTTGATCCACGATGCTCTGGGTGATGAAGGCCTGGAGCGTGCGCAGGTCGTAGGCGCCGGGCAGGTAGACGACGGGTTGCCCCTGGGCATCCCGGAGCTCGCCGCCGTCCAGCCCGTGCAGGTCCAGCAGGTCCTGGGACGCCAGGCCCTCCGGGGTGATGGCGTGGTTCGCGTCCGCCGTGGCGGCGATGGCTTCGAAGCGGAGCTGCACGCCCCGGTGGGTGCCCAGCCGCTCGTAGAACATGTGCTCGGCGTGGATGGTGAGCTCCGCCTCCGCCACGGAGCCCTCCGGCACGACCAGTCCCTGGGTGCCGTCCACGCCGTTGATGCAGTCCACCATCCGCGCGTTGACGGGGAAGCCCATGCGGAAGGTGTAGAGGCCCCGGGTGGGGTCGCGGTGCTGCGCGCGGCCCTCCACGAAGTAGCTGAAGCCGCGCTCGCGCATCATCGCCAGGTCGTCGGAGGACACGGAGTCCCCCGCCACGGTGCGCGCCTCCGGTGGGCTCACCCGGAAGGCCACGCCGTAGCGCCCCGCCTCCAGGCCCAGCAGCCCTGAGAGCGGCACGTCCCCCTTCTGCACGTCCACCAGCACGTGCTCGGGCGAGGCGTGCACGTCGCCCGCGGCGGAGGTGAGGGTGAAGTCCCCCACGGACACCAGGTACTTGCTGAACTGCACGGACCAGTTGTCCTGGAAGAGGTGGTCCGCGTAGCCGCGCTGCGTGCCGTCTCCACCGCTCAGCGTCAGCCGCACGTCGCCCCGGGCCGCCGTCTCACCGCAGCCAGTGACCGCGAGCCCCACCGCCCCCAGCAGCACGGGAAGCCGCCTCCACCCGACCGGGTTGCCTCGAACGTTCATGCAGCAGATTGGTATTTGTAACATGGTTGCAAGTCAAGTGCGGGTTGCGATATCCACGGGTCGCTGTCTGGAGGGCCGCCTGCGTCGGGTGGTCCCCGTGGAGCGAGGTCGTTGCCTGTGTTCATCCCGACGCTGGTGCTCTGGCTGTTGAGCGCGTCGCCCGAAGTGCCCGTGAAGCCCCCCGTGCCCGTGGAAGCCGCGCCGCCCGTGATGCCGGCGGACGTGTCCGCGTTGACGCGGGCCGTGCACGTGCTGCTGCGCCTGACGATTGACGACGCGGGGGAGGTGTCCCGGGTGGACGTGCGTGATTCGGGTGGGATGGCGTTCGACCGGGCCGCGATGGCGGCGGCCCTGCGCTGGCGCTTCGAGCCCGCGCGCAGGGGCGACGTGCCGCTGGAGGTCCAGGTGGACGTGCCGGTGACGTTCGAGCCGACCGTGCCATCCGATGGGGTGGTGGTGGCTCCGGTGGAGGCGCCCCCGCGCGATGTTGTCCCTGCTGCGCCAGAAGGGGCGCAGGGCGCGGTCCCATTGCCTCCTGAAGGAGCCCTCGCTGACGGTGCGGAGGCTTCTCCTCCGCGCGCCTCGGAGGCTGAAGATGGCACGCCGCCTACGGGCCCGCGGCCGCCGCCGTTCTCCACCACGGTGCGCGGCCAGTCCGTCGCGCCGCCTCCGGTGGCGGTGGGCGACTTCCACATCACGGTGGGACAGCTCGCGGACGTGCCACGCAATTCCGCCACGGATCTGCTGTTGCTGGCTCCGGGCGTGATGCTCGCCAACCACGGCGGTGAGGGCCACGCGGAGACCCTCTACCTGCGCGGCTTCGATGCGGGCGAGGGCAAGGACGTGGAGATGCGCCTCAACGGCGTGCCCCTCAACGAGGTCTCCCATGCCCACGGTCATGGCTACGCGGACACGTACTTCATCATCCCGGAGCTGGTGCAGTCGCTGCGCGTGACGGAAGGTCCCTATGACCCGTCGCAAGGCGACTTCGGCGTGGCGGGCACCGTGGACTACCAGCTCGGGCTGGAGCGCCGGGGCATCACCGCTTCCGCCAGTTACGGCAGCTTCGCGTCGCGTCGGCTGTCGCTGGTGTGGGGCCCCCCCGAGTCCTCCGACGCCACCTTCGTCGGCGTGCTGCTGCGCCAGGGCTACGGCTTCGGCCCCAATCGCGCGTACGCGAACGCGGGGCTGATGGCCCAGACGGAGCTGCGCCTGGGGCCGGAGACGCGGCTGCGTCTGTTCGGTGCGAGCTACGCCGCGCGCTTCTCCACCGCGGGCGTGGTGCGCGAGACGGACGTCGTGGACGCGCGGCTGCCCTGCGGCGCGGACGCGGACTCGCAGTTCTTCTGTCTCCATGACCCGAACCAGGGCGGCGCCAACCAACGACACCTCGCGTCCGTGGAGCTGGTGTCGCGGCTGGCGCGCGGGGGGCGCTTCGTGCAGCAGGCCTTCGCCGTGTCGCGCCAGATGCGCAGTCGGGAGAACTTCACCGGCTTCCTCCAGGACACGCCTCCGGTCGGAGAAGCACAACGCGGCGACAACACCGAACAGTCCTATCAGGGCACCACCGTGGGCCTGCGCGGGCGCTACACGCCGGGCCTCACCTGGGCGGGCCAGCCCCAGCCGGTGGAGCTGGGCTACGTCGCCCGCTACGACAGCGTGCGCACCCGTGCGCGGCGCCTGCGCGACAAGGGCGGCGCGCCCTATGCCACCGTCTTCGACAACCAGGTGCGCACCACCCACCTGGGCGCGTACCTGTCGCTGCGCGGGGCTCCCAGCGAATGGCTCACGCTCCGGGGCGGCGTGCGCGTGGACACCTTCCTCTTCGGCGTGGAGGACCTGAACCGTCCGGAGTCGGACCGGCAGGGCTCGCGCATCCCCGAGGAGTCGGTGGAGGCCTACGGGTTCTTCGCCAGCCCCCGCGCCAGCGCGGAGGTTCGCCTGACGCCCCGGCTCACGTGGCTCACCAGCGCGGGCCTGGGCGCGCGCTCCAGCGACGCGGCGGGCCTGTCCGACGCGGAGTTCGCGCCGTACGCGCGGGTGACCTCCGGCGAGACGGGCCTGGGCTGGCACTGGAACGATGATGGGGGCGCCTCCACGCTGGAGGTCCGGGGTGCGGTGTTCGCTACGCGCGTGTCGCAGGACCTGGTCTTCAGCGAAACGACGGGACGCAACCAACCCATCGGCCCTTCGCAGCGGTTGGGCGCCTTCGGTACCGCGCGCTTCCAGTGGAGCCAGCGGCTGGACGTGCAGGCGAGCCTCGCGTGGGCCCGCGCCACGCAGCCCATGCCCGGTGCGTCCTCGTGGCGGCTGTGGGACGGCACGGTGCTGCCGTACATCCCGCAGGTGCTGGGCCGCGTGGACGCGGCGTGGCGCGGCACCACCTCGGTGGCGCGGCAGCCGGTGGGGTGGAGTCTGGCATTGGGGCACAGCGCCATCGGACCCAAGCCTCTGCCGTTAAATCGCTACAGCGCCTCCATCTTCCTCTTCGACGTGGCGGCCCGCGCCCGCTGGCGTGCCGTGGAGCTGGGCGTGACGGTGGAGAACCTGCTGGACGCGCGCTGGCGCGAGTCCGAGTTCAACTACGTCTCCAACTTCCGAGGCCCCGACGCGCCCGCGTCCCTGCTGGCCACGCGTCACTTCTCCGCCGGTGCCCCTCGCACCGTGCGCGGCACCCTCACCGTGTACCTGGACCTCCAGGAGGACCGACCATGACCTCCGCCTTGCGTTCGTCGCGTCGTGCCTTCACCTGGATGTTGGGCGGTGCGCTCGTGGCGGGTGTCCACGCGTGCGGGCTGTCCGGCACCGGCGGTCAGAGCATCACCTTCCGCATGGGCCTGCGCACGGCCCTCGCGCCCGGCGAGGACACCGTCGGCGTCTTCACCACCGACACGGGCTGGCGCGTGACGCTCACCACCGCGCGCATGGTGCTGGGCCCCATCTACCTGTTCGAGAAGGCCTCGCCCCTCCAGCCCCAGGCCCTGCTGCGCCGCGTGGGCGACTGGCTGCTGCCCACCGCGCACGCGCACGAAGGGGACTTCTTCTCCGGAGGCCGCGTGCTGGGCGAGTGGGACCGGGAGGTGGTGTTCGAACTGCTCGCGCAACCGGGACAGGCGCGGGTGCTGGGGCATTCCCCGGGCATCGCGGGCGTGGCGCGCTCGATGTCGCTGCTGCTCCAGCCGCCGTCGCGGACCCTGGGCGCGGAGGGCGACGTGATGGATGGGCGCTCCCTGTTCCTGGAGGGCGTCGCGACGCAGGCGGAGGCGCGCGTGCCCTTCCGGATCGCCATGGACTTCCCGCCGCCCGTGGAGCTGCAACGCGTGGACTTCGTTCCCATCCAGGCGGACCTGGATGACGAGGGGTTGTTCGCCCTGGAAGCGCAGCCGCACCGCTGGTTCACGGGCACGCGCTTCGACCGGCTGACGGTGCCAGCGGAGGGCGGGACGGTGGAGGTGGGACCGGAGACGCAGGTGCACCGCGCGTTGAGCGTCAACGTGCGGCGCTTCGATGCGTTCACCGGCGCGTGGGAACCTCCGGGCTGAAGGCTCAGCCCTGCTGCCAGAGCGGCGACAGCGTCAACTCCACGCTCCCGAAGGGGTCCGCGCGCACGCGGTCCTCGTCGACGAAGACACCCTTCAACACCCAGCGCTCGTGCTCCTGGCGGAACACCTCCAGCACGCGGTGCACGGGGTTGATGACCCAGGCGTGGTGGATGCCCGCGCGGGCGTAGCGGGGCAGCTTGGTGGCGAGGTCCAGCTTCGCGGTGGCGGGGGACAGCACCTCGCAGACCCAGTCCGGCCTGCGGTCGATGAAGGAGCCATTGGGCATCGTCGGGGGACGCCCGCCCACCCAGCCCGCCAGGTCCGGCACGAGCACATCCTGGCCAAGCAGCAACCGGGGCTCCGACGTCCACCACCAGCCCTCCGGTGCACGGCCCAGCAGTGGCGACAGACCCTTGCGGCGTGCGACGGAGGGCGAGGAGACGTAGAGGACGCCATCGAGCGCTTCGCCCACCAGGTAGTGGGGCAGCGTCTGCACTTCCTCGTGCGGGTCGAGCGGCTTGTGGGGGACGGGGTTGCGCATGCGGTAGGCCTCGGGGTGAGCCTTCACCGTAACGGGCGCACCCTTTCGGAACATCGGACCGCCAGGGAGGGTGAGCTTGTCCTGGTGGACGTCGGCCCCTCCCCGTTGGACGTACTTGCCTATTCACGCTCCAGAACGAACTGAAACTTCTCCGCTGGCAGCGGTCCGAACTGGAGAAGGTAGATCTGATCCCCGGGTTCGGACGTGAACATCAGCGTGTGGGTGATGCCGCCGCAGATGAAGCGCGCGGGTGCGAGCTCCGACGCCACGTCCGTCCCGCCCGCCGTGTCGTTGGTGACCTTCGTGGTCACTTCCCGGTCCAGGTAGAGCGTGACGTGTTCGGTGTTCTCCGGGTCGGAGATGAAGGCCGTGTAGCCCCCGAAGCCCGTCGCCCCTGAGCGCAGGGTGACGTCGTAGCGCGCGTGGCCGGTGTTCGTGTCGGGCGGGAAGTCGAAGGGCGTGCGGCCCGCGGTGACGGCCTCCGGCGTGTTGACGAGCGTGTGCGTGCACGCGTGCTCCAGCTCCGGATCGCGCTCGCCGGTGGTGAAGTCCAGCGCGCCGTCGCCCAGGCCCGACGTGGTCGGCCCCAGCGCATGTCCGGCCCCGTCCTTCAGCGCGCCCAGCCCCAGACGGTAGTGCGTGGAGACCTCCAGGGGTCGGGTGCTCTCCTCGGTGCGCGGCACGGTGACGGTGAGCGTGCGCGCATCCCCGGACCAGCTTCCGGTGAGCACGCGGGCCGGCACCGTGATGTCCGTGCGGTCGCGCAGCGTCACCTGCGCGAAGGCGGGGTCCATGGGCTCGCTGAACGTGAGCGACAGCACCTTGCGGAAGGTGATGAGCGGCTTCGCGCCGGACGTGTCCAGGTACATCTCCAGCGGGTAGACGTCCGTGGCGCCCTCGGCGGGGAGCGAGGCGGTGACGGTGGCGGTGGACGCGGGCTCCGTGCCCGCGTCGGTTCCGGCATCGAGGTCCGCTCCCGCGTCGGTGCCCGCGTCCGCCGAGGTGCCGGCGTCCGGTGTGACGGTGGGGGCCTCGTCATCACAGCCGGTCAGGGTGAGCGCGGCGCAGGTGGCGAACAGGAAGGCGGCGGAGGACAGGCGCATCGGGGAGTTCCTTCAGGGGAGAGTCACGGAGGAAAGGCCCACGCCGGAGCCCCCTTCCGAGGGAGGCGCTCCGGCGCGGGAGCAGACCTTGTTCAGGTCCGCGTCAGCGTGGGACGGGAACCCAGCGCGCTAGCACTGCGACCCGTCGCAGTTGTCGTCGATGCCGTTGCCACAGATTTCAGCGGCACCGGGGTTGATGCCCGCGCCGGAGCCCGGCGTGTCGTTGCAGTCGAAGCGCTGCGTCGTGTAGCCGGAGGGCGGCGTGCACGCGGTGTAGACGGAGGTGGCGTTGTTGCCGTACCCGTCGCCGTCCGCGTCCTGGTAGTAGCGGGTGCGCGTGTCGTTAAGGAACTCCGGCACCACGGTGATGGCATTGCCAGTCGCCGGCCCCGTCGCGAGGATGTACGTCGTGCCGGCCGTCAGGTCGTAGACGGACACGGACACGAGCGAGCAGCCGGAGGCCGACACGGTGTGCGTCAGCGCCGAGGCCACCGTCGCGCTGGTGCTGCCATTGACGACGGTGAGGGCCACGTTCTGCGTCCGGAAGAACGCGTAGGAGCCGGTCGTCGCCGGCACGTACGTCACCGAACCCTCCGCGCCGGACGGCAGCGCGAGGTCGTACGCCTTGTGCTTCGTGCTGATGGCGGGGGCGCTGGTGGTGCGCGTGGCGCTCGCCGTGATGGACACATGGTCCGTGGGGTTGCTGGCGTGGGTGCACGCGTGCGTGGTGATGCCGGTGCCCAGCGACGTGCAACCGGCCTCCAGCTCCTGCGAGTCCTGGGCCTCGAACGTGGACTCCGGCTCTTCCATCGGGCCGCAGGCCACCAGGCCGAGCGACAACAGCGCGCTCAGCGCGATGCGCTTCGTCTTCATCATGGGGTTGTTCCTTTCGGGATGCCGGGCGCGGGGTGCCATGCGGCTTCAAGCCGCCGGTGCGCCCGGTGGCGCAAGTCATGCCGTAATTGCAACTGCGTTTCAACAGTGTCCCGGGTGATTCAAGGTCCGGGTCACTGGAGGTGTTCGATGACGAGCCCGAGCTGCGTGAGCGCGGTGGGGCCGAAGGTGATGGTGTACTGGACCTTGTCGGTCAGCTCGTAGCCGACCATCTGCTTCAGTCCGTCGCAGAAGGGGCCGGTGGCACGGGTGGCGACGGGTTCGATGATGCGCTCGCCTTCCTTCACGGTGACGGCGATGTCCGGAGTGCTCAGGTAGAGGACGAAGTCCCCGGTGGCCCATGCCTTGAAGTTGAACGTGCCCACGGACGCGCCGCCCTCCTGGCGCAGCTTGACGGTGTAGTGCGTGTGGAAGTCATCCACGCGCGGTTGTCGGTCGGGGGAGGCGGTGACGGTGGAGAAGGGGCCGTTCGCGACGTGGAAGCAGGCGTGTTCGCCGTTGTCCCCGAAGTCGAAGCCCTCGCGCGGGACGTAGTCTGGATCCGTCACGCACGACAGGCCCTGCTCGCTGGCCAGGTAGCCCCGGTTGCAGTGACACCAGTCACCCTCCGGCTCCCGGTGGATGTGGCCGTTGGGCTCGCACGGGTCGGTCTGCTCCCGCGGCGTGCCGTCGTCGGGCGGGGCGTCGTCGCCGCCGCAGGCGGTCAACGCCGCGATGCAGCCGGCCAGGAGGAGGGCTCGGAACGGGATGCGCATGGGAGGACTTCCTGGCCGGAATCTGGATGTAGATGCAATTGAGATACAGAGGTTTCATGATGTTGGGAGGGCCCGGGCCGCGCGGAGGCGGTCCGGGGCCTCCTTTCAGGCGCCCTTGGAGGGGCTACTCCTCGTGGCCTTCGTGCGCCGTCTCCTCGACGACGAGCAGGAAGGTGGCGGCCTGGGGGACGACGGCCGCGAAGTCCACGCGGTAGTCGATGCCGCCCTCCAGGTCCGCGGTGACGGCGGTGCGCAGGGTGCCGCAGACCTCCTGCGGGACCTGGTAGCGGCACTCCAGGCCGACCTCCTCGTTCGTGGCCGCGTTGACGATGCGCACGGCGCGGTAGCCGGAGGTGAGGAAGGCGAACTCGTTGGACTCCTCGGGCGTGAAGATGACGGAGCCCGCGTAGCCCAGCGTCCAGTTCTTGTAGGTGATGGCCGGCAGGGTGATGTTGTACGCGGTGTGCTCGACGCTCACGTCCACGAAGGACGGACCGCCCAGGGGCGCCGCGGTGACGGACTCGAAGGGGCCGTATTCGGCGTGGGTGCAGGAGTGCTCCGCGACCTCCTCCAGCTCCGTCGTGTCCTGACAGGCGGCGAGCAGCTCCGACTGCTGGGTGAGGGGGGCCGAGGCTTCCGGGGCCTCCTCCTCGGTGGCGCCGCAACCGGCGAGCAGGAAGACCGCGCTGGCGGCGATGAGGGCATGGGGGGACAGGGGCTGCTTCATGGGGGCTCCTTGGGATGGCACGGTGGCAG
>SECN01000703.1 GCA_004173515.1 Myxococcaceae bacterium | reverse complement strand
CGGAGCTCACCGCCGCGCTGGCCGCGCTCAACGCGCAGGGCGTGAAGCCCATCGCGGACATCGTGGTGAACCACCGCGTGGGCACCGCCAACTGGGCGGACTTCACCAACCCCACCTGGGGTGGCTGCAACACGGTGGCCAGGGGCGATGAGTGGGCCACGGCCTGCGGCAACGCCGACAGCGGCGAGGGCTACGCGGCCGCTCGCGACCTGGACCACTCGCAGGCCATCGTGCGCGCGGACCTGAAGACGTGGATGAACAGCCGCCTGAAGGGCGTGGGCTTCGCGGGCTGGCGCTTCGACTTCGTGAAGGGCTTCGCGGGCTCCTACGTGAAGGAGTACGTGACGGACACCGCGCCGTGGTTCTGCGTCGGTGAGCACTGGCCGACGAACTACTTCGACGCGAAACAACAACTACGCGCGCCTCAAGGCCAGCGACGGCAAGCCCGCGGGCACCATCGGCTGGTGGCCGTCCCGCTCCGTCACGTTCGTGGACAACCACGACACGGGCCCCAGCGAGGCGTGTGGCAACGGGCAGAACCACTGGCCGGTGCCGTGCACCAAGGTGATGCAGGGCTACGCCTACATCCTGACCCACCCGGGCATCCCCACCGTCTACTGGCCGCACTACTTCAACTGGGGCCTGGGCACCGCCATCAAGGACCTCATCACCATCCGCAAGAACGCGGGCCTCACGTCGGAGTCCCCCGTCACCATCCTGCGCGCGGAAGCGGGCCTCTATGCGGCCACCATCGCCGGCAAGGTGGCGGTGAAGATTGGCGCCACGGCCTGGAGCCCCGGCACCGGCTGGACGCTGGCCGCCTCCGGCACGGACTACTCGGTGTGGACCTCCAGCGGCACCCCCCCGCCCACGGGCACCACCGCCAACGTGGAGTTCGTGTGCAACAACGGCACGACGGTGATGGGTCAGAACGTCTACGTGACGGGCAGCATCACGGAGCTGGCCAACTGGAGCGGCACGGCCACCACCAAGATTCTGAGCCCCACCGCGTACCCCACCTGGCGCGCCACCTACGCCATGCCCGCCAACACCTCCATCCAGTGGAAGTGCGTGAAGCGTGACGGCGCCGGCAACCTCGTCTGGCAGGGCGGGGGCAACAACACCGTCAACACGCCCGCCGCTGGCGGCAGCATCACCACCACCGCCAGCTTCTAAGACGCCGAGACGGGCGCCCCTGTTGCATGTCTCGCCAGGGGCGCCTGTGTTTCACCTGTTGCTTGAGTTCCAGGCTTCAAGCTGTCACAGGGACCGCCTCACTCCCGGGGGCGGGTTCCTCCCGCCCTCCTTGAACGAAGGTGGCGGCGATGAAGCGTGGAACGGCAGTGCGAAGCGCGGTGCTGTGGATGTCCTCGGTGGGCCTCCTGGGCGCCTGTGGCGGCGCGCCGGAGCAGACCCCGGCTCCCGTGGACGGCGACACGGTGACGACGGCGTCGCAGTCGCTGGTGTCCGCCCCGCCCACGCCGTTCGGCAGCTGGATGAGCTACCTGGGCTCCCTGCCCGTGGGTGGCGCGGTGGCGTCGAACACCGGCACGTCGGCGGCCTATGAGGGCTTCAAGCTCACCGTCGCGGCGCACACGCAGGTGGCGCTGGAGGTGACGCACCTGGGCACGGGCGTGGGCGTGGACACCGGCCTGTTCGTGTATGGCCCCAAGGACGTGAACGGCAGCTACGGCACCCGCGTGCTCTTCCAGGACGACGACTCCGGCTACGGCGAGCTGAGCAAGATTCCGCTCGCGACCTTCGACGCGGCGGGCGAGTACCTGGTGGTGGTGGGCTGGAGCAACGGCCTGGGCAAGCAGTACCGCCTCCAGGCCTCGTGCGTGGGCGGCGCGTGCGTGGCGAACCCCACCCCGGCGCCGACCAACGCCCCGGTGACGCTGGCGCAGTTCCCCCTGGAGGGAAACCTGCAGGCGCTGCTCAACGGGGCCAATGCGTACCGCGAGGACATGTACTCCTTCCTGGACCGGTATGACTTCGCGTGGCCGTACTCCACGTTCGCGACGGTGGACGCGGCCGCGGCGGCGGTGCTCGCGAAGAGCGAGTACCGGGGCTACCGCAACGACCCGAACCCCGGCACGTACACCTATGCGGCGTTCCAGTCGCGGATGTACGGACAGTTCCAGCCGCTGCACCAGGCCATCCTCGACACCTACGGCGAGCTGGGGACGAACGCGCAGGTGAAGAGCTACTTCCGCGAGTTCAGCACCGGCCCCAACGGCGACAACTGGCGCACGCTCAACATCATCCTCCTGCCCGGCTCGCGCCACGTCCTCGTGTACGAGCAGACCGCGCACGAAATCTGACGCACGCCCCAGCCCGCTGAAAACGAAACCGCCCTCCTCTCCACGTCGGGAGGGGAGGGCGGTTTGCTGTTCCAGGCGCCGTCAGCTCAGGGCGTGTGCGCCGCCGGCAGGGCTTCGACGTCCGTGTCGCTGGTCCGCTTCGCGTCGCCCCGCAGCTTCTGCATCAGCACGTAGAGGCCGGGGATGAAGATGAGGTTGACGACGGTGGACACCAGCATGCCGCCGAACACCGCGGTGCCCAGCGAGTTGCGCGCCGCCGCGCCCGCGCCCGACGCCGTCATCAGCGGCACGACGCCCAGCAGGAACGCGATGGACGTCATCAGGATGGGCCTGAGCCGCACCTCCGCCGCCGTCACCACCGCCTCCAGGGAGCTCTTGCCCTGCTCGCGCAGCTGCTCCGCGAACTCCACGATGAGGATGGCGTTCTTGGACGACAGGCCCACCAGCATCACCAGACCGACCTGACAGAACACGTCGTTGGCGAAGCCGCGCGCCACCTGCAACCCCAGCGCGCCCATGATGGCCAGGGGCACGGACAGGATGATGACGAACGGGAGGCTGAAGCTCTCGTACTGCGCCGCCAGCACCAGGAACACGAAGAGGATGCC
>SECN01000702.1 GCA_004173515.1 Myxococcaceae bacterium | reverse complement strand
GCCTTGCGGTACTCCACCAGCGCTTCGTCCGGACGCTTCTCGAAGATGGCGTCGCGCGCGCGCTGCATGTGGTCCACCGGCTTGTCGCGGCAGCCCGTGACGGCCAGCGTCCCCACCGCCCACATGAACATCCAGCGCCGGGCTTCCTGCTTCATTCGCACGACTCCGGGATGAGGCGCACGCAGCGCGTCTCGTCGCAGCGCACGCATTCACGCTCCGAGGACACATCCGTGACGCACACGGAGACGCGCGAGGTCCGGGGGCAGTCCTCGGACGTGACGCAACGGTAGAGACTCCCGTCGGTCCGGGTGATGTCCACCGACGTGGAGCCGCAGGACTCCAGGTTGTTGCATCCCAGGAGCATGGCCGACACGACCGCCAGAGCTCCGAACCAGGCGCATTGCACGGCCTGGGTTCTAGCCAACTTCCGCGCCCGGGTCACGAATCGTGCGCCTGCCTGCCCGATAGCCCCCCTCTCTCCAGGCGTGCTAGCCCTGTCGCGTCACGCCCATGCCCGCCGCCCCCACCCGGAGCCTTGAAACCATGAGCCTTCCCTCTCGTCCTCGCGCGGTGGTGACCGGTGCCGGCAGTGGCCTGGGCCGCGCGCTGTGTGAAACCCTGGCGGCGCGTCAGGCGCGGGTGCTGGTGTCGGACGTGGACCCGGCCACCGCGGAGGAGACCGCCCGCCGCGTCACCCGACTGGGCGGCGAAGCGCGCGTGTTCCCGTGCGACGTCACGAACCCCGAAGCGGTGGAGGCCCTGGCGCGCGCCGCGGAGGACGCGTTCGGCGGCGTGGACCTGCTCGTCAACAACGCGGGCGTGGGCGCGGTGGGAGACGTGGGCGATCTGCCGCTCGCGGAGTGGCGGCGCGTGCTGGACGTGAACCTGTGGGGCGTCATCCACGGCTGCCACACCTTCGTGCCGCGCATGCGCAAGCAGGGCACGGGGCACGTGCTCAACATCGCGTCCGCCGCGGGGCTCATCTTCGCGCCGCACCTGGCGGCCTACAACGCGTCCAAGGCCGCCGTGGTGGCGCTGTCGGAGACGCTCTACGCGGAGCTCAAGCCCGTGGGCCTGGGCGTCACGGTGGCGTGTCCCACGTTCTTCCGGACGAACATCGCCGCGTCGGCGCGCTATTCGGACCCTTCGCTCAAGGGCATGGGCGCGAGGCTGGTGGATGGCTCGAAGGTGGGCCCGGAGCTGGTCGCCGGGCGGTTGCTCACGGCCGTGGACCGGAACGCACCGCACGTGCTGCCCATGATGGATGCGCGCTGGTTCTGGCGCATGCGCCGGTGGATGCCCGGGCTGTTCCTCCACGGCGTCATCGCCGTGGACAAGCACTTCCGCGCGCGCCTGGCCCGCAGAGGCTGAGCGGACGCTAGTTGCGGCCCTGCTGCGAAGGCGCCTTGCCGGAGGTGAGCACGGCGGTGTCCACGGACGCCATCGAGTTGCGCTGCTTGATGGTCCGCGCCTTCTGGTCCTGCTTGTCGTAGTGCTTCATGATGGCGGCGAGGTGCGCGTCCGCGACCTTGCACTGCACGACGCTGACTTCCTGGTGGCGCCGGCCCAGCTCGCTCCACATCGCCAGACGGCCCTGGCTGCCCATCAGCCGGTCCTCGACCGCGTCCAGGGCGTGGTCCATCTGCTTGCCCTCGGCCTCCAACGCCGCGAGCCGCGCTTCGGAGTCCTCCGGGGTCGGTCCCCCGCATCCCGTGGAGACGGCGAGCCCCACGACCGCTGTCAGTCCGAGCCACATCCGCCGCATCCCCACGTCGCCTCCCAGGTGTCTCGGGTCGTCCACCGACCGTCAGGCAGCGCAAGGTAGGAACGGCCTCCAGGAGCGACAACCTGCACTCACGGCAGGGAGGCAGGCGTTTTTAGGAACGAACGTTTGGGCTTTTTCCCCATCCCTCCGGTTTGACGATGAGTCAGAAGGGCCCCCGTTCCAGCGCCGCGCGGGCCCCGGACCCTTCGCGGGTGGGCACCGTCATGTCCGAGGTCCGACGCCGCGAGGGTGCGCCTCTGGAAGAGACGTCACCGCCCCACCGGTGGCAGGCCTCCGTCCTCGGGGAACAGGGTGCCTCCGTCGGCGGGAGGCATGGGCGCGCGGAACTCGAAGCGGAAGGTGTAGGGCACATCCACCGGCGTGCCGTTGTGGGTGACGGGCTTGTACTGGCCGGACTCGATGTGGTCGAAGATCTCCTTGCGCTGTTCGGCGGTGAGAGGCCCCTCCCACTCGCGGGCCTTGCAGTGCTCCGCCCGGCCCTGCTTCGTGATGATGCAGTTCACGACCGCGCGTGCCGTCACGGGCCGGGTGCTCGCGCAGGCCGCGAGCACCAGGACTCCCCCCAACAACATCCCCCTCTTCATGCGGTGCTTGCCTCTTCAGGGCACCGGCGCGATGCGCGCACGGTGCTTCAGGATGAACTCACACACCTCGCGCGCGGCGCCGAAGCCCGCGGCGCGCTGGGCCACGTAGTGCACCTGGGAGCGCACCTCGTCCGGGGCCTCGGGCACGGTGGCGGAGAA